>CAYWFP010000154.1:0-6357 GCA_964457365.1 uncultured Planctomycetaceae bacterium
ATCGATCTGCGCCAGCGTCTGGTTGGTGAAGCTGTTGGACATGACGAAGCTCGGATGGCCGGTGGCACACCCGAGATTGACCAGCCGCCCCTCGGCCAGCAGGAAGACGCTGTGGCCGTCGGGGAAGGTGAACATGTCCACCTGCGGCTTGATGGTGGTGCGCTTCACGCCGGGGTATTCCATCAGCTTCTCGACCTGGATCTCGTTGTCGAAGTGGCCGATGTTGCAGACGATGGCCTGATCCTTCATCCGGGCCATGTGGTCAATGGTGATTACATCCTTGTTGCCGGTGGTGGTGACATAGATGTCCGCGAGCGGCAGCGCGTCCTCGACGGTGCAGACGGTCAGGCCGGCCATGCACCCCTGCAGGGCGCAGATCGGGTCGATCTCGCTGACCATCACGCGCGCGTTCTGCCCGCGCAGGCTCTCGACCGAGCCCTTGCCCACGTCGCCGTAGCCGCAAACCATCGCCACCTTGCCCGAGATCATCACGTCCAGCGCGCGCATGATGCCGTCCACGAGCGAGTGCCGGCAGCCGTAGATGTTGTCGAACTTGCTCTTGGTCACCGAGTCGTTGACGTTGATCGCCGGGACCAGGAGTTCGCTCTTCTTCTGCATATGGTAAAGCCGATGCACGCCGGTGGTCGTCTCCTCCGAGACGCCTTTCCACTCGGCGGCGACCTTGTGCCAGAACCGGTTGTCCTCTTTCTGGACGTTCTTGAGCAAGCCGTTGACGATCTGCAGTTCCTTGTTGTCGGTCGCCTCGTCCAGGATCGTCGGGTCGTCCTCGGCCTGGCAGCCGCGGTGGATCAGCAGCGTCGCGTCACCGCCGTCGTCGACGACGAGTTGCGGCCCCTTGCCGTCGGACCAGGTCATCGCCTGCTTGGTCGCCCACCAATAGTCCTCCAGCGTCTCGCCCTTCCAGGCGAAAACCGGTGTGCCGGTTGCTGCGATAGCGGCGGCGGCGTGATCCTGGGTGGAGAAGATATTGCATGTCGCCCAGCGTACGTCGGCGCCCAGGGCCTTCAACGTTTCGATAAGCACCGCCGTCTGGATGGTCATGTGAAGGCTCCCCATGACGCGAACACCCTTGAGCGGCTTCTGCGGGCCGTATTTCTCCCGCGTGGCCATCAGGCCGGGCATCTCCTGTTCGGCGATTTCGATTTCCTTGCGCCCCCAATCGGCCAGGTTTATATCGGCGATCTTGTAAGGCAGCGTCGTATCGGTCACACTCATAACACCTCCTGTTTCCAAGAAATACGGGACGATCCGTTTCGTCCCGTCCGAGAGTCCGAACCCCGACCGGCAGCACTCTTCGCGCCACCCACTCTCACCCGGTCAGGCTCCAGTCCATAAGTATCCCGTACACCTACTATACGGGTTTTGCACAAAGCGTCAACCGCTATTTGCGCAGCCGTTCCAGACGCAGCTTGGCGCGGGCGGCATAAGAGCTGTGCGGCGCCGTTTCGAGCAGATCGAGGTAAGCCTTAATCACCTGCTCGCGCAAGGCGTTGTCACTCTCACCGGACGATTCCAGCCGATGATGCAAATCCCGCGCGGCGATCCACAGACGCCATCCGTCCTCGGCTTTCTCGAACGAGACCGGCGGCGGCGGCCCGTCCCAGACCGCGCCCCCCGGATGGCTCGGCCGCTCGAGAACCGCGGGATTAAGCATCACGAAGAGGGCTACACAGGCGGCGGCGAGCACGAGCATCAATACCAATCCGGTGAGGTAAACGTTCGCCGGCTTGCGACGGCGGCGGCGGGCGCGGCTTTTGCCCGGCACCAGATCCATGCACGAGGGTTTGCGCCGGGCGGCGACGGCTTCCAGATCGGCGATCAGGGTAGCGCTGTCCTGGTAACGATTCGCCGGATCGCGCTGCATCATCTTCAGCAGCACCGCCGCGAAGCCGCGGCTGACCTTGTTGTCCACCTCGCAGGCCACCGGCGGATCCTCGTAGAGGCGCTTGGCCATGATTGCCTGCGCGTTGGCCCCGTCGAACGGCCGTTTCCCAGTCACCAGCTCGAAGAGCGAGGCGCCCAAGGCATATTCGTCGGTGCGGAAATCCAGGTCGCGATTGCCCTCGACCTGTTCGGGCGCCATGTAATGCGGCGTGCCGGCGCGCTTGTCGTGGCCGGTGATGCTTCCGGAATCTCCTTCGCCTTCTCCGCCGGTATCTCCGACGATGGCGAGACCCATGTCGGCGATCTTGATCGAACCGTCCTTGCAGAACATGATGTTCGCCGGCTTGATGTCGCGGTGGGTGATACCGATCTCGGCGGCGTGGTGCAAGCCGTCGACGACCTGCACCGCCAACGGCAGAAGCTCGTTTTCGGGAATCTTGCCGCGCCGCTCGAGGACATCCTCGAAGGTCTCGCCGTCGATCAGCTCCATGGCGAAGTAGTGATAGCCCTGCGCCTCGCCGACGTCGATGGCGGTGACAACGTTGCGGTGGTTGAGCCGCGCGCTTGTCCGCGCCTCGCGCAGGAAACGCTCGACGAAACGCGGGTCTTTGGAGAGCCGCCGCGGCAGGAGCTTCAGCGCGACCATGCGGTCCATCGAGGCCTGCCGCGCGCGGTAGACGATGCCCATGCCGCCCTCGCCGATCTTGTCGAGGATCTCGAAGCCGCCGATGCGGGGCTTGTCGCCACGCTTCTTGTGCGCCTGCTTGAGGACCTTCAGCGCCTGCGGTTTGCTCAGCAGGCCCTCGTCCATCATGATCTCGCCGATGCGGCGCTCGATGCCCTCGGCGGCGAGGTCTTCCTGGATCTTGCGGCAGCGCTCGAGCTGGGCCTCGTCGGCCATGCCGCCCTCAAGGCAGATCTCGCAGAAGAAGCGTTCGACCACTTCGTCAATCGCCATCGCGCAGGATCCCGTCCAGCAGTTCGATCGTCCGCGTCGTCGCGCCCTGCCTGCCGAGCAAGGCCTTGCGCGCGCGCCGCCCCATCGCCGCGGCGGTTTCGGGCGCACGGAGCAACTCCGCGAAAGCCGCGGCGAGCGCGTCATCGGCCTCGACCGGTCGGTACCCGTCGCAGCCGCGGAGCGTCTCGACCGCCTCGTCGAAGTTGTAACAGCTCGGCCCCATCACCGTCGGCCGCGCCAAACCGCACGGTTCCATTATATTCTGCCCGCCGTGTTCGATCAAGCTGCCGCCGACGAAGACCAGATCCGCCGCGGCATAGACCTTCGCGAGCTCCCCCATCGTGTCCAGCAGCACTACCGGCGCGTCGGCGGGCGTTTTCGCGCTCAACCCGCTGCGGCGCCGGACCGCGGCGAAGCCGGCCGCCTCGCGCTCGACCGCATCCAGGCGCTCGGGATGCCGGGGCACCAACACGACGCGCAAGTCCGGAAAATCGCCCTCCCACAGCGCTTTGCACGCGCGCAGCACCGCGGTTTCCTCGCCGGGGTGCGTGCTTCCGGCGACCAGGAGCGGCGCGCCGTCCACGCCGAAGAGCGCGCGGTACTCCGCCCGGATACCCTCATCCAGCTCGGTCGGGACCGTGTCGTACTTGACCGAACCGACCACGGCGACGCGCTCGGCGGGAATGCCCAGAGAACGGAGGCGCGAAGCATACTCCTCCGACTGCGCCAGCCAGAGACGCACGCGGTTCAGCATTTTTCGCGCAAGGTTTCCCAGCCGCTCGAAGCCGCGAAGGCTTTTTTCGGTAATGCGGCAGTTGGCGACGACCACCGGCACGCTCCACTCCTCGGCGACGACGAGAAAGTTCGGCCAGACCTCCAGCTCCATCAGCACCACCAGGTCGGGCCTGATCCGACGAAACACGCGCTTCACCATCCACGACAGATCGAGCGGGCAATAGAAGACGCGATCCTCGCCGAAACGTTTCCGCGCCACCTCGCGGCCGGTGGCGGTGGTGGTGGAGAGGCGGATCTCCCAGTCCGGATGCGCCTGCTCGAACGCTTCGATAATGGTGCGCGCGGCCATGGTCTCGCCCACCGAGACGGCATGCACCCAGAGGCACTTCTTCCCGCCCGACCGCGCCGGCACGCCCCCGAGTTTCTCCCACGCGTCGGGGCCGTACTTGCGGGTGACCAGCCGATGATACAGGTAATGCGGCACCAGTGTGAGGCAGTAGACGAGATCGATCAGGATGCGCATGCGTCGGATTCGTCCTTGGCCTGAATGAAAAACCCCGGCACCGCGTCGGGGCCGGCGGGGTTGGGGACGAGTTTTATCTTGGTGAAGTCGGGGAAGGTGCGAAAGGCGGCATCAAAAATTTCAGCGAGAAACAACATACAAAAGGCGCCAGAAAAGAAACCAATAACCGCCGTTAGCTGGCTTGCGGTTGGAATAAACACAAAATCCTTCTCTTTCAAAATCGTAACCGCTGCCAGAGGAAGCGCAATAAACATAGCCGTAAACATGGCAGCCCAAAGATCAGACCACCTTGCTATCTTCAACAACTTATCGCGGGATTGCATGGCATACTCTCTCGCTTGGGCTTCTTTGTGGATGATTCTTATGAAACGCCATGAGAGAACAATACCAAGTGGAATCACACAGACCAATACCGCGATAGAGCATGAAAAAACATCCAACAACGCAAGCGGCGGAGACGTCAACACCATATCCGCGCGCGCAATTTGAACCGGACTCGTATTCTCACTAATATGCAAACTGCTCAAGGCTTCGTGAAATCCCAGCAATTCACCGAATGCAAGGCTCATGAAATAAGCCAGTTGCCCCGTCCCCGCGATCATTATTGCCGCCCCGGCAATCGCGGCCAGACGCATCGAAAGCGTGCACCGGTCAATATACGGCTTCAGGTCGCGTCCGCAGGACGGGCAGAAGAAGTCGATGTTGCGCCACCACGTCTTGAGCGGAAAGCCGCAGGACGCGCACGACTCCGTGCGACAGAGACAGCCCAGAAAAGCGCGCATAGCCCCCTCACCGCCCGCAACACTTCTTGTACTTCTTCCCCGAGCCGCAGGGGCACGGCTCGTTGGGCTTGACCTTCTTGCCGGTGTTGACGATCTGCGCCACGTGCGCCTCCGCGCCCGCGCCGGCGCCGCGCTGGTCGGCCTCCTGCGCATAGGCGTCGAACTCGTCGTGCACCGTCTCCTCGATCTCGACCTGGGAGGAGACCTTCATCTCCTCGGCCGGCTTGACCTTGAGGATCAGCTCGGCCACCTCCGCCTGCAGGCTGTCCCAGAGCTCGCGGAACATCTCGTAGCCTTCGCGCTTGTAACGCAGCTTCGGATCCTGCCCGGCATAGCCCCAGAGGTGGATGCCGCCCTTCAAGAGGTCCATGGCGTAGAGATGGTCCATCCACTTGCGGTCGACGATCTCCAGCAGCACCAGCTTCTCCAGCGTCCGCTGGCTCGACTCGCCGATCTGTTTCTTCTTGGCCTCGTAGGCCTTCTCCACGCGCTCCTGCAGCAGTTCGATCATCGCTTCCTGCGGGTTGCGCTCGGTCTTGACCGACATCAGTTCCGCCAGCGGCACCTCGATGAAGAACGCCTCGAGCATGAAACGCTGGATCGCGGGATAATCCCAGTCGTCGGGGTGCGCCTCCATGTACGGCGGGACGGCGATCGCGACGTGTTCGAGGCAGAAGCCCAGCACGTCCTCGCGCAGGTTCTCGCCCTTGAGCCACGCCTGGCGCTTGTCGTAGATGATGGTGCGCTGCTCGTTCATCACCTGATCGTACTCGAGCAGGTTCTTGCGGATCTCGAAGTTGCGCTCCTCGACCTTGCGCTGGGCGTTCTCGATGGTGCGGCTGACCATGCGGCTCTCGATGGGGATGCCGTCGCTGAGGCCCATGCTGCGCATCAGGTTGGCCATGCGCTCGGGGGCGAAGAGGCGGACCAGGTCGTCCTCGAGTGCAAGGAAGAAGCGGCTCGAGCCCGGATCGCCCTGCCGCCCGGAACGGCCGCGAAGCTGGTTGTCGATGCGCCGCGCCTCGTGCCGCTCGGTGCCGACGATGTGCAACCCGCCCAGTTCGGCGACGCTGGCGCAGACGACCGGGCCGGTGAGCCAGAGTTCATCCAGACGTTTCTGCAGCAGCTTGCGCCACTGCGCCACGGTCTTGCTCTGAAAATCGTCGGCGACATCCTCGAGGTAATAGCTCACCCAGTGCCGCAGGAGCGCCTCCTCGAGTTCCTCGAGCGGCATCTCCGGCGAGAGCCCCTTCTTGGGCACCAAGCCCCAGCGTTTCCAATGCTCCAGCAGCTCCGGCAGCTCGACCGCGCCGAGCTTGATGTCGGTGCCGCGCCCGGCCATGTTGGTGGCCACGGTGACCTGGCCGATCTGGCCGGCCTTGGAGACGATCTCGGCCTCGCGCGCGTGGTGCTTGGCGTTGAGCACCTCGTGCTTGACGCCGCGGCGGTCGAGC
>CAYWFP010000155.1:0-6317 GCA_964457365.1 uncultured Planctomycetaceae bacterium
GGAAATCGGCCTGGAAACAGTTCTTTGACCGAATTATCGTGAAAACTGGAGAAGGGAAACATGCGTTAAACTCCTACTCGACAGTTCAGTGCGCTTCGACGGTCAGTCCCGGGATGTCGTCGAAGTGAACCGGGTTGCGAGTGATGAGTATCTCCCCGGCTACGAGGACGGTGGCAGCAATGAGTACATCCATATCCCCGGCGGGACGGCCAAGCCGCTGTAGATGGGCGGTCATGCGACCGAAGACAGCCGCACTGTCCCGGTCGAAGTCGAGAATAGCGAGACCGCTCAACACCGCCTCGACCGCTTTCCGTTCGCGTTCCGCATCATCTGCCCGAAAAATGCCTACATGAAGCTCCGCCACGTTGAAACGGGTGGTGGAGAGGCGTTCGCCCCGCTCGGCCAACTCGCGCAACTTCTCCCGCGCGCGTTCCCTAATCGCGCCTTTCCGGCGACCAAGATCGATGAGGAAGGTGGTGTCGAGGCAGGCCATCAGCGTGTGCGTGCCGACGGCGCATGACGGGCCTCTTCGTGACGCTCGACGGCCTTGGCCGCAGTATAGCCGATTGGCGAGGCATCAAGCCCTGCCAGGTAGGCATCGACATCCAGTGGCGCTGGAACCAGTCGACGAATGACACGGCTGAAGGACTCATTGCCACGCCGCGCAGCAGTCAGGCGCTCGTAGGCGGCCATGTCTATGCTGATCGTTTTCGTCGCCATCTCGACCCTCCCATCATGCATATACATGCATGTACATGTATATTACTGCAAATGAACGGATTGTCAAGGCGTTTTGTAACGACTTCAGCGTGGTACAAATGTTCGGCGAGAGTGCGCACCTTCAAACCGGGGTTATTCGTAATCCGCAAGGCCAAAATGATTCTCCGGAAGCCGTAAAGCTAATTCGGTCAGTGCGATATGGCTTTCTCGAAAAACAGAGACAAGTTATAAAAGCCGTTCAGCTTGTGGAGCCAAATATCACACGCCACCCAGCGGGTGGCTATTTTGTTAACAGTCGGGTCTTTTTCGGAAAAGCCCACAAAATACGCCGCGCAAAGCCCTGTGCGGCAACGCGTTACAGGAACTCGGTCAAGATGCTACCCCACCAGAGACCGCTCGGCCAGCCCCGCACCCTGGCCTCGCTACCCCCGTCTCGGCCCAAAAATCTCGCAAAAGTCTCAGCAAAATTGGTTAACACAAGGGCTTAGTTAACGCAGATTAGAGTCAACTTAACACCCCGTACAGGTTGAGGGCCAAAACAAGAAATAGAACCAAGATTTAGCTGGATAAGATCGCAGCCACTTATTACTATGTGGTTGCTCTCTTATCCAAGGGATTCGCCATGGCGTCATCCACAGACACGACAATCAAGATCATCACCGCGCACGGCGGGATGATCCGAACCGGAGAGGCACTTGCCTCCGGCATTCACCCGCGCACGCTGTATGCGCTGCGCGACAATGGCACGCTGGAGCGGCTCACGCGCGGCCTCTACCGCCTTGTCGACCTTCCGCCAGTGGCCGATCCCGATCTGGCCCTCGTGGCCGGTCGGATTCCGCAGGGAGTGGTCTGCCTGATCTCCGCCCTGGCGCTTCACGAGCTGACTACGCAGATCCCGCACCGAATCGATCTGGCCATTCCCCGCACCGCCCGTTATCCCGCCTGCAAAGATGCCCCGCTTGCGATATACCGGTTCGCCATCGCTTCGTATAAGACAGGTATTTCGGAGCACGATATTGGCGGGGCGACGATCAAGCTTTACGATCCGGAGAAGACGCTCGCGGATTGCTTCAAGTACCGAAACAAGATCGGCCTCGATGTATTTCTGGAGGCCCTGGACGTTTATCGCAAACGGCCAGGCTCGTCCATGCAGAAGATACTGGAATACGCGCGGGTCAATCGGGTGGAGGTCAAGATTCGCCCCTACCTGGAGGCCAAGGCATGAGCAGGAATGTCGCGGCCGCCATACGCAAGTTCCAGGTGCACTGGAACTTGCAGTATGATTGGCATCACTTTTGGGGGCAGATCAGATCTGCGCCTAAGACACTTGTTGCCAAGCGTTGTGATGGTTTGGGCGTCATCGCTAAATGGCAGCCCACATGCTAGTTTGAGCCATTTAGCGTTGGATGCATTACCTTGTCCGCCAGCATGCCATGAATCTGAAACTCCAGGACGAGGCCGCCTTCTTCGCCGAGTACCAGAACGAGCCGTTGCCGGAAAGGGGCGTGGAAGACGACGAGTCGCTCACCGCCGACCAGATCGCGCAGAAGTTGAACGGCTACAAGCGGCGCGAGGTGCCCATCGGCGCGGAGCATCTGACGATGTTCATCGACGTGCAGGGCAAGCTTCTGTTCTACGTGGTCGCGGCCTGGGCGGGCGACCGATGTGATGAAGGTAGCAGCCCGTTTTCGCGGGCAGCGGATTCTTCCCGGCACAATCGCCCATGCCGAGAACCGTGCAACTTCCGAACTCCGTCTCCATCATCTTGGACTCCATGAATACGAACGGACGCCCAGACGCGTCGCGCAAGGCGACGTCGATGGATGTGGGTTGTCCCGAGTCTTTATTGAACACTTTGCGGTCCTCGAATTCGAACACCGCATCCTCAAGTTGCTTCTCGCACGAGACTCCGACCGACCGAAGCGCGGCGAGAAGTGGCTCGTAGTCCTGGCGCACGATAAGTGGCCCGACCAGATTGAACGCCATCGCCTGACTGCTCAGGCCGTGATGAAGATACTTGTGAAGCGGGAACGGCCTCCCTTCGCCCTCGCAGATAGCCTTGTGCCGCCTGATGTAATCCACCACTTCCGGCAGGATCAGATTGCTGGGCCAGTTCTCCCACTTATCCAGAATAAAGGTGTACTTGGGATCGCGCGGCAGGGCTTTGCTATCGAACCACTGCTTCGCCGTCTCTCGCATCTTCCGCTGATAGGCGTAGTAGCGGGGGAAAGGCCATGTCTGGGCCAGCTTTCGGCTGCTCGGAACTGTCACATCGTCGTTTGTGGAGTTGGGGAGATCACTCGGCATCTCGTCATACCTTTCTGTGCTTTCGGACATTTACCGCCTTCCACTGCAGCAACGGGTGGATTCTGATCCGCTCAGCCATCTCATCGTCTGTGGTCAGCAATTCTGGCTTGATCTCGCCGTGATCGAGAATCCGATCCAGGAAGGCGATCTCGTTGGCCGCCATTGGCAGGACCGCACCGAGCCGGTCGCGGCATTCCGTGATCATGCTCTCGGCCCAGTAGCCTGCCTTCCGCTTGGCCAGAAGCTCTGCGCGGACGACCGGGATCAGCTCGTTTTCCAGTTCACGGTGGTCGTATCCCACATCGTCAATTGCCACGGTCCGCCAGTCTTTTCGGTTCATTGCACCATAGAGCACAAAGGCCAGTCTCAACTTTGCCCGGTCGAGGTCGCTTCGCGTCAGCAGTTCGTGGGCGTCGAAGAGGTCGCGGCTCGCCTTCCTGGCCAGCAACGCCGTGAGCTTACCGGCGGCGAGTTCATGAAGATCGAGAACGGGGATCTGCGTGGCCGAGTAGGAGCCGAGTTCTGCATCCTGCGTTTTGACCGGCCAGAGCGGCACGCGGAACATGAAGTTCTGGTCGAGTTCAAGGTTGCCGCCCTCGCCTAGGGCGCTTTCATAGCGCAGTCGCCACTTGCCCCCCGCATGGTCGCCAGGGATGTGCGTGATGCTTATGCCTTCGCGCGAGCACACGGCCTGTACAGCCTGTTCAATCTTTGGCCGTTCATCCTCCATCTTCTCGCGCTCCACTGCGCCAACATAGTTCAGATCGATGTCCACCGACAGTCGCGGCAGGTCGAACAGAAACAGGTTGAGTGCCGTGCCGCCCTTGAGCGCGAACCTGCCCTTCAGGAAGGGGTGTGCCTGGAAACCTTCCAGCAGATTCAGCAGGTGTATGACCTTCTCAAGCACTTCGGGGCGGAAGCCCGTCGCCTGGGATTCCGACAGAAGCCTTTCGCGCGAGATCTTCATCGTGTCTCCTCCCAGGAACGCTCCGCGACCTGGACAGGCACGACGAGATTCCACTCGGGGGAAAGCTGCCCCTTCCCCCGACCATCGCGGTCCATGTAGTGTGGGCGCTTAGGACGATGTGTCTTGAGTGGCGCGAGGTGGGCATCTTCGACCATCAGCGGTTCGCGGTGCTGTTCGAGGTAGAACCCAACCTTGGCTGCTGTCGTCGCGTTGTCGAGAAGAAGCGCATACTTGACGACCTTATCCAGGTCAAAGAACTCGACTGCTTCCAAGGATCGCCATATCTCTTCCCACCCACCTGCCAGATCATGGCGATCCAAGACATCCACGAGCGTTCGTTCGAGGCTGGTAACTCGAATGGCCACGCCCGCACGGTCTACAGTCTTGACATCGAAGTGTTCCTCTTGCTTGGCCCGAAGAGCGGCTGGGGGACGGACACTCTGGAAGCGGTAAGAGCGGAACTCCACCGGACGCGCGGCCTTGTTCGTCAGGTAGTGGAACCGCTCGAAGACCGCGTGGGCCCTCCCATGAACCTCGAGCGCCGTGTGATAGGCAAGCACGGCATCCTCGGCCATCTTGGACGCCAGAAGATACGGGTCCACCGGACACGTGTCTGGCGACGCACCCGGCGGCACAGTGGCATAGAGCCCCCGTCGCACCTGGAGGATGTGGCCCTGCTTCCGGTGATACGCCAGCGTCGCCTTAAGCGTCCACCGGTTAGCCTTCTTGTCCCGGAGCGCCGACAGCTCATTCACGCTGAAAACGGGATGTGTGGTCAAGAAGTCCTCAAAACGCATTTGTCATCTCCTTACTTGAGAATATCGTCCAATGAGGCTAATAAGTTTAGCCGCATTGCTGCGTATTGTCAAGTCCGTTCTGGTCGGACTTGACTTCGCATCGCAAAGAGGTTAACCGGATTAGCCTTTTTGCGCAAAATTGTCAAGCTCACCCAGCATGTTTCGTTTCATCGGCACATCGGAGTATCTACCGACGTTTCGTATTGCCATCTCCGCAGCCTTTACCTCAGTGCTCTTACCCGTTTGACCCCTCCAAGTTCTACATGCAGAACAATCTGACGTTTCCCCCCTGAATCTGTCCCCTCCCTCGCCGGATGTCCCCCTTTGGTCTTTTGGAGGAACATACATGGCGAAGGACCTCGACAAGACGATTCGCAGAAACGCCAAGGGCCCGGCGCGGGTCCGGGGCGATTCGAGCGAGATGCAGCAGCACCGCCTGAAGGACCAGATCGAGGCGGTGATCGAGTCGGAGCTCGTCCGGTCGCGCCGCACCGTCAAGGACGCCTACTTCAACAACGGGGCCATCGGGTTCGCCATCATGGACGGCGACATCGCCGTTGCGGGTTCGCAGGGGCTGCACGCGGACTTCTCGATCACCAACTTCAGCCGCAACGAACCGCTGGAGGAGGCGGTCACGGTATCGATCACGGCCAAGCCGACCTACTCGACCACGGCCCCGGCATGGGTCACGACCACGTAAGGGAGGCAAACGCATGAAGACGTTCAAGGACAACGCAGGCCGGACCTGGACGGTCGGCATCGACGTGGCCGCGATCAAGCGGGTGCGGTCGCTGGTTGACGTGGACCTCATGTCCGCCGTTGAAGGCAAGCTGCTGGAGCGCCTGGTCTCCGACCCGGTGCTTCTCTGCGACGTGATCTACTGCGTCTGCAAGCCCGAGGCCGATTCCAAAGGCGTCTCGGACGAGGAGTTCGGCCGGGCCATGGCGGGCGACGCCGTGGACCACGCGACCACCGCGCTATTGGAGGAACTCGTCGATTTTTTCCCGCAAGCGAGGCGACGCCTTCTGGCCAAGGCGCTCGCCAAGCTGAAGAACCTGGAGGCGCGGGCGCTGGAGGTCGCGGAGATGAAGCTCGACAGCCCGGAACTCGAGGCCGAGATGGAGGCGGCGCTCGCGAGGCATCCGGGCGGGAGCCGCCTACGTCGAGCTCTACGCCAACGACAACCGCCTGGTGCGCGGACTCAAGCGCGCCAAGGCGCGCCTCCGCGCCTTCAGCGCGTCCGTCCGTGAAGTAGGCTTCCGCCTCGTCAAGCTCTCCGCCGTCTTCGCCACGCCGCTCATCGCCGGGGTGAAGGTCTTCGCCGACTTCGAAGAGCAGATGGCTAACGTCGCCACCATGCTCGGGCGACCCGAGAAGCGGGGCAAGGCGTGGCAGCGACAACTGGGAGGTCACCTTCAACTTCTCCGCGAGCGAAACGAAATCGGGGCTCTCTGTCGGCGATATCACGATCCCGCAGAAACTCGGCTGGGAATATCTCTGGGTGCGCTACGGCCCTGACGCCGACG
>CAYWFP010000156.1:0-6244 GCA_964457365.1 uncultured Planctomycetaceae bacterium
CACTTCTTCCGCAGGATCTCGTTCTCGACCTTGAGGAACTGGTTCTCGGCAATCAACTGACGATGCATGTGACGGGAAAGGAGGAGCAGCAGAGCCTGAAAGGCGACCGACATGGCAGTGTCCTTGCGTGAAAAACGGGCTGAAAAGCTGGGCATTTCGGACGCGACATCCTTTTTCCACCCCGCTAGGGCGGGGAAGCCGCGCAGTATAGCCTCAGGCCGGATTACGGCAAGGGCTCAATCCATCTCACACCACCCGTGGCTGGCAGCCCGTCGGGCGCTCAGCACGGAGGCCGACTCGAAAAGAGGCCTGAAACTGACCCCTAAACTGTACCCTAGAATTTGAAAAACATGGTAAACATGGTATATATGGTAAGGTCGAAGCTCTTACGTAAGAGCTTGTTTTTGTCGTAAGTTACTGAGATCACTCCACTAGCGGAAAACGCCTCCAAAGTCCTCATAACCCGGAGGCCGAGGGTTCAAATCCCTCCCCCGTGGCCGCACAGATTTACATCGACCTGTGTTTCCACGTCGAAGACCGGCTGGACGACCGGCGGTGGTTGCTGGAGCACGTGCTGCGGGCTGCCGGTGAGCGGGTCGGGTATCTGGAGATGATGGCCAAGCTCGCGGCGCTGGAACTGGGAGCGGAGGAGGCGATGGGGTTGATCAACCCGGCCGTGCCGATGACCAGGGCTACTCGGGCGGTCCTGTCGCGGTTCAAGCGTGCGCGAGAGACCGCCATGCTGCTGTCGACGGTGGTGCCGACGCTGGACGTGCATGACGTCGCCATGGCCCTGACCATGTGCCTGCCGGATACTGTCCCAGCGAACCTGCCCAAGGCGGTGATGGAGATCCTTCCGGAGGCTGACTGGACGGCGCTTCTCCAAGGCCAGATCTTCTCCGGTGCCGGAGAAGAAACGGTCGAGCCAACGCAAGGAGAACGCCCGTGCCCTGCCTGAACCCCAGCCGCCCGCACATCGGCCTGCCGCCGACCTGCCGGGCCCTTGATCCGGCCGAGGTCGACCCTGCCTGCCGCGAGATGCTGTGGGCCGAGTGGGAGATGGACCGCTGGATCAAGAAGATGGTTCAGCGGCGTAGCCGTCGGCACCGTGATTCGACCCGGCGGGAACTCATCGACTACAAGCGCCAGCAGTTGCGGATGCTGTCAGAGGTGCTGGACGAGACGCCGGCGGAGGAGGTGCGGTGGTACGTGGGGTGATTTGTCTATTCGCCCTCGCCGTCTCTGATCTTGTTCAAGTAGTACCCCTTTTCCTTGCAGCGCCAGACGCCCGGGCGAACATATGAAAAATGCCTGACGGCGTTATCAGTGCGGAAAATCCTTCCCTCCTCCACCCAGGTCCACCGCGACGTCTCTCCTCCGAGATCGAGATAGACGACGGTGCCGTCGTCGCGGAATTCCCAGATTTTGTCTGTCTGGTTCAGCCGGTAACGCCCCGAAAGTGATGGCTTCTCCGCCGATGGCTTGACTCGGTCTAATTGCAGCTCGAACTTGTTAATATACCAGTCGACGAACTCGTCGCCGGAGATACAAACGCAGGTCGGGTCGAATCGGCCTCGCCAGGATACGCGGGTTTTACCGTCGAGCGTGGCGGTGATGCCGGTGTCGGCGTCCACGTCGATGACCAGCGTGGAAAAGCCGTTGTTGCGCTTCTCCGGCATGGGCACGGTAACCATGCCCGGGCCGCCGCGCGCGCGCAGGTTGCCGGCGCTGAATCCGGCGTACCACTTATAAGACAGCGCGACGCCGTAGCCGTCGATGATGTTGGGCTTTTCCGTAAACACGACCTGAATGGCACCGTTGTCCGACATGCGAAAAATCTTGGTGATGCGAAAGCGGCGCAGGCCTTGCGGCAGCGGCCACGCCCAGCCGAAATCGGGGCCGGCTCCGCCGGTCGGCATGATGCGATAGATCCTGCCCCGCGTCATCCATTTCCCTCTTCCCGGAACCAGATCTTTCCAGTGTCCCTCCCTATGTTCCTGAAGAAGGTCGACTATGCCCATCACCATCGGATTTTCGTGTTTCGCCTCGGGCACGTCCGATTCTGCCGGTCTGGCTAATAACGCTATTTCTTCTGGCGAGAGTGCGCGGTCGAAGACGCAGATTTCATCGATGTCACCGAGGTATTTAGATGCCTTGCCATAATCAAGTGGACGCCCGATAAACATCTTGTTGTCAGTTATCTGGATCGGCATTCGTTTGTGAGCAAGCATGCGTCCGTCAAAATAGCCTCTAGCGTCGGTGCCATCAAAGGTGAGTGCAAAATGATGCCATTTTCCGTCGGTCGGATTAGCCGGCTGAAGTGAAAGACTATTATCCTCGCACTTGAAAGTAACTGCGCCTGGCTGAATTTGCAAAGTCAGGTCATCGCGTTTGCGGTCACTGCCACAGGCCAGTACAGTCACAGGATTGTTGCTGTCGACAGTTGCTTGTGGCGAACATCGCACCCAGAGCGCTATGGTTCGAGGTGTAGTGCCCACTGGAGTCTTGTAATCAGAGATCCTGATGCTTATATTTTCGTCTATCGTAACAGCGTTGTTTCCGCCGCGCTTGGTCGACTGTAGCGCTCCACCAGAGAAAACAGCGATCCTGCTTCCTATTCCCCTTCGAAGGCGATATAAAAAACGCCCATTGTATCCATCAGGTCCCAAATGTATGTCATCTTGATTGAACGGGACAAAAAACACCACCCCTGGGATATTTCCGATATTGATGGCGTTGTCCGCAGTTGCAGAAGCGCTCCTTGTCGTCCTGTCCGCAGCCTTAGATGATCGTACAGACTGAAAGGCCTTCTTCGCTCGATGCATCTCTTTGATTGATTTCGACGCCTCGGCGATCTGCTTTTCAATTTTGATTTTCACAAGCCCGCCGAGTTTCGGCAGCGCCTTATAGTACTGCCGCTTGGCGCGGGACATGAGCGCCGACTTGGCAAGTTCGTCCTTCTCCTTTTCAGCCAGCGCGAACCACGCATCTCCGAGCACGACCTGCGATTCTGTCTCGGCGGGCTCATTCAACTCGGTCTTGGCGGCGGCGGCCAGCGCTTCGTCGTCGCTCTTGGACAAGTAGGTCAAGCCATTATCCCATTCGTTTTTCATAAAACACAGATACCGCCCGACTGCTTCGTTGGATTGTGGATCATCGGGATTATCCTTCAACGTTCTCCTTGCCTTGGAAACCGCTGCATATGCGTTTTCCGCTTCACGCCCCCTGACTGCCAGCGCTTTCGCCCCTTCCATCAACTTTGCGTTGTTGGCCTTGCTGGCGATGTCGAACGCCTCGCGGCCCGCCTGCTTGGCTATATCGAATTCCTCGTTGTCGATGGATCTTGAGCACAAGTCCAGATAGCTCTGGGCAGCAAGGGTGCATTCAGCCGGGGTATTCGCTTCCTTGGCAGCGAGTCCCAGAACGCGCAACTCGATCATACCGGTCTTGGCTTGGTATAATGAGCCGAGTTTTTTAACTGCTGCCAGTGCGGTTTTCTGGTCTCCCGCTTCGGCTGCCGTTTCGGCCGCCCGCAACAAGAGCACATAACGCATGGCTGCGTCGTTAGCCGGATCGTCCGCCTGGTGCAGCATCGTACCGGCAAGTTTTCGTTGCACCGCCGCGTCGCGGCTTTCCATCTCCTTGCCGAACACCTCTTTCAGTAACTCCAACGCCTCTTTCTGCTGCGCCTCGGCAGGCACGGGCAAGCGCTCGGCAGCGAAAGAGATGCTTTGGCAGAGAAGAAACAGCACGGGCATGGAGTGCAAATATCGAATCTGGCGCATGACAGTCCTTCCTTTCCTTCCCGTTCAAAGCCGATCCAGTGCCGGGGCGCACTACTCCGCCGGTTCGAAGAGCAGGTCGTTGACATACCAGTCGGTGAACTCGTCGCCAAGGAGCCGGACGCAAGTGGGATTGAACTGCCCTTGCCAAGAAACGGTTTTGTCCTCGTCCAGTGTGGCAGTGATGCCGGCGTTGGCGTCAACCTCGATGACCAGCGTGTGTCTCCCCTTATCCAGATCGTCGGGCAGCGGGAGCTTGCGCACGTTCGAGCGATACAGCCGGCCGAGATCGCCTGCCGTAAATCCGGTGTACTGCTTGCCACGATTATAATTATCGCAGAGCGAGACGCCGTTACCGTAGAAGACCGACGTCGATTCGGTGAACACGATCTGCACCGCCCCGCGCTGCAGCATGCGAAACCGCATCCTCACCCGGAATCGGCGAACCCCTTCTGGAAGCGGCCAAGACCAACCGAAATCCAGTCCGCCTCCGGCAGCCCCCACCATGCGATATTCGCCCCGTCCGCGTTGCCAGTCCCCGTTGTCAGGAACAAGATTAGTCCAATGGTTTTTCCGGTACTCGCGCAGCAGGTCGACCGCCTTGCCATAGCTGACTTCCGGCGCTGGTTCTTCCGCCTGCTCGTTTGCTGGCGTCGCTTCTGGTTGTGTCGCGCTGGCCGTTACCGTGCCGCCGGTTTGGCTGGCAAGAGTCGCGATTTCTTCAGCCGACAGCGCACGGTCGAAGACGCAGACCTCGTCGACATCACCGATGAACTTTGCGGCTCTGGTGGATCCGCTGAGGTGACGACCGATCATGATCATGTTGCCTTGCACCTGGGCCGTAATTTGGCCGCGATTGCATAAGCGTCCGTCAAAGTAGGCTCTTGCCTCGGCCCCGTCGTAGGTGAAGGCGAGATGGTGCCACTGGCCGTCGGTCGGCTTAACCGCACCGTATGAGAGTCCGGTGCCACCACAGGAGAATCGAGTAAAGTTCGGATGAAGACTGATCGTCCAATCTTCATTACCTTGACTCTTGCCGCATGATAAAACTGGAGCGTATGCGGCTCGGTTGACGTTAACCGGTGGACGGTATCGCATCCATATTGCCGTAGTTCGCGGCGCGGCCCCTTCGGGCATCCGCCAGCCTCCGGTAAAAACAAATGTTGTTGCGTCGATCGTAACAGCGTCGTCGCGGCCGCGCTTGGTCAACTGGAGCGTGCCGCCGGAGACCGCCATGGTCATTTCCCGCCCGTGATTTCGATATTTCAGCCGCCGCCCTTCAATATCGCTCCGATTGAACGGTACGTACAACACAAGCCCCGGTATCTTCTCTATGCTGTTGGCTTGCGTTGAAGCGGCACCGTCACTCCCGGTCGGACCGGGCGTTGTCGCCACAACCTGATGAACCGGCTTGATCGACTTCGACGCCTCGGTGATCTGTTTCTGGATCTTGATTTTCATAATCCCACCGAGTTCCTGCAGCGCTTTCTCGTACTGCCGCTTGGCGCGGGACATGAGCGCCGACTTGGCAAGTTCGTCCTTCTCCTTTTCAGCCAGCGCGAACCACGCATCTCCGAGCACGACCTGCGATTCTGTCTCGGCGGGCTCATTCAACTCGGTCTTGGCGGCGGCCGCTAAATCCTTGTCCTCGGCTTTGGCCAGTAGCGGCAGTCCTTCGTCCCACTCGTTCTTGTTAAAACAGAGGTGACGGCCCACGATCCCGTTTGCAGCTGGATCTTCAGGGGCCGCCTTGAGCTTCTCCTTGGCCTCAGCCACATCCCTGTACGCTTTCTCGGCATCGGAGACACGCTCTCTCATTTCCTTCGCCGCCTGCGTTAGCTTAACGTCCTTGGCTTTGCGGGCTGCGGTATAGGCTTCGCGTGCGGCCTCGTCAGCGATATCGTACTCGTCGTTATCCACGGACTTTTTCGCCAACTGCAGGTATGCCTTGGCGACAGGCGCGTACTCCTCGGGCGTCTTGGCCTCCCGGGCAGTAGTCTCCAATACCTTCAGTTCGATCTGGCCGGTCTTGGCCTTGTACATCTGTCCGAGCTTGTCGACCGCCTTGAGCGCCGTCGACGCGTCGCCGTTCTCGGCAGCCAGCTTCGCCGCGTGCATCAAAAGAACGTATCGGGTCGCCGCGTCGTTGGCCGGATCGTCCGCTTGGCGTAGCATCGTACCGGCAAGCTTGAGCTGCACTGTTGCGTCACGGCTCTCCATCTCTTTGCCAAACACTTCCTTCAGCAACTCCAACGCATCTTTCTGCTGCTCATCGTCTGGTACCGGCAAGCGATCGGCGGTGTATGCGGCACTGTAGAGCGACAGCATCATCGCGAACACGATATAGAGCGTTTTCATCATGAACCTCCTTGCATTGAACAGATGGACTTGCGCTTGATTCACATCTCGTAAGCGTTCACGGGATTCACAAGGGTCATGGTTCCCGTGAGCCTTGATTGACT
>CAYWFP010000157.1:0-6183 GCA_964457365.1 uncultured Planctomycetaceae bacterium
CCCCGTTCCCGCTTCAAGCTGCCAAGGAGGTGCAACATGAAACGTAGCCGTTCATTTGAGGAACGCCGATCATTGACTTGAGAATCTTCCCCTTCTTCGGGGCGGCATGTTCTTTGATAATCTGGCGGAAGAAGTCGTCGAACCTGGCGGTGTATTTCGTGTCGTGATCGTGCAGGAGAAAGCGGGGCTCGATGCCCTCATCCTCCATCCACATGGACACGTTCCTGGCCTGCTGCATGACCCACTGCTCGTCCAGGTTCAGCGTCACCGGAGAACAGTAGACCTTGCGGCTGGCGAGGTGGATGAAAAAGAGGCAATACGTCTGGAATCTGCCTCGCCAAGACCAGACGGTCGTGGTGAAGAAATCCGTGGCCACGATGGAGTCCAAATGCCCGGCAACGAAGGTCGACCATGGCACGACGGGCGCTGGCTTGCCTCGCTTGTCCGGCGGCGGTTCCATCCCAGCCTCGCGAAGGATGCGCAGCACCGTCGTCGGGCTGATATAGACGGCCAGCTTCTTGAGCTCCCCCACGATCCGCACCTTGCCCCACGTGACGTTTTCCCGGGCCATGCGGAGCACGAGGTCGATCATGTCCTGCGTGATGGTCTTCTTGCGGCCGACCTGGCCGGGCTCGATTCCCTGCTTCTCTTCACGGACCCATTTGCAGTAGGTCTTCCAGTGGACAATCTGCAGGATGTCCTTCACATCGTGCTCGATCTCAGCGCCGATGAAGAGAAGCCACTGCCGTTCCTTGGGGCTGAGGATGTAATGGGTGGTCTTCTTGCCCCGGTTCATGGCGATGGTGGTCTGCGCCTGGGCGAAGCGGATGCGGATGGCATACCGCCGGTCGATGAACCGGTGGATGAGGAAGCAGAGAGCGTAGAACTTGTCGCGCATGACGGAATCCTGCAACTTCATGATTGATGTTGGATACATGGAGGCGCGAACGCGCCTGAAAAGACGCACGATAGATGCTTTCAGGATTTCCGGCAACCCCTTGGCAGGGCGGAGATTCGACGGGAACGACATTTTGAACCAGCGGCTCCCGGAGCGTGGGACGCCCTTGGGGCGGCGTGGGACGATTGGAAAGTGATGTCAGGAACGTGTTTTCCGGGGGGTGTTGGTGCCTTATCCTGCTTGTGGTGGTGGGTTTATGGCTGCGTGAAGCCCCGAAGCACCGAAAGTATCCCCCATGAGACGACACGGTGCCCGCGATGGCCGAAGCCGTAGCCTTCCCGATTCTGGATGCGTCCCGTGGCGCGTGGGACTCCGGTGGGACGGTTTCCGGGACGGAATGGGACGCTGCAAGATTTTCCTGGGAATCGCCGATTCTATTGATCAGCAATGAATTACAGAGCGAAAAACTTTCTCGGTGAGCCCCGTTTGGGACGATTCGTCCCACGCCCGTGGGACGCCCGCTCGGTTCGGTGGGACGGTGCTTGGGACGCCGTGGGACGGTTCCGAACACGCTCCGACACCCGCGTGACATGGCTGAAATTCGCGTGGGACGGTTGGGACGGTCGAGGTAGCAAGCGCCTTTGATGGGCGCGGGGCGTGTCAATACAGGGCCGCCCAAGCCCCCGAATCCCGCCCAGGAACGACCGCCGAGCCTCCAATCCTACCCCGCCGCACACAACACCCCTTCTTCCGCCGGTTCTAGAAACCTCTCAACGCTATAGACTTGCGGATCGAGTTCGCGCTCCAATTTTGCCAGGAATGGTTCAACCGAAGGGCGGCGAACCCGACCATCTGTTGTTACAAGCCCTTCGGCGATGACGTCGAAGGGCTTTCTCATTGTCGGGGTTAGATTTACGTCTTCGAGGGTCCAGTTCAAACAGAGAATGTCGAGGATCTTTCGTTTGGCGGCAATATCGGCGCTATCCCATTTCTCGGCAAGGGATTGCGAAAGTTCAAACACTTTGACCGCCAGATCGGTTTTTTCGTCCCTCTGGCGGCCGTGGGCATCTATCAACAACTTGGCATGAGCATACTGGTCCCGGAGTTCAGTGCTCTTTTTGGCAAAGGTCTCTTCGTCGATTTCATCCATCAGCCGGAGACTGAGTAGACGGTCTTGCTTTTTGTTGATCTCAGTCATCTGTCGCTTCAGGTCTTCGAAGCGCTCGGCCTCGTTGTTCTGGCGGCGGCGGGTGCGCTCGCGCAGCAGCCGCACAATCCACTTCCGCACCTTCTCGTCCTCGACGCGCATGCGGGCGAATAGTGCCAGCACCTGCTTGTCGAAGTCGGCCTCGCGAATCCGGATGCGGGGATGCCCTTTGCGGGTATAGCGCGCGCAGCGGTAATAAATGTACTGGGGTATCCCCTTGACTCAGGTGCAATCACCGTAACCCTATTTCCCTCAGACAGTTGCATTACATTTGGCGAAGAGGCAGAAAATCCACTCAACCTATTGCTCCAATGAGGCTTACAAGAAATCCACCGGAGTTAAGGGGATACCCCCATTAAATGTATTCGCGCACTCCCGCCTTCGTTTGCTTCGCCTTGATATCCACCACGACGGGGTGGCCGCAGTGTCCGCACTCGATCAGGCCCGCGCCGTAGACGCTCTCGTGGTTGGCATAGGTCTTCTCACCCAGCAGGACCTGCACGCGTTCGAAGGTCGAGATATCGACCAGAGCCGGGTGAGCGCCATCCAGCCAACGCCCCTTGTACGGCAGTTCGCCCAGGTAGCTCCGGTCGCGCAGGATGGTGTGCAGCTTGCTGCGAGGGAACCGCGATTGTGTCGGCGAGTAGGAACGCCCCTCGTCGACAAGCGCCTGCCCAAGCGTATCGAGCGTGTGGCCGTGATAGGCGTAAAATTCGAAGCTGCGGCGGACATTGTCGGCGGCGGCAGTATCGATCGCCACAACGCTGCGGCCGTCGACTCGCACGTTCTTGTACCCATACGGCGCTTTCCCGCAGAACAGTCCGTTCTGGACGCGCCGGGCCGTGCCCTCGCGCACGTCGAGACTTTGCTGCTCGGTATAGAACGCGGCCATGTTCGCCAGCGTCCGGCGCATCATGCGCCCGGCCGGCGTGTTCTCGGTCGGCTGGGTAATGTAGATGACGGGAACGCCCGTGCTCTCTTCCAGTCGCTCGATCTCGACATAGTCGTAGAGATTGCGGGCGGCACGGTCGACCTTATAGAACAGCACCCCGTCGATCTCACTGGCGTGATCGTTGATGTAGTCGAGGAGTTCGCGGAAGGACGTGCGTTCTTCCTGCTTGGTCGCGGTCTCGGCGATACGGAAGACGCGGGCGAGTTCGGCCGATTCCCGGCGGGCATAGTCCTCGAACGCATCGACCTGAACGTCGAGGGAGAATCCCTCGCGCTCCTGTTCGCGCGAGCTGACCCGGGCGAGTGCGACAAGGCGCTTGGGCATGGGCCGTCCTTACAAGACATCGAGAAGCCGGTCGAACTGCTGTATTATCTCAAGCGCTTCCCGGTTCGTCAAGGGCCGACTGTAGTAGGGTTGCCAGGTTTCGATCGTGTCGGCGAGAAGGTCGGCGGTAACCCAGTCGGGCGTGCCGGCGGGAAGATCCGCGGGCGCTGATGCGGGAGGTGCCGAAATCTGCCTGTCCGACCGGGAACGCATGCCAGTGTCCTGCCGGGCACGGAATGCCCTTGCCAACGCGAAGTGCTTCTGGTAGTTAAGTTGTAGCCGATCGTTGCAGGATTAAAATCCTGTGGATTTATAACATGTGTAACATCGGCCCGAGGACATGTTCATGACGATCCCGCTGCCGCCGTACCCGACCAACCGGTATGCCGACGACCAGAATTACTATGCGCTGCAGTTCCTGGAGTGCGGGAATATGCTGGGGCGCATGCTGGCGATGACCATGGCGAAAAAGGCGTTCAAGGAGATCGACGGCATGGTCCCCGAACTCCGTTCCTCCATTGAAATTCTGGCGTCGGCATCGCCGATGTCGCGCATACGAACAGCGGGCCAAAGCATGCTCGCGGAGTTGGGCAATGTCTATGAGGAGGCCGCAGCGGCCAAGAAGTTCAAGCCAGCCCTGATAAAGAGCATTATTGACGCAGGAGAAGGTCAGGCGACCATCCTGCACAGCGATATCGAATACGGTCCCCCACAGGAACTCGGCTGTCTCTGGTTCGTCCCGGGAGTGAAGGCGGGGCTACTTGACGAAGTTTGGACAACGGACGGCGAATCCAAGATATACAAGTCCATGATGAAGGATCTTCTGACGGGGCTTGAATATGCGGGCATAAACCGGAAACACAAGTTAAGGAAGGGCCTGTCTGGTTCTGTCCCGAATGCATTTGGGTTGATTCATGGATGGTTGTTCTCCCAAACGAATACACTCTGGAAGGCAGACTTTCTAAATGCAGAATATAGCTTCAATGGCCAGAATCTCACGGAAGCCCAATTCAAGGTGTTGTGCGCAATATACAATTGCGACGCCAAGAAGGGATTCACTCAGAGCCAGCTCAGAAAGGAGAGCGACTGCGATAGTGCGCACAACATACTTGGCGTTCTCCGGCGCATGAAAAAGGTTATGGGCTTCATTTCAGCCAAAGGAGCTGCACGCTGGATCAAGCCCTGCCCGCCGCCCCCAAGCATCAACACCGGCACCGACTCCCGCCCCAATCCATAGTGTTATAAATGTGATAAATACGCAGGATATCACTCTCCCATCAGCCTCGCTAATCTGACGGTGCGTGGCTGCGCACCGATTTCGTTTCTCGAGCCCGTCGTCAGCGTCCCCCTTTTGCGCCAGCCACGCGAGGACCTGGGGGCGGGCTCGGTTTTGGATCTGATCGCCGTGGCTGGCAAGAATCAAAAATCGAGTAACACCTATATCGCAAGCCGTCACCCCGTCCTCCTCACGCCCCAGTTCGAGGACGCGGCGCACATCCAGCTCGACCTGAGCGGCGTCGGCGTCAGCGCCCTCACCAAGCTCCTGGACACGCGCGACAACGGCTCCTTGCCCCCGACCTTCTTCCTCGGGGAGACCACATGGGCCGTTACGGCGCGCGCGCCTGCCGCCCTCGGGAAGTTCGGCGCCCGTGTCGTCCTGCAGAACGGCGGCATCATCCTCGCCCTCCAGCGCTCGAACGACAAGAACGTCCCGGTCCGCGCGCGCCTCGTCTGCCCCGCCCACGCACTCCTCGTCCGCGGCAGCTTCGACGCCTGCTGGTCGTGGTTCCAGCAGGTACTCGCGTCCGCGCACATCGCCATTACCGCCGAGACGGTCAGCCGCGTCGACATCGCCACCGACGTCGACCATCCTTACTCCGACTTTCACCGGCGATACGAGGGTCGGTGGTACATCACGCGCGCCAGCACCGGCAAGCACTACCACTCTGCGGCTGAGTCGACCCACGGCCGCTCCACCGGCTTTACGATCGGTTCGGATCCGCAGCTCCGCGTCTACGACAAGACAGCCGAACTACGCAAGGCCGACCCCGTGAAGCGCGACCTGCAGCAGCAGCGGTGGCGCAGCATCTTCGGCTCCCTGCCGCACGACCTTACCAGGGGGGAGTTCCAGCTCCGACGCACGGCTCTCAAGAAGCTGGGCGTCCTGACCGTCGCCGACTGGCAGGCCCGGCGCCTGTCGATCTGGAGCCGCCTGACCCGCGACTTCTTCCGCTTCACCGACGGGCCGGTCGACCGGCAGCACGGGAACCAGCGCCGCGCTCCGACCTGGCCGGTGTGGGAGGCCGTGCAGGCGCTGTCCGATCAGGCCCCGGCACCGCTCCTCTCCACCAAGGGCAGGCCGAACCCCCGGGCCATGGAAGATCGTGCTTTGCTGGCGCTGCTGCAGCCGCTGCTGTTGGAGAAGGACTGGCCGAAGGCTGCGGACATCTCGGCCTACGTCGAACGCGTTCTGCGCGACCGGCAGGCCACGGAAAATCTCACGGAGCTGGTCGTGCGTGCCCGGCAGCGCCTCATCACCAACTACGGTGCCGACGTGCTCCCGCCCTCCCGCTCGGGGGGCAGGACATGACCGGTCTTTCTGCGCTTACCATCCAAGTAATCGGCGCACTTGCTGCGTGCGCTCGGCCCGGCTCGCCCTTTGCCCCTCGCGGTCCTCCGGGATGGGCGGCGTCTGGAAGGGCTTCTCCGACGCCGGAGAATGTGAAGCTGACCTCAAGGAGAACCAGATGAGTGCGCCAAGCAAGCTGGTGCGGGCAAGCTGGACAATCCAGCCCGTGTAAA
>CAYWFP010000158.1:0-5961 GCA_964457365.1 uncultured Planctomycetaceae bacterium
CATATGGGGCACGCGCTCAACAACACGCTGCAGGACATCCTCATCCGCGCCGCGCGCATGCGTGGGCTCAACGCGCTCTGGATGCCCGGGACCGATCACGCCGGCATCGCCACGCAGAACGTCGTCGAACGTGCGCTCAAGAAGGACGGCGTTCACCGCGAGGACATCGGGCGCGCCAAATTTCTCGAGCGCGTCTGGGAATGGAAGGAGCAGTACGGCTCGCGCATCATCGAGCAGTTGAAGGTTCTGGGTTGTTCCTGCGACTGGCGACGCACGCGCTTCACGATGGACGAGGGTCTCAGCCGCGCGGTGCGGGCGGTCTTCGTTCGTCTCTATAAGGAAGGATTGATCTATCGCGGAAGGCGGTTGATCAACTGGTGCGTCCGCTGTCAGACCGCGCTTGCCGATGACGAAGTCGATAAACCCGAACGTGACGGGAAGCTCTGGCACATCCGCTATCCGCTGAAGGACGGCCGGCGTAACCTCGTCGTCGCCACCACCCGTCCGGAAACCATGCTCGGCGATACGGCCGTGGCGGTCCACCCGGACGACAAGCGGTACAAGGATCTTGTCGGTCAGGCCGTGGTCCTGCCGATTATGGAACGCGAGATTCCGGTTGTCGCCGACGAGTTCGTCGATCCGGCCTTCGGCACCGGCGTGGTCAAAATTACCCCGGCACACGATCCGAACGATTACGAGTGCGGCCTGCGGCACGAGTTGGCGCAGATCGTCGTTATCGGCCCCGACGGCAAGATGACCCAGGAGGCCGGGAAGTACAACGGGCTCGACCGCTTCCGCTGCCGGGAGCGTCTGGTGGAGGAACTGGCGGAGAAGAACCTGCTGGAGAAGGTCGACGAGCACACCCACGCGGTGGGCGAGTGCTACCGCTGTGATTCGGTGATCGAGCCGTACCTCTCCGAACAGTGGTTCGTGCGCATGAAGCCGCTGGCGGAGAAGGCCATCGCCGCCAGCAAGGCCAAGGAGGTGCAGTTCCACCCCCCGCGATGGGAGCGGGTCTACCTCGCCTGGCTCGAAGAGGTGCGCGACTGGTGCATCTCGCGCCAGATCTGGTGGGGGCACCGGATCCCGGTCTGGTACTGCAAGAACTGCGGTTTCCTCACCGTCAGCGAGGAGGATCCGCCCGCGTGCGAGAAGTGCCAAAGCGAACAGATCGAACAGGACCCCGACGTCCTCGACACCTGGTTCAGCTCCGCGCTCTGGCCCTTCTCGACGCTGGGGTGGCCCGACCAGACGCCGGAGCTGAAATATTATTACCCCACCGACGTCCTGGTCACCGATCGCGGCATCATCTACTTCTGGGTGGCGCGGATGGTGATGATGGGGCTGAAGTTCATGGGCGAGGTGCCGTTCTCGCACGTCTACATCCACGGTACCATCCTCGACGAGCACGGCGCGAAGATGTCCAAGTCCAAGGGCAACGGCATCGATCCGCTGGTCATGGTGCGCGGCGGCACGCAGCAACGTTTCGGCAAGGAGTTCGTCTACGAGGGATTCGGTGCCGACGCGGTACGCTACACGCTGGCGGACCTGACCACCGAGGGGCAGGACATGCGCCTCTCGCCGGCGCGTTTCGAGAAGGGGCGCAACTTCATCAACAAGGTCTGGAACGTCTCGCGTTTCGTCTTCATGAACCTGGCCGAGATCGAGTTGGACACGGCCGCCGTCGCCGACGAGGAGTTGCAGTTCGAGGACCGCTGGATCCTTTCGCGCCTGACGGCGGTGACCGCGGAGATGGACGCGGCGCTCGATGCGTACCGCTACTGCGACATGACGCGCGCGATTTACGAGTTCACCTGGCGCGACTTCTGCGACTGGTATGTCGAGATGGTCAAGGGGCGCCTGCGCGCGAGCGGCCGCGACGCGGTGGTCGGCGGGCGCGTGCTGGCGCGGGTGCTGGACCAGATCCTGCGCCTGCTGCATCCCTTGACGCCGTTCTTCACCGAGGAGGTGTGGCTGCGGCTGGGGCAGTACACCGAGAGACGCGGCCTGCAGGAGGAGCCCGAGCCGGCCAGCCGGTTTCTCATCGAGGCCGCCTGGCCTCGTATCGAGAAAGGCCGGCGGGACGAATCGACCGAGCGGATTATGAACCAGGTGCAGGACGTCGTCCGCGCGGTGCGCAACGTCCGCGCCAAGTTCAAGATCCCGCCGCGCGAGAAGCTGACGGCCATCATCAGCGCCGCGGAGGAGGATTACGCGTACGCGCTCTCGCAGAGCGTGGATCTGATCCGCTCGCAGGCGGACCTGGACGAAGTCGAACTCGGCTGCGATCTGCCGAAGCCGTCGCAGTCGGCCGCCGAGGTGCTCGAGGGAGCGCAGATCTACATTCCCCTCTCGGGGCACATGGACGTCGAGGTCGAGCGCAAGCGTGTCGAGAAGGAGATGGCGAAGAAGGAGAAAGCGCTGCACGGCCTCAACGCCAAACTGACTAACCAGCAGTTCCTGGACAAGGCCCCCGAGGAGATCATCCGACGCGAAGAGGAACGCAAGGCGGAGTTGACCCGCCAGATCGAGGAGTTGCAGGCGCTCCACGCGAGCCTGCGGGAGGGTGAGTAGCCGCGCCATGCACAAACGCCAGCGCCTCAAGAAGAAGCCGGCCGATGTCATGTCGCGCTGGAGTTGCTCCGATGCGGCCGAGCTGTACGGCATCGACCGCTGGGGCGGTGGCGTCTTCGCCATCGGCGCGGACGGCTGCCTGCACTTGGCCGGCGAGGACGGCGCGCCGGCGGTGAACCTGCGCCGACTGGTGGAGGAGATCCGCGAGCGCGGCATCGATCTGCCGGTGCTGATCCGCTTCACCGACGTGCTCCGCCGCCGGCTGCGACTGTTGAACGATGCCTTCGCGAAAGCGATCAAAAAGTATCGCTATAAGGGCAAGTACCGCGGCGTCTATCCCATCAAGGTCAACCAGCACCGCCACGTCCTCGAGGACATCGTCGAGTACGGCAAGCCCTGCCACATCGGGCTCGAGGCCGGGAGCAAGCCCGAGCTGCTGCTGGCGGTGGCCCACCACACCGACGCCAAGGCGCTGGTGATCTGCAACGGCTTCAAGGACCGCGACTATATCGAGACGGCGCTGATGGCCCGGCGCCTGGGGCAGAACGTCTTCATCGTCCTGGAGAAGCTCGCGGAGCTGGACCTGGTTCTCGCGGCGGCGAAACGGCTCAACGTCGCGCCGCAACTGGGGATCCGCATGAAGCTGGCCAGCCGCGGCAAGGGCTTGTGGGAAAGCTCCGGCGGGGACCGCAGCAAGTTCGGCCTCTTCGCGCAGGAGATCGTCGAGGCGATTCACAAGCTTAAACGCGCGAAGAGGCTCGAGAGCCTGAAGCTGCTGCACTTTCACATCGGCAGCCAGATCGCGGATATCCAGCGTTTCAAGTCCGCCCTGCGCGAGGCCACGGCCATCTTCGCCGAGGTCCGGCGCCTCGGCGCACCGATTACCCATATCGACGTCGGTGGCGGTCTGGCCGTCGATTACGACGGATCCCGCACCAACTTCGCCAGCTCCGCCAACTACGGTTTGAGCGAGTACGCCGAGGACATCGTCGACGCGGTCCACACCGTCTGCCAGGAGTGCGACCTGCCGCACCCGACGCTGGTCTCCGAGTCCGGGCGCGCGCTCACCGCGCACCACTCGGTCCTGGTGGTCGAGGCGCTGGGGGTCAACCGCATCGGTGGCGACGAGCTGCCGAGGGTGTCGGCGAAAACGCCGGACGTGGTCCGCTGGATCCGCGAGTCATACGAGAGCCTCTCGCCAAAGAACTTCCAGACCGTCTTCCATGACGCGGTGGAGACGCGGCGCGAGGCGCTGGCGCGCTTCAACTTCCGCCAGCTCTCGCTGAAGGATCGCGGCAAGGTGGAGGCCTATTTCTGGGCGATCTGCCGCAAGATCCGGAAATACGCCGCGCAACTCGACTACGTCCCCGACGAGTTCGAAGGCTTGCAGGCGCACATGGCCACGCTCTACACCTGCAACTTCTCGGTCTTCCAGTCGCTGCCGGATCACTGGGCGTTGAAGCAGCTCTTCCCGGTCGTTCCTCTCCAGCGGCTGGACGAAGAGCCGACGGCGGAGGCGATCCTGGGAGACCTGACCTGCGACTCCGACGGCGTGGTCGACCGTTTCGTCGACCTGCGCGACGTCAAGTACGCCCTGCCCCTCCATCCCTTGAAGCGTGGGGATCCGTATTACCTCGGCATTTTTCTCGTCGGCGCGTACCAGGAGATCCTCGGGGATCTGCACAACCTCTTCGGCGATACCAATGCCGTGCACGTATCCTCCGACGGTTCGGGGCACGTCATCGACAAGGTGTTGACGGGTGATACTACCGGCGACGTCCTCGGGTACCTCGGCTTCGCGCACGAGGAGATCGTCTCGCGTTTGCGCGCGCGCGCCGACGCGGCGGTGAAGAAGAAGCGCATCAGCCTGCCGCAGTTCGCCGACTTCCTGCGCCACGTCGAGGTGCAGCTCGACAAGTCGACCTACCCGAACAGCGGCGAAAAATAGCGGATTTGCCGCGAGGATCTTCCGTCGCGGCGCGTATGCTTCGTCGTACGTGGCGTATTCCTGGCAGGGGATGACAAGCATGGGCGGCGATGCGCGCAAGGGGTGGGATGTATTCCCGGTTACCGGATTGGCCGCGATATTCGTCTGCGTCGTTTTCATCGGCTTCGGGTTGAATCGGGTCTACATCTTCCTCGATATCCCCAGCGTCGTCATCGTCTTCGGCATAATGGCCGGCATCCTGCTTATGGGCATGGGCGAGCGCGGCTTCATGCTGGCGTGGAAACGCATTCTCTGCGGCGCGGTCTATTCCGAATACGAAGCCGCGATCGTGCTGGAGTTCTGTCGCCTGGCCATCTGGGGGGCGATTCTGGGCGGCGTGCTGGGGACCTTGATCGGGATGATCAACATGCTCGGCGGCGTTGGGTCGTGGGATTGCTCTCCCTCCAAGTCGGGCGCGGCGGGATCTCCCGGCTGGTCGAAATCACCGGCATCCACAACGACACCTTCACCAAGCCCCGGCGGGAACTCGAAGCCGGACTCGCCGATGCGCCGATGAACCGGATACGGAAACGAGTCGCTGGCGCTCGTCAAGATAATAGACCCGGTAGTCGCCCCAGTTCTGGCGAACGGCGGCTATGACGATCTCGCGACCGGACAGCGGATGGAAAGGATGGGTGATTCGGCAGGTTCCAGCGTGATTCTTCAGATCGGGTGCATCCGGCGCACCAGCCAAACGCATTCGCGGAAACTCAAATTGGGCACATGAAAAACGAAAGTCACGACCACTTCTGGTTCTTCACAAGCCTGGAACAACTCGGCCGGGCGAACTCCGCGTACATGGAGTTTCATAATAACTTCCGACCGCATCAGGGAAAAGGCAACTGTATCCTCGATCCCGACTGGGAGCCACCGCCGGAGACCGGTGCCGTGCGCTGCCGGAAATTCCTCGGCGGCTTGCTGCGCCGATATTATCGCGAAGTCGCGTAACGCCGGCAAGCGCGAAAATGATTTTGCCCGTAGGGGAGTGGCTCCGGTCAAACTCCCATGGGCTTCTTTGTTTCCTTGCCAAGGAGCGCGTATCGAAGAACTGAAAACGACCGCCTCACTCGGATGAATGCGGCCGATCTTTCCCTGCCGCCGCCCCATCCTCTGGCGCAACGCCAGTGCCGAGTGCCGTTTTAGTTTTCAAATTCGCTGCTTCCGCTCCCGAATCACTGCTGCACGGTTTTACCTCACAGGTCGCAATTCTGGAGAGACCAGGCATCCGCCTTTTTCCATTGATTTCAACCATTCGTGATATGGCGCTTTTGTCGCTGGAGATCCATCCAACATTAACATTTCTAACGGCATATTCTTTAGTGAGGAGATATCGCTAATATTTGTATTTTCGTAAGCGTTCACCAGATCAAGGCGGGAGCATCAAGGTTTTGCAGATGACA
>CAYWFP010000159.1:0-5945 GCA_964457365.1 uncultured Planctomycetaceae bacterium
GCCGTTGTCATCTGCAAAACCTCGATGCTCCCGCCTTGATCTGGTGAACGCTTACACCTTGCGCACCCTAATAGATACTACGGAGTATCGCCGATCTACTTTATCGAGCCAAATACTATCCGTCCGCATGCTTTATGGCACTACACTTTTGCCAAACTCGGGAATCCCGCGTTGATATGCAATGACTTACGCGGAAACTTCGCGACTTACTGTCGAAGATGGGTATGGCGCTACCAGTCGCTCCAGCAACGACCGCGATTACCTGCATCGCCCGGCAAACACAAGCCGGCGGCCGCTTGTGACAATCGTTTACCAAGCCTTGGACTGCTGTCCCGACACCGACCGCATCAGTCGCTATCGGCTGTCAGTCGAGTGCGGAACGTCTGGGGTGAGGCACCGAAGATGCGTTTAAACGCGCGACTAAACGCAAAGAGGCTCTGAAAGCCGCACGCCTCGGCAATGGCAGAAACGGTCAGATCCGTCGTCGCCAGCAGACGGCAGGCGCGCTGAAGACGGAGATGGCGGATATAGCGGCCCAGGCCGACACCGGCCACCTCGCGGAAACGGTTGCGCAGGTGGCTCTCGGAGATGGCCAGCGCCGCGGCCACATCCGCCAGCGCCAACGGTTCGGCGAGGTGGCTCCAGACAAAATGATTGACCGTCGCGATCAGTTCGTGCGCGGCGTTATCGCGCAGGGGTCTGGCCGTCTCCGGTGTCGCCGCTTCGCGCAACGCTTGCAGCAGAAGCGCCAGTCGCAGCGGCATCTCCTCGTCCGCGCTCGGTTGCTTTCCCGCGAAGCACTCCGCCAACCGCGTCAGTTCGCACCACGCCCGGGACGCCATCTCGACCGGCGTATCGCGCAGCGCCAGCAAGGTCTGGGGTTCCACGCCTTCGAAGGTGACCAGCAGCCAGTCGAGCGTTTTGCCCTGAACGTCGGCATACCCGTGGAACTGATAAGGATGGACCAGCAGCGCCTGTCCGGGCCTGAACGCGTGCACCGCCTCGTCGACGATGAGCGCGGCCGCGCCGCCGAGGTTTACATGGAGGACATAGCGGTAGTGATGATGATTCGCCGCGACCGGCCCCAACTCGCGGCGGTGAAAGACGAGGATGTTCGCCGGCAGCGTCTCGGGCGCCTTCCCGCGACCGGCGTAATAGTTTTTCGGGTTCGGCAGCCGCAACGCCAGCGCCGCGAGCGCCTGGCGCGTCGAATCCGAATCAGCGGAATTGTTAAACTTTTCGTCGCTCATGCCATGGCCCTCCGGCACGCCCCAGTGTAAACTGCGGGCACGAAAAGGCAAGACACGGCCGCCCGAATGCGCGGCTGTTCCGAAACAACGCAGTGAAAGGACGAGCGATGAGCAAGATCGGAATGGGATTGATCGGCTGCGGCGCGCGGCTGCGACAGGTAGTGAAGAACGTGCTGGAGGCCAGCGACCGAGTCGAGGTGCGCGCGCTCTGCGATCCGTCGGAGCATTCGCTGAGCGAGGCGAAGAAGATGCTCAACCCCGCGGCGAAGGTCTACGCCGATTACCGCGACCTCGTCCGCGCGCCGGAGATCGACTGGGTCATGATCGGCTCGTGGAATTGCTGTCACCGCGAACACGCCGTCGCCGCCTTCGAGGCCGGCAAGCACGTTTTCTGCGAAAAGCCGTTGGCGACGACGCTCGAGGACTGCATCGCCATGCGCGAGGCGTGGCACAAATCCGGCAAGCAGTTCCAGATCGGCTTCGTCCTCCGCTTCTCGCCGCATTACCAGCGCATCAAGGAGATCATCGCCGCCGGCGAGATCGGCCAGATCGTCAGCTTCGAATTCAACGAAACGCTCCACTTCAACCACGGCGGCTTTATCCACAGCGACTGGCGCCGCCACACCGAGAAGGCCGGCACGCACCTCCTGGAGAAGTGCTGCCACGATATCGACCTCGCCAACTGGATGGTCGGCAGCGTCGCCACCCGCGTGGCCAGCTTCGGCGGCAACGACTTCTTCGTCCCCGGGAACGTCCATCACATCGACCGCATTGGCCGAGGCAAGAACGGCGAGCAATCGTTCTCCTGGCGCTCGCCCGAAGACTGCAGCGACCCGTTCACCGCCGACAAGGACATCTACGACAACCAGGTCGGCATCATCGAGTACGCCAACGGTGCGCGCGCCACCTTCCACACCAACTGCTGCGCGGGCATCCCCGAGCGGCGCATGTATATCTGCGGCACCGAGGGCTGCATCCGCGCCGACGTCCTCGCCGGCCGCATCGAACTGCAACGCTACGGCCACGACGCCGCGATCGAAGACCGCTCCAGCGCCGCCAGCGGCGGCCACGGCGGCGGCGAGCAGAATCTGGCCAACAGCATCGTCGCCTCCATGCTCGAGAACGCCCCGCCGCAGGCCACCCTCGAGGACGGCCTGCTGAGCGCCATTATCTGTTTCGGCATGGACGACGCGGCGGTTTTGGGTCAGGTCGTCGACATGCGCCCCTACTGGAAGAAAGCCGGCATCGCGGTCGAGAAGAAGCGCCAAGCGATCTGCTGCTGACCTTCGCGACTTCACATCGCCTCCGTCCCGTCGGCTCCGGCCGGCGGGATTTTTCATGCCGGTACGCTTTTGCATTGACACCTCCGCCCTCCCCGACTATGTGTCGATGACTTCGCCAATCCATGATCCGTCACGACGAGGAGAATACGCATGCCCGATATCCGCGTGGAGAAATGCCTGTACCAATACCGGGACAAACAGATTCCGCTCCTGAGCGGCGAGTTCCATTACTGGCGCGTGCTGCGCGAGAACTGGCAAATCATCGTCCAGCGCATCAAGGAGATGGGCCTGCAAACGGTCGCCAGCTACGTGCCCTGGAACTATCACGAAATCGAACCGGGCGTGTACGACTTCACCGGCAAGACCAGCCCGCAGCGCGACCTGCAGGGATTCATCGACCTGTTGGCCGACGAAGGCATCTGGCTCAACATCCGCCCCGGGCCGTACATTTATTCCGAATGGCAGTTCGGCGGCGTGCCCGAGCGCGCGAGCAAGCACCACCGCCTCGCGCCGGAATTCCTGGAGATGAGCAAGCACTACATCACGCACGTCTGCGAACTGATCGTCCCACGGCAGATCACCCGCGGCGGCAACATCATCCTCGTTCAGGCCGACAACGAGCCCTATCCGCCGATCGAGAGCTTCGGCACCGAGATGGGCGGCTTCGGCGAAAGCGGCGTCTTCAAGGATTTCCTCGCCGAGCGCTACAAACACGACATCGCCCGCCTAAACGAGCGCTGGCGTTCGTCCTATGCCTCCTTCGATGAAGCCTGCATCCATTTCCACGAAGCCTACGTCGACGTCGACCGCGCCATGGCCGACCGGTTGCTCCCGGGAGATGCGTATCACGGCCGCTACGCCGACACCCACGCCTTCGTCGGCTGGTACGCGGCAAAGATCGTCGCCACCGTCGCGGGGTGGCTGCGCGACGCCGGCGTCGAGGTGCCCGTCTACGCCAACGGCTGGTCGCCGCTGTACCAGGACTTCTCCCAGTTCATGGATATCGCGGACCTGGCCGGCACCGATATCTACCCGCCTCCGTTCTTCGGCGGCAACCAGCCCACCGCGGACAACTGGTTCTACAACATCGATATCGTCAAGCTGCAGGAGGCCGACGTCGCCGGCGGCAACACCTGGAGCGCGGAGTACCAGGCCGGGATCTACCCGCTCCAGGTCACCGGCTACCTGCCGCCGCAACATTACAAATTCGTCGATCTGACGCTGATGGGGCGCGGGCTCAAGGGCTGGAACTGGTATATGCTCGTCAACCGCGACAACTGGCACAACTGCCCGATCAACGAGTGGGGCCGCACCAACGAGTATTACCCCGTTCACCAGGAGATCGTCGCCACCGCGATGCGGGTCGAGCCGTGGCATACCCAGGAGTTGAACGACGTTTCGGTGCTCTGCTACAAGCCCCACCGCGTCATCGCGCCGGGCAACTTCGAGCACACCTGCCGCGCGCTCGAACGCGGCGACATCGCCTACGACTATTACGATCCGGCCAGCGGCAATCCGCCCCGGTCGCAGGTGCTGCTCTACGCCGGCGCCGACTGGATCGACCGCGAGGCGGCGCGCAAGCTCCGCGACTGGGTCGAACAGGGCGGCACGCTCGTGGCCTTCAATCGCTATCCCAAGCGCGACGAGTGCGGCTTGGCGCTCACGGACTTGCTGCCGTTTGCCGATCCCGACGGCGCGCGCCCGGTCAACCTGCCGGTCGAGATCGGGTACCGCGATGGCAGTGACACGCTGGTCGACGCCGGCCACATGGATATCAAACTCAACCTCTTCTACTACCGCCACGTCGACGGCGAACCGCTCCACGTCACCCTCTCGCTCGCGGCCAGGGAGGAGCTGGTCGATATCGGCGCGGCGCAGGCCGAGCGCTTCCTGATCGGCTACGCCCGCCCCCTGGGACAGGGCAAGATCGTCCACATCGGCTCGAATCCTTCGCGCACCATCCTGCAACTCGTGCTTAACCAGGAAGGGCTGGGCCAGTATGTCCACGCGACCGAACCGCGCCTGCTGAGCACCATCCACCGCCACCGCGAGGGGCACCTCGTCCTCTTCTGCACCAACTGGAGCGAGGACGGCCGCACCGCCGAACTCCGGCTGAACCGCGAACGACTCGGTCTTGCGGGCAAGGCGCTGAAAGTGACCGACCTGGTCGCGAACGTGACGCTGAGGACGCTCGCGCCGGCGCGGCCGTTGTCGCTGCCGCTGCGAGGACGCGACGTCGGGGTGTGGCGACTGGAAACGGAGTAACGGGACCGACCGGCGCCACGTCATGGCGCATTCACCGCTGGAGACCGACATGACCGGACTGAACGCCGCCTTCGGAGAGCCCGAGCCGTTTTTGACCGACACGCCGCTGCGCTACGACCCGACCGGCGAGTGGATCTGGCCGACCCCGATCGCCCTCGGCGACCGCGTGAACGAGGCGCCGGCGAAGTGGCTGCTGTACTACTCCCCCCACGACGCGCCGGCCGGGATCTGCCTGGCGAGCGCCGAGTCACTCGCGGGCCCGTGGACGGAACACGAAGGCAATCCGCTCATCGGCCGCGAATGGCCGCCGCATTACGCCGTCAGCCACGTCGCCTCCCCGCATCCGCTGTGGCTGGAGGACGAGAACAGGATGCTGCTGTACTTCCACGGCGAAAACGGCACCACCCGCTGGGCTCTCAGCGAGAACGGCGTTGACTTCGAATACGGCGACGTGGCACTCGACACCGCCGCCTTCGACGACCCGACCGTGACCGAGGTCAGCTACGCGCGCGTCTTCGCGCACCGCCTGCCGAGCGAGCCGACGTCGCGCTTCGTCATGCTGATGATGGTCAACCACCGCGCCGAGGCGCCCGGCGTGCGGCACATGCACCTGGCGTGGAGCCCGGACGGGCGCGCCTGGACCGCGCGGCAGGAACCGGTGGTCTCGCCGCCGGAAGGGTGGCAGTGCTGCGGCGGGCAACTGGTCGAACTCGGCGGCCGGCGCTGCCTGCTGCACCACATGGACATCATGAACGACGAGGGCCACGTCTACGCCACGCCGGTGGACGCGGACCTGCGGCGCGTAGCCCAACCGCAACGGCTGCTCGAAGCGGGAGCGGGAGACGCCGGGCGGGTGGCCGATCCGTATCTCGTCGAGGAAGACGGGAAACGGTATCTGCTCTACATCTCCGGCCGGCGCCTGCAGGGCGGGTTCCGGATGCGGGAGATTCGTTCCTGCGCGTGGACGTGACGCTCATGCCTCCCGCGTACCCGCCTGGCTGACATCCACCGGTTCGATGTCGCAGGCGTGGGCCGGGGAGTCGGGGGCGAAGCCGTAGACGCCGCCGGATCCGTCGGACAAAAGCGGATCGCCCGCGATATTCGTCTGCGTCGTTTTCATCGGCTTCGGGTTGAATCGGGTCTACAT
>CAYWFP010000160.1:0-5908 GCA_964457365.1 uncultured Planctomycetaceae bacterium
CGTCCCCACGTTGATGTGCGGCTTCGTCCGCTGGAACGTTTCCTTCGCCATTGTCCTTCCTCTCTTCTATCCAAAAAAAGTGCAGCCAAACGATTCCATAAGCGTCAACTCCGGACCGCGTCCGGGTCGTATCCGAGAATATCCGCGTAGCGCTCGCGCGGCACCGGCGCGTAGGCGCACGGTTCCATCGAGTAGCTCGCCCGCCCGGTGGAGAGACCGCGAACCACCGTGGCGTAGCCGAACATCTCCGCCAGGGGCGCCCTGGCCGAGACGACCTTCAGGTGGCCGCGGTCGCCGAGGCCGGTGATCTCGCTCCGGCGGCCGTTGAGGTCGTTGATGATCGCGCCCATGAACTCCTCGGGGGTGGTCGCCTCCAGCGACATGATCGGCTCCAGAAGCTGCGGCCTGGCCGCGGCGAAGGCGTGGCGCAGCGCCTCCTCCGTCGCGGCGGTGAAGGCGACTTCGGTCGAGTCGGACTCGCGGCTCTCGCCGCCGACGACCTTCGCGGCCACGTGGATCAGCGGATAGCCGCCCAGAGGCCCCGAGGTGCAGGCCGAGTCGAAACCTTCGCGCAGGGCGTTGTGGAACGCCGGCGGGATCGTCGGTTCGTCGACGGCGATACGCATCTGCGGCACGGTCTCGTCGCTGCGGGCGATCTCCACCTCGACGCGGGCGAAGTGGTTCTTCCCGCCGAGGGCCTGGTCGAAGGTGCCGCGGCCGCGTCCCTTGCCGACGATGCTCTCGCGGTAGGTCACGCGCGGCGTGCCGGTGTTGGCGGCGACGCCGTAGTCGCGGGTGATGCGCGTGCGGATGACCTCCAGGTGCAGCTCGCCCATGCCCGAGAGCAGCAGTTGCCCGGTCTCCTCGTCGGAGAACCAGCGGAAGGTCGGGTCCTCGCGGGTCAGCTTCTCCAGCACCTCCAGCAGCTTGTCGCGGTCGTCGTTGGAGCGCGGCTCGATGGCCATGCTGATGACCGTGGCCGGAAAGCGCGGACGCTCGAGCTCCACGAGGTGCCCGTCGGCGCAGAGGGTGTCGCCGGTGACGGCGAACTTGAAACCGCTGACGGCGACGATCTCCCCCGGGCCCACGCGGCGTTCGCGCGCGCGGTGGTTGGCGTGCATGCGCCACAAACGGCTGGCGCGTTCCTTGCGCGCGTTGCCGGCGATGATGACCCGGTCGCCCTCGGCCAGCTCGCCCTGGTAGACGCGCACGAAGGTCAGCGCGCCGTGCTGGTCCTCGATGACCTTGAAGGCGAATGCCGCGAGCGGCTTCTTGCGGCTGGGCTCGAGCTCGATCCGCGCGTCGCGATCCTGCGGATCGTGGCCGACGACCGGCGGGACATCCCTGGGGGAGGGCAGGTAGCGCACCACGCCGTCAAGCAAGGGCTGGATGCTCTTGTTCCTGAGCGCCGAGCCACAGAAGACCGGTACGACCTTGCGCGCCAGCGTCAGCGCGCGCAGCGCCGCGTGGATCTCGTCCTCGGCGATCGGCTCCTCGCCGAGGTATTTCTCCATCAGCGCGTCGTCGGCCTCGACCACCGTCTCGAGAAGCTGGAGGCGATGAAGCTCCGCGTCCTCGCGCAACTCCGGGTCGATCTCGGCGACGGCGAACTCCGCGCCGAGGGATTCTTCGGAGAAGACGAGCTGCCGCATCGCCACCAGGTCGATAACGCCGCGGAAGTCGTCCTCGCGGCCGATGGGGAGTTGCACCGGCAGGGGGCGCGCCTTGAGCCGCGTGCGCATCTCCTCGAGGACGTGGTCCAGCTCGGCGCCGGAGCGGTCGAGCTTGTTGACGAAGGCCACGCGCGGCACGCCGTAGCGGTCGGCCTGGCGCCAGACCGTCTCGGACTGGGCCTCGACGCCGGCGACGCCGCAGAAAATGATCACCGCGCCGTCGAGAACGCGCAGGCTGCGCTCGACTTCGGCGGTGAAGTCGACGTGGCCGGGCGTGTCGATGAGGTTGATCTGGTGGTCGTCCCAGGCAAAGGAGGTGGCTGCGGAGGTGATGGTGATGCCGCGTTCCTGCTCGTCCTGCTGGTAGTCCATGACGGCGGTGCCCTCATGGACCTCGCCCATGCGGTGTTCCTTGTGGGAGTAGAAGAGTATCCGCTCGGTGGTGGTGGTCTTACCGGCATCGATGTGGGCGATGATGCCGATATTCCGGATCCGCCCCAGCGGAGTGCCCTTGTTGGCGTCACTCATGGGTACTTCCTCAGCGGCAGAAGGGGCACTGTCGCCGCGGGTGCGGCCGTTTTCTTCTGCGAAGTTGTTACCAGGCGAAGTGGGCGAACGCCTTGTTCGCCTCGGCCATGCGGTGCGTGTTCTCGCGGATCTGCATGGCCGCGCCTTCCTTGTTGAACGCGTCGATCAATTCGTTGGCCAGGCGCAGGTGCATCGGCCGCCCCTTCTTGCCGCGCGTGGACTGGATGATCCAGCGCAGCGCCAGCGAGAGCTGCCGCTTGGGGTTGACCTGCACGGGCACCTGGTAGTTGGCGCCGCCGACGCGGCGGCTCTTGACCTCGACCAAGGGCTTGACGTTGTTGATGGCGGTCTCGAAGACCTTGGCCGGATCCTCGTTCTTGAGGCGGCGGACGATCTCGTCCAGCGCGTTGTAGAAAATGCGCTCGGCCACGCTCTTCTTGCCGTCCCAGATCAGGCAGTTGATGAACTTGCTGATGAGGATCTTGTTGTATTTCGGATCGGGCTTGATCCCGGGTCCGGTTACCGCCGTGCTCTTTACGCTCATTGTCGCTCGACCTCGAACTGAAAAACGGGTTTATGCTTTCTTCGGACGCTTGGCGCCGTACTTGGAACGGGCCTGGCGGCGCGCCTCCACCCCGGAGGCGTCGTAGACGCCGCGCACCAGATGGTATCGTACGCCCGGCAGGTCGCGCACGCGCCCGCCGCGGACCATGACGATCGAGTGCTCCTGGAGGTTGTGCCCTTCGCCGGGGATATAGACGGTCACCTCCTTGCCGTTGGTCAGGCGCACGCGCGCGATCTTGCGCAGCGCGGAGTTGGGCTTTTTCGGCGTGGTGGTCTTGACCTGCAGGCAGACGCCTTTGCGTTGCGGGCAGCTCTCCAGGACCGGCGCCTTGGACTTCTTGCGGATCTTCTTGCGCCCCTTGCGTACCAGTTGGTTGATCGTCGGCATTCTGTGGCGTTCCTCGTTTATCCATTCCCTCCCGCGCGGCGGCGGGAAAGGGGGAAATATAGCTCATATCGTTCAGGATTGCAAGGCTTTTTCCATATCGCTCGCCAACTCGTCTTCCGGCGCCTCCGCTTCTTCGGCCGGGGGCAGGGCCTCCTCGCTGAGGTGGACCTGCGCGAGCCGCAGCAGCGGAAATCCGGTGCCGGCCGGGATCATGCGCCCGATAAGCACGTTCTCCTTGAGGCCGCGGAGGTTGTCCGAGCGCCCGGCGAGGGCCGCGTCGGTGAGGACTTTGGTGGTCTCCTGGAAGCTGGCCGCGGCGATGACCGATTCGGAGCTGAGGCTCGCGCGCGCCACGCCCTGCAGAATCGGCTCGTAGCTGGCCGGAGCGCCGTCCTCCTCGGTGACGCGCGTATTCTCGCGCTTGACCGCCGCGCGGGTGACCTCGTCGGTTTTGAGGAAGGCCGTGTCGCCCGGGTCGATGATCTGCACCTTGTTCATCATCTGCTTGACGATGATCTCGATGTGCTTGTCGTTGATCGGGACGTTCTGGGCGCGATAGACCTTCTGGATCTCGTTCAGGAGGTATTCCTGCATGGCCTCCTCGCCGCGGATGCGCAGGATGTCCTGCGGCACCAGCGGGCCGTCGACCAGCGGCTCGCCCGCGCGGACGCGGTCGCCGGTGTGGACGCGGATGTGCTTGCCCTGCGGCACAAGGTGTTCGATCTCCTCGCCGCTCTCGGTCTTGACCATGATCTGCCGCTTGCCGCGGCGGCGCTCGGCGATCTCGACGATGCCCTCGACCTCGGCCATGACCGCGGGGTCTTTCGGGCGGCGCGCCTCGAAGAGCTCGGTCACGCGCGGCAGGCCGCCGGTGATGTCCTGCGTGCCGCTGATTTCGCGCGGGGTGCGCCCGAGCGTGTCGCCCGCCGCGACCTTGTCGCCCTCCTTGACCATCAGGTGGGCCTTCTCCGGCATGGGATAGTTGGCCAGTTTCTGCCCGTCCTTGTCGGTGATGATGATCTGCGGGTGCAGGTCGCCCTTGTGCTCGGTGATGATCGTCCGCTGCATGCCCGAGGCGTCGGTCTCGATGCGCATGGTCGAGCCTTCGATGATGTCCTCGAAGCGGACGTAGCCGCCCTTCTCGGTCAGGAGCGGCGTGTTGAAGGCATCCCACTCCGCCAGCGACTGGCGCGGTTTGACTTCGTCGCCGTCGGCGACCTTGAGGGTGGCGCCGCCGGGCATGTCCATGATCTCGCCGAGTTCGCGGCCCTTCTCGTCGGTGATCACGACCGCGCCGTTGCGGTTGAGCACGACCACCTGGTCGCCCTTCTCGCCCTTCTTGGTCACCGTGCGGACGTTGAGGAACTTGACGTAACCGCCGACGTCGGCGCGGAGTTCGTTGTCCAGGCGCGAGGTCGCGGCCACGCCGCCGATGTGGAAGGTCCGCATGGTGAGCTGCGTTCCCGGCTCGCCGATGGACTGCGCGGCGATGACCCCGACGGCGAGGCCGGGCTCGGCCAGCTTGCCGGTGGAGAGGTCCATGCCGTAGCAGCGCGCGCAGATGCCGTAGTCGAGCTCGCACGTCAGCGGGCTGCGGATGCGGATCTTGCCGAGCTTCATCTCCTCGATGCGCCGGGCCCGCTCGCGCGTGATCAGCTCGCCCGCCTCGACGACCACCTCGTCGGTGATGACGTCGCGGATGGTGTCCACCGAGACGCGACCGAAGATGTTGTCGGCCATCGAGACTTCGACGTGCTCGCCCGAGGTGATTTCGCCCTTGGCCACGCCGTTGGCGGTGCCGCAGTCGATGGAGGTGACGGTGACGTCCTGGGCCACTTCGACGAGTTTGCGCGTGAGATACCCCGAGTCGGCGGTTTTGAGCGCGGTGTCGGCCAGGCCCTTGCGCGCGCCGTGGGTGGAGGAGAAGTACTCCAGGCCGCGCAGTCCCTCGCGGAAGTTGGCGCGGATGGGCACCTCGATGATGCGTCCGTTGGGCTTGGTCATGAGGCCGCGAAAGCCGGCGAGCTGGCGGATCTGGGTGGTCGAGCCGCGGGCCTTGCTGTCGTACATCGCCCAGACGGGGTTAAGGTAGGCCTCGCCGCCGCGCGCGGTGTCGGACTTTAGTTCCTTGATCAGGTCCGTGGTGAGCTGCTCCTGGACGTGGGTCCAGATGTCGACGATCTTGTTGTAGCGCTCGCCGTCGGTGATGTCGCCCATGGCGTGGGCTTCCTCGGTCTCGGCGACGTTCTTCTCCGCCTCGGCGATGATCTTGGCCTTGGACGCGGGTGTGCGCAGGTCCGTGCAGGCGAAGCTGATGCCGCTGACGGTGGCGAAGTGGAAGCCGGTCTCCTTCATCCGGTCGAGGAAGGCGACGGTGGCCTCGCGGCCGCAGTTGAGGTGGATGTCGCTGATGACCGAGTTGACCTGCTTCTTCGACATGGTCTTGTTGTAGAACTTGACGCCCTGCGGACACATGTCGTTGAAGACGATGCGGCCGGCGGTGGTCGGCAGCAGGTTGTTCTCGTTGATCTCGTCGTCGCGGCTCTCGGCGTCGACGCCGACGAGGTTCGCCGGCGGGCGGACGAGGATGCGCGCGCCGAGGGCGATGTGCCCCTCCTCGTAGGCGAGCAGCACCTCCTGGTAGTCGCGGAAGACCTTGCCCTCGCCCCTGGCGCCTTCGCGCGGCAGGGTGAGGTAGTAGTTGCCGAGCACGATGTCCAGGTCGGCCGAGATGATCGGCGCGCCGTTGGCGGGC
>CAYWFP010000161.1:0-5809 GCA_964457365.1 uncultured Planctomycetaceae bacterium
GCAGCGATCCAACAACCAGACACTCCGCATAATCCCCGAGTCCACATAATGCAAGTCGATGCGTTGCTTCCGCGCAGCACTTGATCGCATCTATTCGTATCCCAATCCGACAAAGTGACAAAAGTGTCAGAAGGGGGGCAGCGAATTACTTGTGGCACTTTTGGCACTGCCTTGAGGGGAGGGATTACAGTAATTTTCGCTTTCCCCATGCATCATTTCGTTGCAGGCCGAGTTACATTTCTGACTTGTGGCACTTATGTCACTGCCCGGGGGGGAGGAAAGCAGAAAAACTCTGGGGTTGATATGATAGATCGTCTTCGGCGCTCCCCCGGTACGGTCATCCATCCTGGAGGTCAGTCAGTCGAGTTCGATCAGTCCGTCCGCTGCTTCAAGCACCTCGTCCTTGGAGGCGAGTCCGGCCCAGTGGTTGCGATACACATCGCGCAAGGAGAAGCCGTCTTGTACCTTCTTCTCCAGGATTTTCCTGGCCAATAACCTTGCCTTGCCCAGCGGATCCAGCGCACAGGCATAAATGCGGCGGGCATGGCTTTCGAGAAACGCGGCCCAGCGGATGGCGCGTTCGATATCATCCTGGTCGACCGGCCCCGAGTGTTTTTCCGCCAGGTGCAGGACCAAGGCGATCGAGGGGACAAGGCTGCGGTATTTGGCCAGATGACTCTCTACCGCAGTGGCTTCGTTGCCGGCGCGGAGTCTCTGCTCCAGGCCGAGCCGCCACTGATTGAAGATCGTCTGGGCCTCGGGCGAGAACCGCAGAAACGGGAACTCGTTTTTGTCATCCACCTCCGCACCGACTGCGTCTGGATCCAGGTCGTCAAGGTATTCATAGATTGTGTAGGCGGCATCGCGAACTTGCGTATCCGGTCGGCGGTCAACGTTTCTCCATGTCTTGCTGACATCCGGCCAGACGGCGAATTGGAAGCGTTGCATCAAGCCGTCGTCACCGAGTCCGCCATCGACGGCGTTACGGACATACGCTTCGATCATGCCCGGCTGGATGCTGCCGATCACGCTGACGATGGCCGACTCGATCTCCACCGTGCCGCGCCCGATACGGTCGTAGGTGAATCGCTGCTTGCCGTCCCATGCTTCAAGATAGAACGCCCGGTCGCTCTCGCGGCCTTCCTTGTCCAGGTTGCGCAGGAAGCCGACCAGTTCATCACGCTTGATCAGTACGCCGTTGGGATTATCACGGAGAATCTCGCCCAGTTTCTCCACCGTAGCATCATTAATAAGGTAGCGCCTGCGAACCGGGGCGTCGGCTTCCTCGGCGGCATAATCCTCGTACTGCGGTTCGATCCCCTGCTTGAGTTTTTTCTTGATCGTCTGTTTCCGGGACTCCTGTTTGATGTCTCGGATATCGCATTCGAAGAGATAGCGTTTCTCTTCCTCTTCGTACCGCTCTTTCGCGCGCATCTCCAGGCGTTCCAGCGGGCGGATAATCTCGCTCAACAGGGGGCTTTTCATCACGCTCGGGCGGCCGATGATCATGCCGAAGAGATTGGGAATGACCGTCCAATCGTCATGCTGCTTGGGGCGGATTGCGACCTTGCGGCCGATGAGAGAGCCGAGCGCCACCATCAATGTCGCGGCGGAGAAATCCGGAGGCGCCTGCATGCGCTCGCAGACATCCTCAAGCCAAGGGCGAAACGTCTCCGGAAGAAGAGAATACACAAAGGGCTCTACCGGCGGCAACTGCTCGCCCAAAGCCTCGGGCTCCGGATACTTTTGCAGCTCTGCGCGATGGATTTCGCCGGGATTGACAGCCCTCGTGTCCGCGACAAGATTATCGAAATCCTCGATCGAATGCTGTCTCAGCCAATCGGTCAGATCGTTCAGCCCGCTCTCGACCTGCTCCTCGGTAAACGGCAGGACGATGTTTTTCAGAAACGGGATCTTGCCGTCCAGAAGGTCCTGGCCAAACCAATCCACCAGCTTCGCTGCGCCCTTACGGCCGGCCGAGTCGCTGTCATATACGATGACAACCCCATGACCGTGAAAGAGTTCGTGTGAGGGATTCGGCCAGGTTTCGGCGCCACCGGTAGAACATAGTGCGAGATATCCCTCCTGCGCCAGCCGGATGGCATCGAACTCGCCTTCGCAGAGATAGACGGTCTCATTCGGCGATGCATCCCCGAGTCTGTCGATACCGAAGAGGCGGGGCTGGTTGCGATTCTTCAGGCCATACGTCTTGGGCTCTTTGTCTTTCGGCTTGCGCCAGAGGTGTTTCTTGATGTTGACGGCCTCGCCGGATTCGTTTCGGATCGGGATACAGAAGCGGTCCTGCTCGCGACCAAGCTTGAACCAGTTAATTGTTTCCAGCGTGATGCCTCGGTGCGCCAGGCGATCAAGGCCTTCGCTGCAGGTTACAAGCGCGTCATGGAGTTGATCGATCTGGCTTTCGGGTAATGACCCGGTCTTCGCAGCAGCTTTCCTCGGCTTGGACGATCTGCCCGATGCGGTTCCTTTCTCCAGTTCCGCGAGCAGTCTCCGTATCTCTGCATCACTATGATTCAGCGCCCTCAGGAATTCCCGGGCATTGCCTTGCATGCCGCAATTGTGGCATTTCCACAACCCCGTGGCCGTATCCACGCAGAAATCCCGCGCGCTTTTAGCGTGCCGGGTTACCGGGCAGGTGCCGCGAAGCTCGGGGCCGCTGCCGGCAAGGTCGGGGACGAACTGGCGATAGAGCGCCTCGTAGGAATAAACGCTCATCGGGCCGCCCTTTCTTCCCGGATTCGTTCCCAGGCATCTCTGGCCGGGCAGCCCGCGCCGATCCACCTCCGAATCTCATCCGCGCGCCAGCGGACCGAACGTCCGATGCGTATGGGGGCGGGCACCAGATGCTGGCTGTTCCAACTCCACCACGTGGCCCGGCCCACATCGATCAACTCCGCGCAGTCGATATCCCGCAGCATTTCCTTGGCGCTTTCCATTCCGAACTCCTCCCCGGTCATTCCTGCGAAGGTGGAGCGGCCGCATGACCGCATTTCTTCGCTTCCGGGAGCACGGAGCGGATGAAACCGGTTTCGGGATCAACTCCCGCATCGAAACCGGTTTCAGATCGAAATGAATGGGCGGTAACCGACGGTATGAAGGCAGGATAAAAAAGTTTGGAAATAATCAGACTAAACGCGAAGCCGAAACCGGTTCGGCTTACTGGAAGGCTTGATCCGAAAGAGGCCGGGCGTGCCGAATCCGTTTTCGCATCATATCCACCAACGTCTCGCAGGCTTTGTCCGCCTGGCGCTGGAACGCCGCATGGTCAAGACCGACATGTTTGGCAAGGTGGTCGTCATTCAGCAGACGCCGTCGGCCATCGATCTCGACACCGTAGCGCATGGCAAGGAGGATCTTCTTCTCTACGCCCTCGGGAAATTGCTCGATGCAGTCCTCTTTTACGCGCGCCTGGGCAATCTCCCTGATTTCGGCGTTGGGATCGGTTGTCAATGATCGAATTCCAGGTTCATGCAGGTCTGGCTGGGATGCGTGTTCATATCGAGCGCCGACCGGGACGGCGTCTTCTGTCTGCTCCGAAAGTGGCGCGCGTCGCTCGCCCCACCCCTTGAACTGCTCGCGTAAGCGGTACACCTGTTTGCGGCCAGCCTTGTCCAGATCACGTTTCTCCGTAACACCGGCCCGCAATGCATCCAGTGCTCCATGCTGATACGCGCCGCCGAAATCCTCCTGGTCTTCCACGCTTATCCGCACGCCCCGGCTTCTGAGCGAACCAGCGAATTTGCGGGCATAGGCAACCGCCTCGTGGGCGATCCATTCGGCCAGCTCCTGGGCGATTATAGATGATGTGGGGGCAGACTTACGCGATTGCATAACCTGAATCGAACTTGCCATGAAAAATCCTCCGTCCCTACCCTCAGGGCAGTGACAAAAGTGCCAGAAGTCAAAATCTTTACAGTCAGTGCTCAACTATGAGAGAGTAGGCCAAAAAAATAACCTTATTCACTCCCCCCAAGGAAGTGACAAAAGTGCCAGAAGGGGATCAGGCTGGCTGTACAATCTGCTGGGGAAGAAGAAAAGCGTCATATGGGACAAGCCTTTCATCATCGATTCGTCCGAAGAAGGCCCGAACATTCTCCATGTCGTACAGGTGCAGTATTCGTTCCGACGGGCCTCCGTCCTTCCTGATCTCCCGCGCCATGCAGACGGGACCGGTCCAGACGACGCCATTCTGACTGCTAACATTCCCTTCCTGGGTTAGTTTGTCCAGCTTGCGGATTTTGCTCCGGCTTGCACCCTCGCAGCCGGCGATGATGTTCTTCAGGTCAATATAGCGCACTTCGCTCCCCTGACCGCCGCAGACGGTGATGCGGTTGCCGAGAATGTGAGGCTCAGGATCGGAATGGTTTGAGTCGGTAGCTCGCGCTTCACACTCATCTGATGCTTTCGACAGATCCGCGTCCGGGCCGGGAAATCGTTCAATGTCCGCCGCTTCATGCGTGTCTTCCGCGTCAAACGCCGGAGGAATGGAGTACTCATTGGCCAGGGACGTTCCGGCATAGGTCAGTCGCACATAGGTGTTCCGCCCCTGATGGTTGGGCATGCCCGGATGCCATTCGTCCACCTTGGTTTCCAGAAAATACCCCGCATACAGTGCGGCGTTATAAGCCCTGTCGGCTTCTCCCGGGGAAAGTCCCGCCGCGACCAACCCGCTTTTCAGACACGAATAGACGAGTTCGCACCGCAGGCCGTGTTCCCGCCATTTTTGCTGAGTATGTCTGTCGCGAAAGGCAAGCACCGCCTCCATGACACGCATGAACCGGGCCGCGTATCCGGCCAGCGCCAGATCCGCGTACCCGTCCCACTCGTCCTTCTCTGGAGCGCGGAGAATCTCACGCTTCGCCCATTCGATCCACGCCTGGCCGGGAAGATCGTGCCGTTCAGGCCAGCCGAAAGATTCCCGCTCCGGCATCACCACCTGCAACGTCTGCCACAGATCTCTGTCCGTGTAGTCCATACAATATCCTCCGCTATCGCCTCAAACGAATCGGGACGCTAATCGACAAACCTATTCAACTTCGTTCGGAATACGACAACTATAGCATTCCAGTTCTGCATTGGCAAGGACCGTATTTTGTCGGATGAAAAAAGATTTGGCATTAAGCATTAAGGTGCAGGTGGCGATCCCTTAAGTCATTTATGAAGATAACTTTATAGCACTGTCTTTTTGGCGTCTCGCCGCTCATGGTTAACAGTCAGCCCCGCTATGCATCAAAAACAGAGTTGCGCTCTGCTGCGACGCCATGGCTCAATCAGGCGGATTTCAAGACGAAAGGAATGCCATGCAACCAGTCCTTGTATCCGCCTGTCTTCTTGGGGAGCCCTGCCGTTGGCACGGGAAAGCCGTGCGCCCCTCGGGGTATGTGAAGAAGTTCATCGCGGAGCATCCCGACGCGACGATCATCCCGGTCTGCCCCGAGGAACTTGGCGGCCTGCCGACCCCGCGTCCTCCGGTAAAGAGCCGGCGCGGCCGCATCTTTGAAACGTGCGCCGACAAGGCGCGGCGCGATGACGTGACCGGCGCGGAAGTAACCGATGCATTCGTAGCGGGTGCCGAGGCCACGCTGGCCATCGCCCGCGAGAACGGTTGTGCCTGCGCCATCCTCTGCCGCAACAGTCCCTCGTGCGCCCGGACCGGCATTACCGGAAAGCTGTTGATTGTCCGCCCGTCACTCGGGAAGCTCGGGATTTGGCGCAACAGTATATCCAGGCCGAGGTAGTCGGTCCCGCTTCGCTCAACGATGCATTACAGGTCGCTATCGCGACTGTTGGT
>CAYWFP010000162.1:0-5649 GCA_964457365.1 uncultured Planctomycetaceae bacterium
GCGCGTCGGCGACCGGAGCCTGACATGAGCATGCTCCGCCGCGAACGAATCGACGTCCGCGAGGAACTCTTCGCCCACGGCGAGCGCTTCACCTTCCTGCAGGCCATGCGCCTGCTGCGCTACTTCGCCGCGGTCGACCACCCCGGCGAGTGGCAGAGCATCGTCGAGGAACGCGTACGCCTGCGGCCCAAGCTGGCGCTGGCCTTTCCGGGCACCGACCTGCATGAGGTCGAAATTCTTCCGGCGACCAGGAAAGACGAGCCGCCGCGGTATCGCCTGACGCTCCACTTCCTGGGCCTTTACGGCGCCGAGTCGCCCTTGCCGGACTTCTACACCGAGGACCTCATCGACGACTGGCGCGACGACTACAGCGCCAGCCGCGACTTCATCGACATCTTCAACCACCCCCTCTACCAGCTTCTCTTTCGCTGCTTCACCAAGTACCGCGAGCACCTCAAGATCGGCGACGAACAGGACTTCCGCACGCTCGAGGTGCTCTACGCGGTCCTCGGCTTCGGCACGGAGACGTTGCGCGCCTCGGTGCCGGAGGTGCAGCGCCTGCTGCGCTACCTCGGACTCTTCAACCAGTTCCCGCGCTCGGCGGCGGGTCTTCGGGCGCTGCTGCGCGACGCCGTCGGCGAGCCGTCGCTGGACATCGAACCGTGCGTCCCTCGACGCGCGCGCATCCCGCAGGATCAACTCTGCCTGCTGGGGCGGCAGGCCTGCAACCTCGGGTTGAACAGCTATCTCGGCGAGGAGATCCCCGACCGCGCAGGCAAGATCACCATCGTCGGCGGCCCGCTCGATGCGGAGCGTTTTCACCGGCTGCTCCCCGACCGCGGCGCCTTCGACGAGATGAAGTTCCTCTATCACGCCTACGCGATCGAGCCGCTGGCGTGCCAGATGCGCCTCACCGTCGCCGCCGGCGAGGCCCGGACCGCGTGTTGCGACGGCGAACGGTGGAACCGGCTCGGCTGGAGCACGTGGCTCTTCTCGGGCGAGACGTACGATCGGCCGCTGACGGCCACGTTTCAGGTCCGGGAGTGAAAAATCACTGGCGCCAGCCGCGCAAAACAGTTACAGTGCCGGCGATACGGCATCTCGCGAGAACATGAAAACGGTACGGGCTCCGCAGCTTGCAAGGGGGGGGACAGGCGATGATTACGGTGGAACTCAAGGCGCTGATCGGCCGCCTCAACAGCCTCTGCACCCAGGCGCTGGAAGGCGCGGGCGGGCTGGTGATGACGCGCGGTCAATACGAGATCGCGGTCGAGCACTTCATGCTGAAGCTGCTGGAACATCCGCAATCGGACTTCTGCCTGGCCCTGCGCCACTTCGAGATCGACCTCGGCCGCTTCGCCAAGGCGCTCGAACAGGACCTCGAGGAGTTCCGCACCGGCAACCAGGGACGGCCGACCTTCTCGCCGCTGCTGGTCGAACTCCTGCAGGACGCGTGGCTGATCGCCTCGGTCGACCAGGACGAACCGAAAATCCGCTCGGGTTCGCTCCTCCTGTCGTTCCTGGCCAAACCCAACCTCTACGCCAGCGGGCGAGCGGTGGACTTTCTCAAACGCATCGGCCGCGATACGCTCAAGGGCCGGTTCTGGGACATCGTCAAGGGCTCGGACGAACGTATCGCGCCGGGCACCGCGGCCGCTCCGGGCGCTCCGGCGGCCCCCGGCGCCGCGCCGGCGGTGCAACAGGGCGACACGGCCATCGGCAAGTTCTGCACCGACTTCACCGCCCAGGCGCGCGCGGGGAAGATCGACCCGGTCTTCGGCCGCGACGACGAGATCCGGCAGATGATCGACATCTTCGCCCGCCGGCGCAAGAACAACCCCATCTGCGTGGGCGAGCCGGGCGTGGGCAAGACCGCGGTGGTCGAGGGTCTGGCGCTGCGCGCGATCCAGGACGACGTGCCGGATATCCTCAAGGACGTCCGCATCGTCGGGCTGGACATGGGGCTCCTGCAGGCCGGCGCGGGCATGAAGGGCGAGTTCGAGAACCGGCTCAACGGCGTCATCAACGAGGTCAAGGCCTCCTCGCAGCCGATCATCCTCTTCATCGACGAGGCGCACACGCTCATCGGCGCCGGCGGCCAGGCCGGCGGCGGCGACGCGGCGAACCTGCTGAAGCCGGCGCTGGCGCGCGGGGAACTGCGTACCGTCGCGGCGACCACGTGGTCGGAGTACAAGAAGTACTTCGAGAAGGACCCGGCGCTGGCGCGGCGTTTCCAGCTCGTCAAGCTCGACGAGCCCGACGTCGAGACGGCCACGCTGATCCTGCGCGGCTTGAAGGAGAACTACGAAAAATCCCACAACGTCACCATCCGCGACGACGCCATCGTCGCCGCCGCCGAGATGGCCGACCGCTACATCACCGGCCGCTACCTTCCCGACAAGGCGGTGGATCTGCTGGACACCTCCGGCGCGCGCATCAAGGTGCAGCTCACGGCCAAGCCCGCGGTGCTGGAGGACAAGGAGCGCGCCATCCAGGCGTTGCAACGCGAGATCGACGCCCTCGAGCGCGACAAGCGCAACGGCGAAGAGTTCGACGTGGACGCCCTGCAGCAGAGCCACGCGACGATGGACACGCTCACCGGCGAGGCGGCGGAGCTGGAGAAGGAGTGGCAGCGGCAGCAGCAGGCCGCGCACAAGGTGATCGCGCTGCGGCAGGAACTGACCGCGCTGGCGGCGCCCGAGCAGACGCAGGAGAGCGAAACGGCCGAAGGCGACGAGGCGCCGGCCGAAAAACGTTCGCGCGAGACGGTGGAGCAGGAGTTGAACGAAGCCCGCGCGCGGCTGGACGAATTGCAGCAGGAGACCGCCCTGGTCAAGGTCGAGGTCGACCCGGAGGTGGTGGCCAAGGTCATCGCCGACTGGACCGGCATCCCCGCCGGCAAGGTGCTGCGCGACGAGGCGGCGAACGTACTGGAGCTTCCCAACCGCATGCGCGAGCGCATCCGCGGCCAGGACCACGCCATCGACAGCATCTGCCAGGTCATCAAAGCCAGCAAGTCCGGCCTGAAGGATCCGCAGCAGCCGATGGGCGTCTTCCTCCTCGTCGGCCCCAGCGGCGTGGGCAAGACCGAAACGGCGCTGACGGTCGCCGACCAGCTCTTCGGCGGCGAGCGCAACGTCGTCACCGTCAACATGAGCGAGTTCATGGAGAAGCACACCGTCAGCCGCCTCATCGGCTCCCCGCCGGGCTACGTCGGCTACGGCGAGGGCGGGGTGCTGACCGAGGGCGTGCGGCAGAAGCCCTACAGCGCGGTGCTGCTGGACGAATGCGAGAAGGCGCATCCGGAGGTGCTGAACCTCTTCTACCAGGTCTTCGACAAGGGATCGCTCTCCGACGGCGAGGGCCGCGACATCGACTTCAAGAACACCATCCTCTTCCTCACCAGCAACCTTGCCACCGACGAGATCACCGCCCTGACCAGGGACGGAACGCACCCGCCGATGGACGAGCTGGTCGGCCAGATCCGCCCGATCCTGAGCAACCACTTCAAGCCGGCGCTGCTGGCGCGCATGACCATCGTGCCCTACTACGCGCTGCCGCCGGAGGCGATCAAGGAAATCGTCATGCTCAAACTCGACAAGCTGGCCACGCGCATGAAGAACAACCAGGGCATGCAACTGCAGGTCTCCGCCAATGTCGTCGAGCAGATCACCGCCCGCTGCCAGGAGGTCGAGACCGGCGCGCGCAACATCGACCACATCCTCAACGGCACGGTCCTGCCGGCGATGTCGCAGCGGATCCTGGCCAAGATGGGCGACGGCGAGGCGCCGGCCGTGGTCAAGCTCGACTTCGCCGAAGACGGACAGGTGCTGGTGGAGACGGAGTAGCGACTTTTCGATCCGCGTTGAACCAACCCCAATGATACGCCGACGCCGGTTTATCGGCCGCCGATACGACGCGGCGCCGCCTGCCACAATCCTCAACCCTTCGCCCCTTCTGCGCTTAGGCGCCAGGGGCGGTTTGTTATCGGCCCTGCCTTTCCACGCAGCCGGCGAGTTGCCCACAACCCGTTTTCCCATAGCGAGTTACACCTGATCATCCCGATCAAATAAAGTAAAAGAGAGGCGCGATTTTGCCGCAAATATCTAACAGCACCAGGTGTGATTCATCCTCGGACGCAAAGGGGCCTGCATGACCCGTTCGCTGCTCATCACGTGCGCGGTCGTCTCCGCGCTGGCGCTCGTTCTCGCCGCCTGCATCCTCGCCTACAGCCTGATGCAACAGCGCGGCCTCGTCGCTAAGCGCATGCCCGCCGCCGCGGACGAGCAGGCCGCCGGGACGCGCCCGGCGAAGCAGGTGCGGCAGGTGCAGACCCGCAGCGACCTCGAGCGCCTCTTCACCCAACCGACCGAGCGCGGCACCCCCGCGGGCGAGTCGAAGATGCCCCAGCCGCAACAATCGCAGCAGCCGCGCGTGGTGATCCACCGCATGGAGGACGCCGACTCGACCACCTACCGCAAGGAACCGACGCGGCCCGCGCAACCGGCGCAACCGGCGCAAACCCAGCAGCCACCGCGGACGACCGCGCAGCAACCGCTGCCGGCGAGCAAAGAGGAGCAGATGGACCGCGCGGTGGCGCAGTACAAGCGCGTCAACGGCGACGTGCCGCAGGACGACGCGGCCAAGACCCCGAAGGCCAAGCAGGACGCGGCCGCCGAGCCGAAGAAACTGCAACTGGCCGGCAGCATGCCGATGCGCGTCAGCCTCAGCTACGGCGAGATCCCGAAGGTACCCGACGACAACCTGCCGGGCGACTACTCCACAGAGTACATGGTCGGCGAGTTCGCCATGAAGAAGGTGATGCAGCGCCCGGTGCGCCCGGTGGCCATCGATCCGCCGTACGACCCGGACAACCCCGGCATGATCCCGCCCGAGCAGAAGTTGACCATCACCGCGGACCTGCTGCGCTACGACTACACGATCTACGGCGAGACCAAGGACGAGGAGACCCAGTCCGACCGCATCCGCGGCGGAATCTACGCGGGCATCCCGACGGGGCCGGTGGAGTGGAACCTCTGCATCCCCCTCGAGCGCAACATCTTCAAGGAGGAGCCGCTGCACGACTTCACCTACAGCCGCATCGGCATCGCGCTGCTGCCGAAATACAACTTCCTCGTGGAGGGCAAGCACCCGTGCAATCTCTACGGCGGCCCGAGCATTTTTCACATGCGTACCTACATGCAGGGCGACTACGAGAACTCGCACCAGACCGGCTACGGCTTCATGCTCGGCGCCTCGAAGAAGATCAAGAACAAGTTCAAGTTCGGTCTCGCCAGCACCTGGCAGCACACCCTCAACAAGAGCGACAAGTCCGGCATCCCCAGCGGACTGGATCTCTTCTCGCTGGAGTTCCACATGGGCCTGCCGCTGGGCAACAACTGGAGCATCAACAAGCGGATCAACTACTCCGCCGTACACGGTCTCCGCGGCGCGGAGAACGAGTTCACCACCGTCGCGCTGGGCGTGGGGCGGGCCATCAAGGGCAAGGGGTTCCTGGAACTCAACGTCGAGACCATGCCGCTCAAGTCCGATGGCTACCGTGTCGGCGCCGCCTTCGACTTCGTCATCAAGTTCTAAGGACCCGTTAAGCAATAAGATCGGGATTTCGCTCGGCGCGCCGACGGTCCG
>CAYWFP010000163.1:0-5533 GCA_964457365.1 uncultured Planctomycetaceae bacterium
CGCGCAAGTCCCCGATGCAGGCGGCGCGGCGCAGCATGTCCAGCTTGCGGAAGGCGACGGCGTACAGGTCCGGCGGAAAGCCCTTGGCGCGCCTGCCGTCGTGGATCGCTTCCGTTCTGGCGTCGGCGAAGCTCTTTATCATCGCGCCCTTCCCTCTCTATTCTCAATATACCGTATGGCGGCATGATATCAAGCATCTTTCCGCAGAAGGTTCCACCGCTCCCGGCAGGGGCATCCGGCGGCAACCCATTCCTGCAATTCAGAACCGCGCCAATAGGTGCGCGAACCGATGCGGACGGGTTGCGGGATTCGGCCTTCCTGATCCCATGCGTAAAGCGTGCTCCGGGCCGCGTCAAGCAGCTTGGCCGTGGCATCCGCCGACAGAAGCGGCGGAAGCGGCGTCGCTCCCGGCGGCGGTGCATTGCCTTGACGCTCCAGCGCGTCGGCTAGCCGCTGGAGGGTTGCCACAAGGTCGCCTGTCGTGCGTTCGGTCGTGCTCATTGCTTTGCTCCATCCCGCCCGGGTTGAAGGTGTCGCTACTCATTGAAGAATGCTTGGCACAAGTGAAAGAAATCTCGCGCGCGCGAGGGTCTTTCTCTCTCTTTCTAAAAGCAAGTCTATGTCTAACTGTCTTTGATGAGTGGGACGAAATCGGCAGTTTCCATCCCACTTACGCCGTCCCACTTACGCTATCCCACTTACGATTTCCCACCTACGCGACGGCGCTTCCGTGCCTTCTTTTTGGCTTTCGCCACCTCGTTTTTGCGGCGTACTTCGATCATCTCCTGCAACGCCTTTTGGTGCTTTTCCTGGGTATCCCGGTTATACGTGTCCGAAGCGGGGTCCGCACACGTTGCCCAGCGCTTCACGCTCACCTTGTGGTGGTGGAGCACGTACTCGAACAAGTGATTGCCGCCCGCGAACGCATAATTTTCGTGGAGGCGTTCGAGGCAGGATGCGATATTGTCCAGCCGGGCCGAATCCATAAGCTCTCGCTTCGTGATGAAGAAATCCTGGCCTTTTCCTTGCAAGTTCCAGCGCGATTGAACCAAGGCGAGAACGGCATACACGACCAGGTCTTCATGGCGAAAACCATCCGGTCGCCGCAGACACGCCATAAGGGCTTCAAAGTGGAAGCGCTCCATTTGAGCGAACGAAACGCCGTCGCCTCTATGCGGCGGCGTGCTCCACCGAACGTGCCTGTACGCGGTCGCGAGATTCCGCCCCTTGGCCCGAAATCCGGACGCATATTTCAACCAGCCAAGCCGACCGAATTTCCGCCGCGCGCGCCGCACCTTATCGGTGGATATATCCGCTTCCACGCCGTATTCAAGATCGGCTTTGTACCATCCATCCGGATGTTGATTGCCGTCATTGAGCAATGAAAAATAGAGCACCTTCTCCATTGCCGTAAGGGCGATGAAGTCCGGATGCTCGATCATGTCAGTTCTAAGCGGCCACCAACTCACGATAAATCCCCAAGACCAAAGACGCGAAGGCTCACCATCCCCCGCACATCGGCGCGCACGCCTTCGGGAACGTTGGCGACGATCCATGCATCCCTCGCCGTTTCGAGGTCGCCACGCATGCGGGCATGACCTGTTTCGGGGTCGATGTAGGCGCGGGGGAAACGCTTCAACAGGCGTTGCCGCTCGTGGATGAGATAGCCAAGGCACGCCGCAGCGCGGTCCTTGACGCAAACGCCTTCGAGGGGTAAGCTGTGGTTGTGGTGAGTTCTGCCCGGAACATGTTGTTCGCGCCCTCGGTCCCGCATGGCCGGGGGCGTGTCGTTTGCACCGCTCATTTTTTGGCCTTTCGCTTCTGGCGCGCCGCAAGACGCCGATATTCCGCAGACACCATCCGGCGGATCGCTCCGCTACGCTGGGTGCGCCATTCATCCGCGATGGAATCCAGTTCCGCCGCTTCGGCCGGATGGAAGCGGGCAGCTACCATGACAGATTTTGCATTCATGCTCGATACCTCCGAAAACGTGGGGAAACAAAAAAAGGCCGCCACGAGGGATCAACCTCGCAGACGGCCTTGGATGTCTTGCGCCTTGCCTACGGCAAAGCGCTGCCAGAAATCTCTTGCTTATCCTGGCGCTGCTATATGCGTTCCCCTTCGGATAGGGGCGTACGCGGCCAGTAGAAGCGAAGCCTTCATGTTGCCGGTAAAGCAGCATTCCGCGAAGAACCTTTCGCACACGAGGGTTATCGTCCCCGCTCGGTGCACGCGTAGGTTCGTCGCCTGCTTCTCTCCGGATTGCCATTGCCAAATCACCTTCGGGCACATGCCCTGGAAATGACTTGGCTAACTCAATTATCAATTATTACCGTATGCTGGATGGAATGTCAAACTATTTTTTGACGGGGCTTCGTTCCTCGGGCCCGTGCGCCCCGGCCCATGTGTACAACTGCCCCCCACGAAACTTTATCACGCCTTTCCTCTGGCGTCAACTTTCCTCGGGTGCGTCACGCCTCCCGCATCCATCGTTCAAGCTCTGAGGCGTCCACCTTCTGCCGGGTCAGCACTCGGTAGGTGGTCTTGTGCGCGAACCGCCGATACTTCCGGGCGAAGGCGAGCAGCTTCGCTGTCAGGTCGGCGGCGCGGTTCGTGCAGGCAAGAATGTTCTCGGCGTAACGGCGCAGCGAGGCGTCCTCCAGTCGCGCGGAAAGCATATCCGCGTATCCCATGATGCCGCCAAGCTGGTTGTTGAAGTCATGGGCCACACCTCCGGCAAGCTGGCCGATGGCGTCCATCTTCTCCATCTGGCGGAGCCGTTCTTCTGTTTGTTTGCGTTCGGTTACATCGTGGACCCATTCCACGAAGAGTTCACAAGTGCCGTCTGAACCAAGGATTGGGATGACATGCAGGTCAATCCAAAGCCCTTCGGGAAGTTCGACCTCCTCGGCATAGGGTTGTCGCGTTTCGATAACCTTCTTTGCCTTGCAATCAGGGCAGATCGCGTCCAGTCCACGGTAAGCCCGATAGCACTTCTCGCCCAAGGCTCTCCGCTCCTCGGGAACGGCAGCAAACCCGTTCCAGTTGCTGTAAACAATATTCATGTCCGGATCGTGGACCGAGATCATATCGGGGATCAGGGCGAGCATCGTCTGGAAAAGCTCTTCACTTTTACGCAACCGCTCAGCGGCTGCATATTCTTCGGTTACGTCCCGGAATACGAGTACAACGCCCAGAGTATCCCCGTTGGCATTGCGGATGGGCGCGGCGCTGTCGGCGATCTGCCGCTCCGTGCCGTCGCGGGCGATCAGAATTGTGTGATTGGCCAACCCAATAATCTTGCCGCTGGCGATCACCTTTGCGACCGGGCTTTCGGCTGTCTCACGCGTGTTTGCATTTACGATACGGAACACCTCGGCCAGCGGGCGGCCTACAGCATCTTCGTTTTGCCAACCGGTAAGGTTTTCGGCTACCGGGTTCATAGTCTTCACCCGGCCCACCGCGTCTGTGGAGACAACACCGTCGCCGATGGAGGTGAGGGTCGTGCGATGAAGCTCTTCACTGGCACGCAGCGCCTGTTCAGCCTGTTTTCTTTCTGTAATATCTCTAAACTCAACTACCCTGACGTCCTTGCCCTTGTATTTGATTTTTCTGGCTTCCAAACGGACTGGATATATTTCGCCGTTCTTGCGAACACCTTCCGCTTCATAAGGCTTTTCGTAACCGGTGGTGATATTGTGGACAACCTTGTCCCGCGTGCCATCGGAGATCAGCGACAATCCGTCCATCCCGATCAGTTCATCATAGGCATAGCCGGTTATCTCGGACAACCCACGGTTGCACTCCAGGATGAGGCCCTTGTCGTGAATGACGATTCCCCCGAAAGAAGCGTTATGTAATGCCTTGAAACGCTCCTCGCTTTCTTTCAGTTCATTCTCGATCCGTTTGCGTTCGGTAATATCCTGCATCGCGAATACGACCCGGTCGATCCGGCCTTGCGCATCGTGGAGCGGCGCTCCGTTGATGCTGAGTATCTTCCGTTTGCCGTCCGGGGTCGTGATTGCGTGGCGAACATCGTAGACAGCTTGGTCGGTGGCCATGACCTGCTGGAACGGCAACCGCTCGTCGGGGAAGGGAGAGCCGTCAACATCGCTGATCCGCCAATCAGGCGCATTGTACGCAATCCCGTCGATTTTTGACGCTTTCAGTCCCAGTACATCTTCGGCATGGCGATTCGCGACGACAATTTCGCCATCGCGGTTTACCTGCGTGATGGCCACCGGGCCGTCCTCAATGATGCGCTCGGAAAGCTCCTTCGCCTTTCGCAACGCTTCCTCTCCGTATTTGCGTTCCTCCTCCACCTCCAGCCCATGAAGCGCAAAGGCAATGTCTTCAGCGACCTCGCCCAAGAGATCGCGCTCTTCTTCATTTTGGGCCAGATCGGGAGGAATAGAAACACTCAGCACGCCATGGATGCACCCATCGTAAGCCAGGCGAACTGTCATGCCGGTTCGCCCGCCGCAGGCATGCGCTAACGGACAATCGGGACAGGCTGTTGGTGGATCCTCAACAACGACGACGTCCTCTCTCAAAAAAGCCTTCGCGCAGCAGTGTGTGAGACGGCCCTCCGTCAGGCGTTCCTCCATCGGGCGGAAGCGTTCGCCAAGGCCGGATTCCAAGCTCTTGACCGCTTTGCGTTCCTCGTCAAGAAGGGAGATCCAGGCGTTGCCATACCCCCGCGTCTCGGTCAGGCAATCGCATGCGCCCTGCAAGAGGGCATCCCGATCCCGGCACTGCGTGATAAGTTGATTGACATTGCGGATGGAGCGCAGCACCGCGTTAAGATGGTTCATGCGGTCTTTCGTCTGGCGCGTCTCTGTTATATCCTCGAAGAACCCGGCCGCGCAGTAGCGGCCTTCCAACGAGACGGGCCATGCATGAATCCGCGCGGGAAAGAGACTGTTGTCCTTGCGCTGGCAAGTCTGCTCGGAACGGTCTAGTTCGCCCTTGACCAGCAACTCGAAATCACGCTCGACGGAAGGGAGTGCTTCTGTGGGATGCAGATCAGTTACGTTAAGCTTGAGGATTTCGTCCTGCGCGTAGCCGAACATATGCGCGAAGGCGGGATTGGCATAAATCGGTTGCTTCGTGCCGACATCGACGACGAGAATACCCTCGCGCGCACCTTCGCAGAAAGAGCGAAACGCGGCTTCGTCAAGGCCCGCGCCCCGGCTTGCGGCTGACGCATCGCCAGACGAGGTATGTTTTTCGTTTCGATTCCCGCTCATCCCGAACCTCCGATAATACAAACGTATCCCATATCTCACGTTCTGTCAATGGTTGGGTGGCATGCGGCGTTAGGATACGATTAGGGCGCGTTTGTGGTACGGGCGTCCTGAATATCCGTCGTGCCAGGGAGGGCGGCGTAATGAAAAAGGGTGCGAAGCCTGCCCGCCTCCCCATACCAAAACTATAGCGATATAAAACTACTATTTCCAAGTCGCGGTTGCTCATATGGTAAGCGTTCACCAGATCAAGGCGGGAGCATCGAGGTTTTGCAGATGACAACGGC
>CAYWFP010000164.1:0-5394 GCA_964457365.1 uncultured Planctomycetaceae bacterium
AGCACCCGGCATGACAACAAACGGGCTCCTACGTATAGCCCGGTTGGCGTGCTGGTTGCGGTAACATCCCGCCCATATGAGGGGCGGGCTTGGGTGGGGTGGATGCGAGTCCGTTGCGCACCTGTACCGAGCTTGTCGAGGTATTGCGCACAACCGCACGCACTGCCGACGTGACGCACCTTCGGGGCGGCATGTGCCAAAAGCGAACGGCATGCGCCGGTTGTGCGTCTGTGCGGCTACCATGTATGCCAGAGCGGCTATGGAGCGGGCTACGATACAATTACGCTGCTCGGAATCAGCGGCGGCTACTTTTATGGTTCGACGCTCAGCCGCATTGTCTTGAAGTGTCTATCGAAGGTGAACGCCCGCTTGATGGCTTCGCGCTTCATTACGGCGAACGACACGCAGTCTGCAATGGAGAAATCCTGATCGGCATATTTGCGTATCGTCTCTATCGCTTCTTGTTCAAGAGCCCCGTTGCTGTGTATTATGTGTACGTTCTCGTCGGTGTAGATCTCATCAAGAAACGTAATGGCCGCTGTACGGGAGAGCTTACGCGACAGCAACATGAATGTCTCGTGAACCACAAGGTTGGTGGTTATCATCTCGAAGCCATCGTTGGAAAGCTTTCTGATGTGGGCAGCGGCTTTCCCGTGGTACTGATCGCTTTGGTCGGACAACGCGAACCACGCCCCCGTATCGACAAAGATCGTTTTTTTACTCATCATAGATGTACTTGTCGTGGTTGAGTGCAATATCGCCGACGCCGCTTTTTCCAAGACCTATCAAATTAAGCACCGATCCTTTTTTTTCTTTCTTTCTGCCTGTGACATCGGCCGATGAGGCCTCAAGAAATTTTGCGAAGTCGTATACTTCTTCCTGCTTCTCAGGCGGCAATGTTGCGAGAGTTTCCGTCGTCATTCTCAAATAGTCCGCACCCATATCCATTCCTTTCTCTACTGCTCGGAGCCACGGGATACGCCGTGTTTCTCGGCAAGCATGTCTATAGTCTCAACAAGATACTTCTGTCCTTCTGCCGGCAGCTTCGAAACCACCTTCAACCGCTGCTGGAGCGTCCGGATCGCCTTCGGTTCCTCTTCAAGAGGCGTATCGTTGTAGTCGATCAGAAGCCGCTTGGGTACGCCCAGCGCTGCCGCGATCTTTTCTACCACCTCCATTGAGGGGTTGTCCGTTTCGTTCTCATAGTACGAAATCCCGCGCTGCGTAACACCGAGCTTCTCTGCCAGTTCAACCTGGGAGATGCCCTTTCGGCGGCGAAGTTCTCGTACTCTCGAACCGAATGCGGTTGGTTGTTTAGAAGATTTGCTACTCATACTAAAAATATAATTATACCTTCTATTGCATATACGTTTTACCGTATATTAAATTTTATCAAAATGCTATTGACAGGTTTTTGGGAATCACGAAAAAAAGGCCTCCCGGCGTCCTCTGGAAAAGTGCACCGGTCGGCCTGAAGATAACGCCCGAAAGGGGGCGCATCGATGTCTAAAAAATACCTTTCCGCAGCAGAACCGGCCATAGTTACCAACGACCTTTTCCTGGCGGCCTTCCTCTCGACGGTCGGTTGCACGCTCGACCGTATCGAGAAGAACCGGCGGCGGCGGGTGTCGTTCGTGTTCACGGGTGAGCGGGTCCGGGAACTGCGGGAAGCCTACCGTACCGGACCGGTGGTGCGGCTGGACGTGCGCCTTTTCGGGAGAATCTCAACCGGCTTCGCGATCTTCTCGCCGGGACGATCGCGGGCCATCAACCCGAAGAAAGGAGCGCATCCCATGGTTCGACACGGCTCACCACAGGTGCCCAGACAAGGAGCTTCGAGTCCCAGTCCCGCCTCTCGTCTCTCGCGCACGCCTGAAGGCCTCTTTTTTACCGGAGAGTGCCTGACCTACCGAGTCACCGGCCTGACAAGCTACAGCCTCGACCGCCTGCGCATTACCCTCAAAGCCTATAAGCCCGAAGAACCGGCATCCTTCCAGATCGACACGCTCGACCTCTACTACAGTCGCACCAGGGAAGCCTTCACCGACAACTGCGCCAAGTACCTGAAAGTGGAGCAGTCAAAGGTCATGGCCGATCTTACCGGGCTTATCGCCGCACTCGAAGCCGAGCGGATCGCCATGAAGGAGCGGGGCGGATCCGCCGAGCCGCCGAAGATGAGCGAAGCCGACAGGAAAGAGGCCCTGGCCGTGCTCAAGAGCAAAGACCTGCTCAAGCAGATCGTAGGCGACTTCGATGCGATCGGCTTTATCGGCGAGAAGGTCAACAAGATGCTGGCGTATCTGGCGACTGTCTCGCGTCTTCTGTCTGACCCGCTTGCGGTGCTCATCCTCTCCCGCTCCGGCGCCGGCAAGACATCGCTGCAGGAAGCGGCCTGCAAGTTCGTGCCGCCCGAATCGGTGATCCAGTACACCCGCCTTACCGGGCAGTCGCTTTTTTACCGGGACAAAAACGCCCTCAAGCACAAGGTGCTTGCCGTGGAAGAGGACGAAGGCATGCAGCCCGCAATGTACTCGGTCAAGACACTTATCAGCAGCCAGAAGCTCAGCGTATCGGCCACCCGCACCGATGCCAAGACCGGCAAGTTCTCCGTGGATGACTACGAAGTGAGCGGCCCGGTGGTCGTGTTCGTGAGCACCACCAACCCCAACGGCCTGGACGATGAAACCAAGCAGCGCTTTTTAGTGCTGACCATCGACGAGACCCCGGAGCAGACCAAAAGCATCATCCAGGCACAGCGCACCAAAAGCAGCCCCCGGTGGTATCGGATGAGCTGCGATGAGGAGAGCGTGACCAAACTGCACCACAACATGCACCGGCTGCTCAAGCCGCTGACGGTAACCATACCCGACGAACTCACTATCCACTGGCCCTACGGCCGGTTGCAGATGCGACGGGAGCACAAGAAGTTCTTCTCTCTTGTGAAGACGATCACGCTTCTGCACCAGTACCAGCGCAAGCGGGAGTCTATCAGGCGTTCGGACGGCTCCGTCATGGAGAGCGTGGAAGCCATCCAGCGGGACGTTGACCTGGCGCTTGAGCTTGGCAAGGCGGTGTTCATGCGTAACCTCGATGATGTATCGCCCACCGGCCGGGCACTGCTGCGGGAGATAAAGAAGCTGACAACCGAAAAATACGATCACATGAAGGCGCTCGACCCAAAGCGCGACCTATGCCTGTCGGAAGTTCCCTTTACACGAAAAGAACTGCGCGAGTCCACCGGCTGGAGTGAGACCCAAATCCGGCAGAACATAGAACCGCTGGTGGAGCTGGGGTATCTGGGCCGACTCAGCGGCCGCCAGGGCTCGACGTTCCGCTATGTAATGCTCGATGACGGCGAGGACGATCCGCAAATAGCCTTTGACGGGAAATCAACGGGTTAGGCAGGAAAGTTCGCAAACATCGCAGGTACTTCGCGGTGGGTTCGCACAGGATGCAAGGCTATGAATCGTAACGAGATGGATACAACTTCGCGGGTTCGCGGAGAAAGCACAATTATAAACGCGGGGGAAGCCATGGAAGAAATGAAGGTGCACCAGTTCAAAGAGAAACTCAAACTCCTTGACTATGAAGACCGGACCATCAAGGAATACGCCGAAGAGGTCGGGCGGTTCTACAAGTACCTCGAAGAGCGGGAGAACCTGCAATCGATCATGAACCTCAGGCCGGAGCATATCAAAGCCTGGCATGCGTTTCTGACCTTCGAGAAGTCCAAACGTTACAACCGGCTGCTTGCCGGCGGCACGGTGCGGCACCGGCTGCAGGCGGTCAAGACGTTCTTCAAGGTCATGCACGAGGAAAACCTCTATCCGCACGATTACACCTCCTGCATCGTGATGCCCAAGAAACCAAAGACGCTTCCCAAGAACGTCCCCGGCGTGGACGGCATCCGAAAGCTGCTGCAAACCGCGGTGCCGGATAATCCCCTGCATATCAGAGACCGCTTCATGTTCGAGCTGATGTACGCAACGGGCATACGCAGCCTTGAGCTTCGGCGGCTGACGATCTACGATCTGCATATCCAGGACCGTACACTGCACATCAAGGGCAAAGGATCAAAAGACAGGGTCGTTCCTATCGGCGAAAGGGTGATCCCCTACGCGCTTGAGTATCTGCACGCGGGGCGGCCCTGGCTGCTGCGCCTGGTGAAAACCGATCTGCTGCTGCCCTCGAAGAACGGCTGGCAGCTTGACAGCAAAAGCCTGCACTGGATCGTTCAGGTATACAAGCAAAAAGCCGGGCTGCAGATGAAGGTCACGCCGCACACCCTGCGCCATGCATGCGCCACGCACATGCTGCAGGCCGGGGCCGATATCCGCTACGTGCAGGAGCTTCTCGGGCACGAAGACCTGAGTACCACCCAGATTTACACGCAGGTAACCATCGGCGATCTGAAGAAAGCCCATCTCAAGTACCACCCCGCAAACAGGGACGACTTCCGCGATGAACCCGCTTCTTGAAGAAATCTACACGCTCATCGATGCATACGGCCGGTTCCTGGGTCTGACACTCACGCCGAGCAGTTGCAGGAGCGTAACCACACAGCTCAAGCGGTTCTTCCGTCACTTCCTGGTTGCGGGCAAGGGCTACAAGACGATTACCCGAGAGGACATCGAACTGTACCTATCTTTACAGGAGTGGAAGCAGGACTACCGGGCGCAAAACGTCCTGAGCCTCAAGCGCTTCTACACCTATCTGCGGGACAAGCATGTGGTGACGGACAATCCGGCCGAGAAAATGAATGTGCCGTTCCCACTACGCAGGCCGCTGGTTCCGGTGCCGCTCAAGAGCAAGGTGCGGCGGGTGCTGCGCAAGCTGCATAAAGACACGTCGCCTTTCGGGTGGATAAACCGTCTTCTGGTGGAGCTTGCCTACGGAAGCGGCCTTCGGCGCTCGGAGCTTGCCACGCTCAACGTGGATGACCTGGACTTGACGGAAAAAACGGTGCGCGTAACGGGCAAAGGAAAAAAGGAACGGGTCGTGCCGCTGAGCAGACAGTGCATGCGCTCACTGAAAGAATACCTGCCCAAACTCGATCCGCGTCAGAAGCCGCTCTTCGTGCGCGCCGACCGGCAGAGAATAACGCCAGGCGGCGTGGGTGCGGCAATCAAGAAGGCCACCGGCCTGAACCCCCACTACTTCCGCCACGCATGCGCGACGCACATGCTGCTTGCCAAATGCGACATCCGCTACATCCAGGAACTTCTCGGGCACGAGCAGCTCAACACCACACGGTTCTACACGCAACTGGACAAAGAGGATCTGCGCAAAATCATCAACCAGAAGCACCCCGGAAGGCTTCGCAGCAGCGGCCCGGAGCAGGACAAAACCACATAACTACATACACTACATGGGGTTGGGCAATGCCGACAAAGA
>CAYWFP010000165.1:0-5367 GCA_964457365.1 uncultured Planctomycetaceae bacterium
CATCCGTGATCTACCCAAGTGTTTCGGACCGAATCTGGCGTTGTAGTACTAGGCAAGCCATGGACTTGATGCGGCACAGCGACATAAACCTGACCATGCGGCTTTACACGCACACCGTCTTGACCGACCGCGCGACGGCTACGGAATCGCTACCGGATTTTTCTTCGCCGACGCGCGAAGTAAAGACGGGAACGGCAGACGTGCCGGATGAACAAGGCGATTTACAAGGTGCCCTGCAAGGTGTCGAAGGTCCAAAATCGTCACCAAATGTCCATATCGGCCAAGGCGGTGACCGCGAAAACCGCGAGGCTTTAAGTGGCGAAAAAGCCCCGTCGAATGGGGCTTTTTCGGGCGAAGAAGATGGTGGGCGATGCAGGACTCGAACCTGCGATTTCTTGCTTGTAAGGCAAGCGCTCTAGCCGACTGAGCTAATCGCCCCTTGTCGCGATGAATTATACCCCCCCGCCCCGACGCTGTAAAGCGGTTGGGTCGGCCTCCCGGCACCGGCTTTTTCAAGCCGCGGCTTGCCCCGCAGCCTTTTCCCGGCTAATATTCTTTGATTATCGATCGTCTTGCGAGGAAAGCGATGAAAATCCGCAGCACCACCATTCTCTCGGTCCGCAAAGACGGCCATGCCGCCATCGGCGGCGACGGCCAGGTCAGCTTCGGCGACACTATCGTCAAAGGCAAGGCCAGAAAGATCCGCGTCCTGGGCGAGGGCAAGGTGCGCGCGGGCTTCGCCGGCTCGGCCGCCGACGCGCTGGCGCTGATGGAGCGCTTCGAGAAGAAGCTCTCGGAGTACAACGGCAACACCCTCCGCGCAGCCATCGAGATGGCCAAGGAGTGGCGTACCGACCGGGCGCTCCGGCGCCTCGAGAGCATGATGATCGTCATGGACGCCGAACGGAGCCTCCTCATCGGCGGCTCGGGCGACGTCATCGAACCCGACGACGGTGTGCTCGCCATCGGTTCCGGCGGCGGCTACGCCGCGGCTGCCGCGCGCGCACTCCTGCACCACAGCGACATGAACGCAGCCGCCATCGTCCGCGAGGCGCTCACCATCGCCGCCGACATCTGCGTCTATACCAACAGCGAGCTCACAGTCGAGACGATCCCGTAATCGCCCCTACCGGAGCCATCCATGCAGAATCCACCTACCGTTTCCGCGTCGCTCGATGCCATGACACCGCGCGAGATTGTCGCGCGCCTCGACGAGTATATCATCGGCCAGACCGAGGCCAAGCGCGCGGTCGCCGTGGCCATCCGCAACCGCTGGCGCCGCAAGCAACTCTCCGACGAGATGCGCCGCGAGGTCATGCCCAAGAACATCCTCATGATCGGGCCCACCGGCGTCGGCAAGACCGAGATCGCCAGGCGCATGGCCGAGATGGTCCGCGCTCCGTTCGTCAAGGTCGAGGCGAGCAAGTATACCGAGGTCGGCTACCACGGCCGCGACGTCGAGAGCATGATCCGCGACTTGGCGAAGGTGGCGGTCAACCAGGTGCGCGAACGGGCGATGCTGCTGGTCGGCGAGTCCGCACAGAATGCGACCGAGGAGCGCGTGCTGGACCTGCTGTTACCGGCTCCGGAGTATACGCCCGACGACGAAGACCGCGCCGCCGCCGAGGAACGCCGCGAACGTACCCGCGAAAAATTCCGCGAGAAGCTGCGCGCCGGCCAGATGGACGAACGCCTCGTCGAGATCACCGCCCCCGCCGCACCGCCGGTCGCCGGCGTCTTCGGCACTCTCGGCGGCGACGAGATGGGGCTGGAGATGCAGGAGATGCTGCAGAAGATGATGCCCGGCAAGCGCAAGAACCGCCGCGTTTCGGTCGATGAAGCGTTGCGCATCCTGCAACAGGAGGAAGCCGAGAAGCTGATCGACGAGGAAGCGATCCACCGCGACGGCATCGAGCGCGCCGAACAGGCCGGCATCGTCTTCATCGACGAAGTCGACAAGGTCATCGGCACCGACCGCCGCGACGGCCCCGACGTAAGCCGCGAAGGCGTACAGCGCGACATGCTGCCGATCGTCGAGGGCTCCACCGTGGCCACCAAGTACGGCAACGTCAAGACCGACCATATTCTCTTCATCGCCGCCGGCGCGTTCCACGGGCACAAGCCGGGCGATCTGATCCCCGAACTGCAGGGGCGTTTCCCCATCCGCGTGGAACTGAAGCCCCTCACGCGCGAAGATTTCGAAATGATCCTCACGCACCCGAAGAACGCGCTCTGCAAACAGTACGAACTGCTTCTCGGCGCCGAGGAGGTCAAGGTCGTCTACATCCCCGAGGCCTTGTCGCTGCTGGCGGAGATCACCGCCGAGGTGAACCAGAAGACGCAGGACATCGGCGCGCGCCGGCTGCACACGGTGATGGAGCGCCTCTTCGAGGACATCTCCTTCGACGCCGATACCATGAGCGGCCAGGAGGTCCGCGTCACGCCGGAGCTGGTCCGCGAACGTCTCGCCAAGATCGCCGAGGATGAAGACCTTTCGCGTTTCGTGCTGTAATGGGAGTCATCGGCAGGGAGATAGCGATGAAACACCTTTCGACGCCCCGGAATCACCGCATCCCGTTCGGGTCACGCCTTTTTCGTTTATGCTTTGCGACCGTTCTCGCGCTCGTCTGCACGGCAGCCTGTTCTGCGGGTGAAGACGGCTACGCGGCGGAGTCCGGCCGCACGCAGAATACGCAGTTGCGGATCGTCCCCGCGCCCGGGAAGGTGACGATTGACGCACGGCTCGACGACTGGGACCGGTCGGGGCGGATCTTGATCTGCAACGATCTGGCCGCCAAACAGGAGACCGAGAGCGCCTTCGTCTCGGCGATGTACGACAGGGAATCGCTGTATCTCGCCCTGGAGGTGAACGATCCGACCCCTCTGCTGAACAAGGCCGATCCGGCGAATCCGGACGCAGATGCGTGGCGCCAGGACTGTGTGCAGATGCGTTTTCGCCTCCCCGGCGAAGGCGGCGACCGTGTCTTCTTCGCGGACACCTGGTTTTACACGCCGGAGGAGAGGCCGGTGCTGCAACTTGCACCGCAGAAACCCAAAGGCGAGCGCATCGATGTGTTGGCCGCGGATGGCGAGACGGCGTTCCACAAGCGTGACGACGGCGCCGGTCATGTGCAGGAGATCCGCATTCCGTGGAAGCTGCTGGGCGTGGACGTCGCGCAGATCAAGGCCGGCTTCTCGTTCCGCATGGGCGTGGAGGTCTACGGCGGCGAATATGGAACGCCGGAAGGCTTTCGCCTCGCGGACCTGATCGCCCGGCGCGGCACCCCGACTACGGGGTTCTTCGCCCATCCCGGGCGCTGGGGCGAGGCGCGTTTGACGAAGAAAGGGGACCTGGAATTGGCCGACTATCAGACCATGCCGGTAAAGATCGAGGCGCATCCGTTCCTGATCTGCAAGCGCGAACAGTTTCCCGAATTGATCGCCCGCGTGGAGAACGAGCCCTGGGCGACGATGGCGGCGGATGCGAAGAAGCAGGCCGGCGACGGCCTCAAACGCCCCGGGCATGCCTTTTCGCTTACCCGTTACATCGGTGCCTGCGCGCTGGTCTATATCCTTGAATACGACAAGCGCAAGGAGAACGCGCAACTCGTCAAGGACGCGATCCTGCAACTCGAGGAGGTCGAATTCAACCCGGCAAAGACATGGGAAGGAACCGTTCCGCCGCTTGGGTCCACTTTTCTGAGCATCCTTGCGCTGGATATCGTCTATGATGACCTTTCGCCTGACGAGATCAAAGCCTGCGAGGCGCTTATCGAAAAGCAGATTGGAAAAATCGATCGACGTGGCGCATGGAAGGCTGCGCGCATGGGCACGTTCGGCACATGGGACATCTACAAGGGCGAGCGCATTCTCCCCGACGACGAGTTCTTCGCGAACTACATGCGCCAGATGACCGACGACGGCGTCACCACCGTCTCGCCCGGCTACGCCTTCGCGCGCCTTGGCTCCGGCGACGGCCGGCCGCAGAAGACCGGTTACGCCGACGTGCTGGAATTCACCGGCATCGACAAGCGCTACTACGACAACGAGAAGCTGCAGAACTTCTATCGCTGGCTCTTCAGCGCCAGCGTCAACCCGGCCAAGCAGTACCACATGTTCGGCGATGTCGGGCCCCAGTGGGAACCGCCGAACTCCGCGCTGTTGTGGCGCGTCGGGCGTTTCGACAAAAAGGCCGCCGCCTATGCCGCCTGGCTGCTGGCCGGGAAGGAACCGCCTGGGCATATCCTCAGCTACATCCTCATGAACAAACCGCTGCCTGAGCCGGTCGTGCCCGACAGCCGTGTTTTCATGCGGGGCGAGGCCGTCTTCCGCGAGCCGCAGGACGACCCGCTGGCCCTGGCGTGCGCGCTGTACAACATCGTTGGAGATCCCGACTGGCACGCCCACGAGGAGACCAACGCCATCTCGGCCTCGGCTTACGGCAACCGCCTGCTCGTCAACGGCGGCTGGCTCGGCGAGGACATGCAACCGCCCGCCAAAAACAACACTCTCGCGGTCAACGGAAAACGCCATAAGAAAATGACCGGCGCGGGCCTGACCGAGGCTTTGCTCGCCGACGGGTTCGACTACGCCTGCGGCGATTCGGGCCGAGCGCTCGGCAAGCATTCGTTCCGGCGCAGCCTGATCATGGTTCACCCCCGGGACGGCGCCGAGGGCTACTTCGTCCTTATCGACGAGGTCGACGCCGACAAGGGCGAGAACGTTCATTCGTATCTTCAGCTCGCCGGCGAATCCCCCGCCGAAGAGGTAACGACCAGGCGGGAATACCTCGCCAGCATCGATCACCACGCCAAGGTCGACGGCGTCAAGCTCTCGGTCTTCTACGATCCGCAGCCGGCGGAGATCAAGCAGGCGAAGGTCGAGTCCGGCTTTCTCGAACGGTCTCCGCAGAGCGGCTATCACTACCGCCTCGAAGCGATCTACCCGACAGACGACAACGGCGATCTCGATACGGTCACGGTTCTCTTTCCGCATGACGGAAAGCACGCGAAGGCGATGTTTGCGGGGCTTGATCCGGAGTTTGCCTCCGGCCTGTTCGTGGACCACGATGACGATTTAACAGACGAGATTATATCGTCTTCGGGTGAAGCAAGAATCTCGACAAGGGGCGGTCTGTTCCAAGCCAGAGCGGCCCTGCTCCGCCGCAAGGGCGATGCCCTGCTCTTCTACTTTCTCCGGCAGGGAACAACGTTCGCGGCCGGAGATATCGGCTTCGAGAGCGCCGGTCCGGTTTCCCTGTATATGCGCGGAAAGACCGGCCGCGTCACCGGCCCCGGTGGCGAAGTGACCTTCCGCCACCCCGGCGTCGAGAGCGTCCGTATCGACGGCAAGAAGGCCGAGCCTGTC
>CAYWFP010000166.1:0-5341 GCA_964457365.1 uncultured Planctomycetaceae bacterium
CGCCGGTCGCGCATCCCCTCCAGCAAGCTGACAAGCGGATCTTGCTCGCGCTGGAACATTACCCATCGATTGAGGACGGCAGGAAGCACCTCGCGCATGAACCAGCGTTGCAGCTTCTTGGCAGCAGGCTTGCGACTGCGCAGGAGCATAAAATACAATCCCGGCTCATTGACCACCGTCACGGTCTGCGGCCCTCCAGCGGTAGGGATTGAGAAAAGCTTCTTTTCGTCCTCGCCAAGACCACGGACTACTGACGCATGGGTGTTGCGGATTCCAAGAATCTCGCACACATCCCTGGCCACCCACCAGGGGTTGCCGAATTCATCAACCGACATGCGCACGGCCTGCCCCTCGAACTCCAGGGGCGTGACGGGCGCGGGGCAAGCGGATGCGCCCCGTGCGGCGGATACAAAATCATCGTTTTGAGGGTCGGTTTTTTCATCAAACATCATTCTCGTATCCCCTTTGATCACAGGCAGTTGTGGTTTTTACCAGGCATAAGCAACAAAGTCTCTCCCGGGTACCACTTCCCCTTGGGCTTGTAACCCTTTGCCCGGCAAGTACCTACAGGTTTTGCGTATGCATTTTGAGTCTATCTAAACGCACAATAACGAGTTTCGCTTCGCCTCGATTTACAGAGAGCCCTAATGAAAATACTAGGAAGTGTTGATCCATCCGCAGCTTCCTAGTAAATTTCCGAGCATGATTCAATTGGACGAATTACACCTCAGAACTCGTCGCCATCCCCATCCGTACCGCGAACTCGTACACCGGACAGAACGCGTCGATGATTCGGCTGAACGTTTCGAGGTCGATCTTGCCCGCGTCGCACGCGGCCTCGACTTTCTTGACCTGCCTGTATAACCACACCAGCTCGTCGGGCGCGAGCCGGACATAGAGCTTGCCCTGAATTCTCACTTCCTTCGCCCAGACGCCCGGCTCGTCCGTAACCCAATGCGAGAGATCCGACGCCACGTACATGACGGGGCGGCGATCCGACGTTTCCTGCCGAATCGATTTCAGCGGTAGCACCACATGCGGTGCGTTGGGGACGACGTTGTCGAGAATGGACCGGCCTTCTTCTTGCTTGTCTCTTTTCGCGCGCTCCTGTTCAAGAACTTTTTTTATCTCGCTTTCGTCGGTGCATTCGAGCGCCGGATACGCGGGCGGATGGCACGTTCTGCAAATGCGTTTTCCGTGAATGGAAATCCACCAGTCGGTGCGCTTGCAGGCATAACACGGATCAGGATTGTCGCTGGGGTGCTCCGCCCTTCCCGTTGCCGTTCCAAAGCACGACTGACACCACGCGACTTTTCCAGACTCCCTTTGCACCGTGATGATCTCGTCGCACGCCCGGCCGTCAGGATGCCGGTGCAGGCACAGGATGGCCACGTGCTCGCGGGGGGTAGTGAGATAGGCGATCAGATCCTGTTTGCTCGCTGCCAGGAAAGGCCGTTCCTCGGCCGTCAGCCCACGCGTGTCGCCCTCCACGACGAGGCGTCCGTCTCTCACCACCATGGCCAAGCCCAAGGCGTTGATGCGAGTAATCAACGATTCGATGGTCGGCATGGTTCGCTCCTAGAATACCAGTCGTTCGAAAAAGGGCTCGTCGGGATCAGCAGGCTGCTCGCCAGGAAGATCAGGCGGCTCGTCGGCCTGCTCGCCAGGCGCCCCAGGGATGACAGGTGCCTGGCCATTTGGTTCATTGCCAGACGGGGGCGGAGGCGAAGCGCCGCCTGGCCGTTCACCTTCCGTCGATACGTTTTCCGGATTAAGATCGGGATTCACTTCACCAGAGGCGGTGGGTGACGCATGACGCGTGGTGACGCGTTCTGCACCAACTTTTCCCATATTACTAAAAACCCCCTCCCTATCGCGCGTACCCGTACCCGTGTGCGCACATATACGAAGATGTTTCCTAAACGTGTCACACGTGTCACCCTTATAGTTATCTTCTTCATTGACAACAGGTTGAGGGGTGACGCGTTCATTTTCAAACGCGTCATCATGCGTCACCAATGCGTCACCATCACCGGAATTTTGGCTCGAAGGTGGCGATTTCTCATTGATTTTGGGAGATTCGGGAACTTCACGTTCTTCTGCTATTTGAAGCGTCAAACCCGTCCAGTACCGCGCGTCCTTTTTCCGCGCCGGGGAGGAATCCTCGCTCCTGAAGCATCATGCCGAACGCTTTTCGAGACGCCTCGTGCTCGCCGTTAATGCGCGCCCAGAACGTGTATTCGGTATATAGCTCGGATGCTTTGACCTGGCCGTCGGCAAAAACGACGCAACACTCGGCCAGGAATTGACCCAGCACGTCCATGTCGGTTCGATACTCTTCCGTGGCGACCTTGACGCTCTTGGGCACGCCCAGGCCGTGCTGCTGCCACTCCATACAACCGGCAATGGCCCAGTTGAGCATGCCAGGCAGTTCCCGCATCAACTTGTCTTTGAGGTTTGGATCTTTCTTCTCGGGGAAATCGTCAAAGCATACGGTGAATGGAATGAGGCGGAGGCGTCGCCAGATGCCATGATCTGCGCCCTTCACCATGGGCTTGTGGTTGCCGAAGACAAAGAGCTTGTGGGTCGGGGCAAATTCAATGTAATCCTGGTAGAGTCCCCGAGCGACGATCGTATCGTTGCCTGTCAGGTCTTTGACTCGGGCTTCGTCCACGCGCTTGCCAGTATCAAGCTCGCAGGTCACGACGAGCCGCTTCGCGCGTAGTCGCGCCAGTTCGGGCGTGGCCCGCCCATCATCGTTATTCTGTTTGGATGTCGTGAACAGGCTGGCCACGCTCTTATGGCACAGGTTTCCCAGGAGCGCCTGTACAGCTTCCGTGAATGTGCTCTTGCCGTTTGAGCCGGCACCCCACAGAAAGAATAGGCATTGCTCGCTTACCTCCCCGGTCAGGCAGTATCCGACCACCCTTTGAAGGTATCCCGCCATCTCCGGATCGCCGGCCATGATGTCTGCAATAAACGATTCCCAGAGGTGGGCTTGAGCATCCTTGTCATAGGTAATGCGGGAAACGTGTGTGATCAGATCGGCGCAATCATGCGGGCGCAACACGCCCGTGCGCAGATCCACCGTTCCGTTCTGGACATTGAACAGCCAGTGGTCGGCATCCAGATCGGCCGCATGAATCTGCACACCGCCCTCAGATTTCGCCAACTCGATCATCGCATTGATTCGGGGCCGCGATTCCGAGTACATGGCGTGTGATCGGATCTGGCCTTTCAAGGCATCGCGCTCATCCACGGAGAGGCCGGGGATCGAATCAACGAGGTTCACTTCATCCACAATGGCCCGGACGGCTTCTTTGGCTTTGCGTTCCACCGCTGCATAGGTGCCTTCCCAGTGCTTGCCGTTCCAGACGAACCATTTGTCCATCTCGTAGCAGTAGCGGAGATCCTGGCCGTGGCGCGCGATGAGGCGTTCTGCATTCCCCATGTCGGTTAATGGCCGGATATCGCTCGCGGCAAGGGCAGCCTGCATCTTTTCGGCGTCGGGTTTGCTAGGCTTGCTTTCGTCCCGCCTCAGTGGCACGGGTTCAGCATCCGCCAGCGCCTTGTTCATGGCGGCGGTGAAGCTCTCCGGCTCGCGGGCGCGAAGATCGCAGACATCTTTCGCGCCGCCAGACTCCCGCAGCACGAACAGCTCGCCCTTCCATGATTTCCAGGAAGACAGCTTGTCCCGGACGGCGTCGTAAAACGTATCGCCGCCCTCGTCCGGTTCCTGCACCAGGTAGACTCGGTTGATGGCGTCGAAGTAATCCCGACGTAGTGTTTTGACGTTCGACGCACCCGGCACGCCCATTGCCGGGAATTCATGGAGCCACAGGGACCAGCAATCCGTTTTTCCCTCGACCAAGATGAGGAATCCCTTGTCGCGGGCCTGTTGAAGGCGGTCAAGGCCGTAGGGAATGATGTCCCCATCCTCCTTGGTGCCGGCCCAGCAGTGCTTGGGGGTGCCGGCGACCTTCATACGGCGCCGAGGCCTGGCATCGGAGCCGTCTGCGCGACGATAGGGGATCAGCACCTCGCGCCACTGGGATTTGAAATCCATGGATTCCCATGTTGCCGGGTCGGCCAGCGCCTGAATAACCGTCTTCCCTCGGTCGCCCTGTGTTTTCCGAAGCCAGGTCGTGTCTACACCGAGTGATTTCAGGAAATCGACCGGTAGCTTCTTCGCCACGGCCAGGTCTTCTACCTTGAGCCCAGAGCGAACGCTGAGGGACGGGACTGCACGTTCACCCTCTGGGAAGAGATCCTTAACGCCCATCCCCAGGCATTCAAGCACATCGGTGTCCTGGCAACCGGCGAAGCATTTGACAAAAATGCGGCCGCCTGGTGTCTCTTCCCGGATGCTCAGACTCGGCGTGCGATCCTCATGCGCCGGGCAGCAACACATCCAGTCAGAACCGGAGAGTTTTGGCTCTGTGCCGCGCTCCCGCAAGGCCTGCAGTATTCGTTCAAGAGGTGTCATGCGCTTACTCCGTCAATCAATCTTCGAACCGTGGTACTGCAGATCGGCAAGTTCGCTCCCGCGCACGGTGTTTCCGCAGCCCGGGTGGGGAGTGGGTATGCAATAGGTGCAGATATTGGCGCCGTCCTTGGGGTGAACCAGTGCCCGGCCGCAGTAGATACAGACGCCAAGGTTCCGAGCGCAGGTCCAGCACAAGCAGGAGCGTGCGGATTTGAGAGTGGGCCGCTTCGCGCAGCGAATACACGTCGGGTAGCCATACATCACGTCATCCCCAAATGGATGCCCGGCCAGGGAGCAGAGCGGGAGGCAGCGGGCAGAATGCCCCTGGCCGGGCGGTGGGTTTTCGGCTTTTCAGCGAGATGCGCCCCGAAGGAGGCTCACCTATTGGCTATATATGCCGCCCGCCTGTGTAGTGTCACACGGTTCCGAGGTAGGATGCGATCCCTTTGGAAAAGAACGTTTTGCGAATCGCCTCGACTTCGCGATAGAGCGTCTGGCGTGAGACGCCAAGGCGTGCCGCCGCCGAGGTCTTGTCGGTTTTCATGAGCAGACGGGAGAGTTCCAGTTGTCGCGGAGTGAGTATGTCGAGAGCCACGGCAACATCGTGGCAAAGGTCGAGCATCAGGAAGGGATCCGCTTCCTCGCGCCCCAGGCTCTCCATCCAAATGGCACGGTCCAGCGTCTCGTGATACGCGACCACCTCGCCGCCATCGACGGTCTCGTCATGCAGGCAGGGAATCGTCTTTCCCCGTTTCGCCTCCCGCTTGCGCCGACGCAGTTCCATCAGCGCCTTGCCGCGAATCACCGTGCAGACAAACGTGCGTACCGATCCGCGTGTCGGGTCGAACTCCTCGG
>CAYWFP010000167.1:0-5244 GCA_964457365.1 uncultured Planctomycetaceae bacterium
CTCGACGATCATCGAGGCGTAGCTCTGCACGCCGCCGATCAGGTTGTTGAAGTCGTGCGCGATGCCGCCGGCGAGCTTGCCGATGGCCTCGAGCTTCTGCGACTGGAGCGCCTTGCTCGCGATCCGCTTCTCCTCGCTGCGGTCGTGGCAGACCGCGACGCAGCCGACGACCCGCTCCGCCTGGACCACCGGCGAAATCGTGGCGCTGACCGGGAACTCCTCGCCGGATTGGCGCCGCCGCCAGCTTTCCAGCTTTTCGGCACGCTCCCCGCACTTGACCGCCTCCAGCACGCCGGCGAACTCCGCCCGCAACCGTTCGGGAACGGTCATGGCCGCCGGCCGGCCGATCGCCTCGGCGGGGGTGTACCCGTAGATCGCTTCCGCGCCGCGGTTCCAGCTCTGGATGCGGCCGTCCAGATCGGTGCCGATGATCGCCGCGTCGCTGGAGGAGACGACCGCGGCCAGGAACGCCTCCGAGGTTGCGCCGGCCTCGTTTCCACGGATGATGCGGAGGATGAGAATCATCGCGATCAGCGCGACCAGCGCCAGCACCGTCGATAAGATCGGCAGGAACGGCGTCTGCGCCGTCGGCTGCCCGACCGCTTGTACCAGCAGCAGCACGCGTCGCAGCATGATGAGTATGCTGATCCCGGCGAGCAGGAGCGGCACGCGGCTGGTACGTGGGCGAAGACCCGCGCGCAACAGCAGGACGATCATTACGCCGAGGATGGCGAGAGTGAGCGCGTGAAAGAGGATCGCGGTCATGGTGCGTCCTCGTACGAAGGTGTCGCCTATTTGACCACGCCCCTCCGGCCGGGGCAAGCGGATTCGCCCGGCCGGAGGAGGGGATTGGGTTAGAAGTCCTTGAAGCCGTCGTCGTCCATCGGAATCACGTCGTCGGGCTTGGCGATGGCGTGGCCCGACGAATCGGACTTGTGCGTCAACTGCGGCGCGCGGGCCGGCCGCGCGGTCGCGAGCTTGCGGGCCGGGGCTTTCCTGCCGTGGCCGTTGTGGCCGCTCGTCGCCGAGCCGCCGACGATCTCCGAGAGTTGCCCCACCACCTGCCGCATCTGGTCGGCCTGGGCGCTGAGTTCCTCCGAGGCCGAGGCCGATTCCTCGGCATTGCTGGCGTTGGTCTGGGTTACCTTGTCCATCTGCGCCACGGCGGTGTTGACCTGGTCCACGCCTTGCGCCTGCTCGTTGCTGGCGGCGCTGATCTCGTTGATGAGCTGCGCCACCTTGCCGGCGCTGGTCTTGACCTTGCCGAAGCTCTCCTCGAGCTGGCTGACGATCTCGGTGCCGTTCTTGACGCGCGTCACCGTGCCCTCGATCAGCTCGGCCGTGTCGCGGGCGGCCTGCCCGGCGCGCTGGGCGAGGTTGCGCACCTCGTCGGCGACGACCGCGAAACCCTTGCCGGCGTCCCCCGCGCGGGCGGCCTCGACCGCGGCGTTCAGGGCCAGCAGGTTCGTCTGGAAGGCGATCTCCTCGATGGTCTTGATGATGTTGCTGATCTTGTCCGAGGACTCGCTGATCTCGCCCATGGCCTTGGCCATGTTCTCCACCGCCTTGGCGCCCTCCTGGACCTGCTGCTGCGTGTCGCTGACCTCCTGGTTGGCGCTGTTGGAGTTGTCCGCGTTCTGCCGGGCCATGGAGGCCATCTCCTCCAGGGCACTGGATGTCTCCTCCAGCGACGCGGCCTGCTCGGTCGCGCCCTCGGCCAGCGACTGGCTCGCCGCGCTGACCTGCCCCGAGGCGGCGGCGACCTGGTCGCTGCCTTCGTTGAGGCCTTCGATGATGCGGTTGATGGGCTTGCTGATGCCGCGGGCGATGAAGAACGCCACGAGGGCCACGACCACCGCCGAGACGACGGCGACACCCAGGATCCAGCCGACCATCGTCGCTTCGGCCGAACCGCTCGTCTTCTCCATCTCGGATTTGGCCGCCATCGCGACCGCTTCGTCCTGTTCGCAAATCAGGGCATAGTGAACGCCGAACACGTCGACGGGGGCATACGCCGAAAGAACCATCTCGTTGTTGTAATCCGGGATCAAGCCGTCCGCCGTCTTGCCGGCGAGGGCTTCCTGCACCGCTTTCGTCTGGACCCGGAGATTGCTCGCGAACGAGTTCTTCACCGAATACGATCCGTTCAAAGCGCTATCGGTGCGCATAAGCCCTTCGGAGCCGACGAGATAGGCTTCCAGTCGCTGCTCCTTGCTCGACCCGTTCTGGACCATGTAGTTGATGGACTCGAGCGAGAGCTGGAGCGCGACGACGAGTTCGGTCTTCCCGCCGACGACGACGGGTTGGGCGATGAAGGCGCAAGGTTCGTTGTTGCTCGGCGCATAAGGCGCGAAGTCGGCGAAGCCAAGCTGCTGGGAATCGATGACTCCGCGGACGAGCTTGCCGAGATTGGAAGCGCTGTAGGCCCCGTTCACGAAGTTGGAGCGATAGTCCTTCTCCTTGGCGACGGTGTAGAAACAATAGCCGTCCGGATTGATGAGGAACAGGTCGTAATATCCATACGACTTGGTGTAGCGGGTGAAGAAATCCTCCGACTCGCCCTCGACATGCGGAGCGAACGCCTCGGCGATATCCACCTCGCAGATCGCGGCCCAGCGCAAACCGCCGGGCAACTTCAGCGGCGAGAAGCACGAAAGCACGGGTTGGCCGTTGTAGTCCAGAATCACCTTCTGGTCGGCGGTTCCCGCAAGCGCCAGGCGTGCGGCTTCGGTATCGCAGCCGTTCTTCTTCACGCTGCCGGCGAACGACGCCTTGACCGAGTGCCCCGTCGGATCGAGGTACGAATCGCTGCGCATCCGCAGATCGGGGCCGACGAGGTAGCACTCTCCGGTTTTCCCGAGCCCCCGGCGCTCCTGCATGATGCCGTTGATCTGAGTGAGGCTGAGTTGCAACGCGACGACGCCGATCGTCTCGCCGCCGTCGGTTACGGGTGCGCCAATGAACGAGCAGGGCTCGTTGCCGCTGGGCGCGTATGGAGCGAAGTCGATCATCGTCGGCTCCGAAAGGGCCGCACGGAAGCATTGGCCGAGCGGACTGCCCTTCAGCGCCCCGCTCTTCAGGTTCGCGCCGAGATCGGATTCCTTGGCCACAGTATAGACGACCTCGCCTTTTCGGGTGATCAGGAAGAGGTCGTAATACCCGTACTCCTTGGCGTAGTGGCTCAGCCACGAGCCGAACCGCTCTTCCACCGCACGCCATGTCGGGGCGTCTTCGTTCAAGAGGTTCCCGTCGATGGAATTGCCTTGACCGCGGAAGGCGGTTTCGAACGCTTGCAGGCCTTCGGCGACCTCGCGATTCTTGCGGAGAACGGAAAGATCGCCCATGCGTTCGTCGAAGTAACTCTGGATCTGTTTGGTCTTGATCGCGCCGACGGCGCCGAGCTTCTGGAACGCGTCCTGCCGCAGTGTCCGCACGGTTTCCATCAGAACGGACATGTCGCCCTTCCGCTCCTCGAAATACTTGGTGATCTGGTGGCTCTTGGTATCGCGCATCGCGCGGAGCTGTTCGTAGGACGCATGCTCCAATGCGGTCGATCCCTGGCCGGAAACGGTCCCGAGAGAAGCGGTCGCCACCCTCCAGCCGATCAGGCCCACCGTCGCCAGCGGTACCAAACCCACCAGCAGATACGTCGTGATCAACTTCGTGCTCAACTTCATCTTCATGCTTACTTCCTCCCAATCTCCTCGGATAAAATATTCTTCGTGGATTTCGTTCAGTCTTGCTCACTGATCAGTCCGGCCGCGAGGACCAGTTCCTCGCTGGTCAACACCTGCGAGATGTCCAGCAGGATCTTGACCTTATCGCCGATTTTTCCCATGCCGAGAATGAAATCGGTGTTGATCGCCGTGCCGAAGCGCGGCGGATCCTCGATATCGTCCTCCTCGATGTCGAGCACCTCCTGCACGGTGTCGACGACCACGCCCATCATCGTCCCGTCGACCTCGACGACGATGACGCAGGTCTCGGTGGTCTGCTCGGCCTCGGGCATGTCGAACTTCAGCCGCAGGTCGATCACCGGGATCACCTTGCCGCGCAGGTTAATCACGCCCTTGACGAACGGCGGCGTTTTCGGCACCGAGGTGACCGCCATCATGCCGATGATCTCCTTGACGCTCATGATGCCGATGCCGTACTCCTCCTCGCCGAGGATGAACGTCAGGTACTTGCCCGACCGCGTCGCCGGCTCGGTCGCGCTCGAGAATTCCTGGGTTCCGATGTCGGAAACGACTTCTGTCATACCGTGCTCCTCTCCATATCCACTTGATCGCCCTGACCTGACATGGTTGGGGTGAACCTCCTCAAACTTCGTGCCAGCCGCGTCGCCGTCTGTCCAAGTCTGCCCCGGCGCGAGCCTTGCGACTTCACCTGCGCGTGTTTCGCCCGGCGCTGCGGCCACAAGCGGAAAAGGATCGTCCGGATCTGGACAACGAGCGGTCGCGCCGAACCGGCATGCGGCCGTAATCCGCCACACGACTATGCGTTAGGGAAGATGTGAAAATGCGTCAATCGCTTGAGGCGGGAATCTCGGGAATGACTAATTCGTGCTTGCGGATCAACGCGTAGAGCGAGCTGCGCGAGATCTGCAACAACTGCGCGGCTTCGGACTTGTTGTAATGGCAGCGTGTCAGCGCTTCGCGGACGTGCTCGCGTTCCAGCTCCGCCAGCGGCGTGAACGACGTCTCGGCGGCCTTCTCCCGCAGCGTATCGGGCAGATCCGCCGGCCGGATCACCGGGCGCGGCGCGTCGGCGACAAGGCGGGTGACGACGTTGCGCAGCTCGCGGACGTTGCCCGGCCAGGCATGGCGCGTCAGCGCCGTCATCGCCTTGGGGCTGAAGCGCCGGCGCGCGACCGCGGCCGGCGAGGCGGCGTCGATGAAATGCTCCGCCAAGAGCGGGATGTCGTCGCGTCGCTCGCGCAGCGACGGCATGGTGAAGGCGCGTTCGAGAACGCGGTAATACAGGTCTTCGCGGAAGGTGCCGTCGGCGACCAGCGCGTCGAGGTCCTGGTTGCAGGTCACGATCACGCGTACGTCCACCGGCGTCGCTTCCCGTCCGCCGACGCGGACCACCTCGTGCCGGTCCAGGACGCGCAGCAGCGCCGCCTGCACCGCCGGCGGGGCCGACTCGATCTCGTCCAGGAGCAGCGTGCCGCCTTCGGCCGCCTCGAAGTAGCCGGGCTTCTCCGCGTGCGCGCCGGTGAAGGCGCCCTTGACGTGGCCGAAG
>CAYWFP010000168.1:0-5082 GCA_964457365.1 uncultured Planctomycetaceae bacterium
GCCCCCGCAGCGATCCAACAACCAGACACTCCGCATAATCCCCGAGTCCACATAAATATGATATATATGACATCAGGATAGGTGGTTTGCGGAAGGCATGGCGATGCGCAACGAGAAGACATTGACGACCGGGCAGATCGCCGATCACTGCGACGTGCATTACCGCACCGTGATCCGGTGGATCGACCGCGGCCGGCTGCGGGCATACCAATTGCCAGACCGGGGTGACCGGAGGGTCCGGGTCAATGATTTTCTGGCCTTCTTGAAGGACAATAACATGCCGATCCCAAAGGAGTTGCAGCCCGGCAAGCCACGAGTGCTGATTGTCGAGGACGACAAGAATGTCGCCAAATCGATCGAGCGGATGCTGCGCCGTGCCGGATTCGATACAGAGGTTGCATTGGACGGCTTCACCGCCGGCACGCTGGTCGAGCGCTTCGAGCCGCAGGTGATGACGCTGGATCTGCAGATGCCCGGCTTAAGCGGCTTCGACGTATTGAAGGAACTGCGCGCGGCCCAGAGCCCGCCGATCAAGGTGCTGATCGTCTCGGCAATGCCGGATTTCAAGTTGAACGCCGCGCTCGAGGCCGGCGCCGACGCGGTCCTGACCAAGCCGTTCCGGAACGAGGAGCTGGTGCGCGCGGTGCGCGAGTTGGCGGGCGTGGACGAAGTGGCCGATGCCGGAGAAGGAGGCGACGCATGAGTGGGCAGGAAGACCGGCAGACCGTCCTCGTCGTCGAGGACAGCAACCTGATCGCCAAGCGCGTCGCGCAGCGTCTGCAATCCGAGGGCTATGCCGTCGAGACGGCCGGCTCGGGCGACGCGGCGCTGCAGGCGGTGGCCAACGAGCGGCCGCGGCTGATGCTGCTCGATTACGAGTTGCCGGACATGAACGGGCTGGAGCTGGTGCGCGCGCTCGAGCGCAACGACATGGAGGTGCCGTTCGTGGTCACTACCGGCAACGGCAACGAGGCGGTCGCTGTGGAGTTCATGAAGCAGGGCGCGCTCGACTACGTCATCAAGGGCGGGGCGTTCCTGGACATGGTGCCGCCTGTGGTCAAGCGCGCGCTGCAGCAGGTCGCCGCCGACGAGAGCCTCAAGCGCGCCGAGGAACGGCTGCGGGAGCAGAACCGCAAGCTCGCCCAGGCGGTCAAGCAACTGCAGGCCGCGCGCGAGCAGCTCGTGCAGTCGGAGAAACTGGCCTCCATCGGCCAGCTCGCCGCCGGCATCGCCCACGAGATCAACAATCCCATCGGCTACATCCGCAGCAACCTCGGTACGCTGGACGATTACGCCGCCGTCCTGGTCCGCGTCATCAAGCTCTACGAGACCATCGCCGCGGGTGCGGAGAACGCCGCCGAGGCGAAGGCGGAGCTGGCCAGGCTGCGCGAAGCGGAGGACCTGTCCTTCGTTCTCGACGACATGGGCTCGCTGATCCGCGAGTCGCTGGAAGGGACCGAGCGCGTCCAGGAGATCGTCCAGAACCTCAAGAGCTTCGCCCACGTCGACGAGACGCAGGAGAAGGAGGCCGACATCAACGAGTGCCTCGAGGCCACGCTCAAGATCGTCTGGAACGAGCTGAAGTACAAGGCCGCCGTCGAGAAGGACCTGCAGCCGTTGCCGCCGGTTGTCTGCCGCCCGGGGCAGTTGAACCAGGTCTTCATGAACATCCTCGTCAACGCCGCGCAGGCCATCGCGGAACGGGGCGAGATCCACCTCGCCAGCCGCGCCGAGGACGGCGAGATCCTCGTCTCCGTCGCCGACACCGGCAAGGGCATCCCGGCAGAGGAACTGCCGAAGGTCTTCGATCCGTTCTTCACCACCAAGGAGGAAGGGCAGGGCACGGGCCTGGGCCTTTCCATCTCGCACGGCATCGTCGCGCAGCACGGCGGCCGCATCGATGTCGCCAGCACGCCCGGTGAGGGCACGACCTTCACCGTCCGCCTGCCGGTGCGGCAGACCGTCGCCGCGGGGGAGGAGGCGCCATTGTGAACGCCGGAACCGACGGCGCCGTTCTCTTCGTCGACGACGAGGCCCACGTCCTGGCCGCGCTGAAACGGCTGCTGCGCAAGGAGGCGTTCCGGACGTTTTTCGCCGCTTCGGCCGAGGAGGCGCTGGATCTGTTGCGGCGGGAGGAGATCCGCCTGGTCGTCGCCGACGAGCGCATGCCCGGCGTCTCCGGGATCGAGCTGTTGCAGGAGGTGAAGCGGCTCTACCCGCGGACGGTGCGGGTGATCCTCTCGGGCTACGCCGACGTGGCCGCCGTCGTCGACGCGATCAACAAGGGCGAGGTCTACCGTTTCTTCTCCAAGCCGTGGAATGACGACGAGCTGAAGTCCTCGTTGCGGCAGTGCCTCGAGCACTGGCGCATCCTCAGCCAGAACCGCGACCTGCTGGAAACGACCGACGCGCAGAATCGGCAGCTTCAGCAGATGAACGAACAGCTCGAAGCGATGGTGGCGCAGCGAACCGCCTCGCTGGAGCTGGCGCAGGAGATGGTGCAGACGCTGGCGTTGCCCGTCGTCGGTATCGGCCTCGACGAGCGCATGGTGCTCGTGAACGAGAAGGTGCGCGAGATGCTCTCCTGCCTGGCCGAGCGCGGTCCGGGGCTGGCGATCGGGGAATTCTTCCCGCCGGCGCTGGTCGCGGACGTGCGGCGCGCGCTCGCCGGCGAGACCGTCCCGCCGGTGGTGCACGCGCTCTGCGACGGCAAGCCCTATCGCGTGCTGTTGGCGCCGCTGGAGCAGGGCGGTCGGCGGCGCGGCTGCACCGCCGCTTTCGTGCCTCTGGAGGAGGGCGCGTGAAGCCGACGGTGCTGCTGGTCGACGACGAGCCCAACGTCCTGCGCGCGCTCGAACGGGTGCTGCGCAAGGATGGCTACCGCATCCTCACCGCCGAGAGCGGTCTCGAGGCGGTGAGGCGCATGCAGGCCGAGACGGAGCTGGCCTTCGTTCTCTGCGATCAACGCATGCCCGGCATGAGCGGCGCGGAGGTGTTGCGCGAGGCGCAGAAGTTCCATCCGCTGGCCGTGCGCGTGACCTTGACCGGGCAGGCCGGTATCGGGGAGTTGCTGGAGACGGTGAACGAGGGGCGGGTGGCGCGGATCCTGCTGAAGCCCTGGGACGACGAGGCGCTGCGCGAACTGGTCCGCGAGGGCGTGGAAGAGTACCGCGCCCGGCGCGAGAACGAGCGCCTGCAGCGCGAGCTGGCGGCGATGAACGCCATGCTCGAGGATTTCTCCGGCCGGCTGGAAGCAACGGTGCAGGAGCGGACCGCCGCACTCGTCCAGGCCAAGGAGCGGTTGGAAACCTCACTCAAGGACGTGGTGCTGTTGCTGGGGGATCTGCTGCAGATGCACGCGCCCGGGCTGCGCGGGCGGGCCGGGCGCGTGGCCGGCTGGGCGCGGCGCACCGCCGAGGCGCTGGGCATGGACGGCGAGAATGTCTTCGCCGTCGAGGTGGCCGCGCACCTGCACCAGCTCGGCTTGATGAGCGTGCCCGAGGCGTTGCTGGCGAAGGATCCGCAGGCGCTGACGAAGCGCGAGCAGCAGCGTCTGGAGCGCCATCCGCTGATCGGCGCGCTGCTGCTGGGGCGGATCGCCGGCTTCGACGAGGCGGTGGCGATGCTGAAGCATCAGTGCGAGCGCTACGCCGGCGGCGGTTTCCCCGACGGGCTCGAACGCGACCGGATCCCGCTGGGCGCGCGCGTGCTGCAGGTCGCGCAAACCTTCGAAGACGCGCTCCACCCGCCCGGGCAGGCGCTGGCGGCGCCGCTGACGCTGGCCGAGGCGACGGTGCGCAAGGCGAGCGGCGCGGCGCTCGACCCGGCCGCGGTCGATGCGTTCCTGGGCGCGGTGCTGCCGCGGTGCGACGACGCCGGCTCTTGGGAGATCGAGACCGCCATCGAGAACCTGCGCCCCGGGATGATCCTGGCGCGCGACGTGGTCAATATCGCCGGCGTGGCGCTGCTGCGGAAAGGCACGCGCCTCGACGAGCACGCGGTGGAGAATCTGCGCCGCAACGAGGAGTTCGACGCCGCGGTCAGCCGCGTCTATGTCCGCCGCCGCAGTATCCCCGGCGTGGAGCCGGCCGTGGCCGCGACCGTCGAGACGGCCGAGGACGAGGCGGACGAAGCGGAGGAGAAACCGCTTGTCTTCGTCCTGGACGACCAGTTGCACGTCGTCAGCGCGCTCAAGCGAGAGCTGCGCCGGGCGGGCTATCGCGTGCGCGGTTTCCGCGAGCCGCTGGAATGCCTGGTGGAGATTCTCCGCGTCGAGGACGCCTTCGCGGTGATCTGCGACTACCGCATGCCCGGGATGAAAGGCGACGAATTCGTCCACCGCCTGCAGGCCGAACGGCCGGAGCTGCCGTGCGTCGTCCTCACCGCCCACGCCACCCGCGGTACCGTCGAGCAGTTCGTCCGCGCCGGGCGCATCCGCCGCATCCTCACCAAGCCGTGGGACAAGGAGACGCTGCTGCAGACGCTGCGGGAGATCCGCGAAGCGTAATCCCGCTTGTCTTCCCTGCGTTCCCCGCGTAGGATACGCGAAACGTTCAGGGAGGGAAGACGATGGACTTCGACGAGATCCGCGAGTTGCTGCTGTGGTGCACTGTTATCAACTTCGGCCTGCTGCTCTTGTGGTTCGGTATCATCGCCGGTGCCGGCGACTGGATCCACCGCCTGCACGGCAAGTGGTTCCCCGTCTCGCGCGAGACTTTCTACGCCATCCACTACGGCGGGGCATTGGGCTACAAGTTGGCCGTCTTCTTCTTCAACGTCGTGCCGCTGCTGGTCATGCTCGCGGTTGGATAGCGCTGAAAGAGAATCGGCAACTGATTGCATGTCAAGGGGTTGCCGTGTCGCTGCTCCGGAAGGAGTTGACACGCGCTGCCGGGTTCCTATGATGAGGTTTTGGGGTTTTTGCACGGGGGCGAGCTATGCCGGCGCTCGATCAGACCGACAGTGAAGGCAACGTGCCCGCCGAGCCGGCGCCGCGGTACGTGCTGCAATACGTCAAGGGCGGCGGCCAGCGTCTGCTTCCGCTGGGGGACGCGCCGATCACCATCGGCCGGCACGACTCCT
>CAYWFP010000169.1:0-5041 GCA_964457365.1 uncultured Planctomycetaceae bacterium
TTCTGTACGCGTTCCGGGGCATTGTCCAATTCGTCGTAGAGTACCTGCGAGACCAGCACAAGGAATCTGCCTTGGCGCACCTGCTCGAAGAAGAGCGTGCTCGGCCTGGCGAACTCCTCGTCGTGCACCCCGCCGAAGACCGAATTGTCCACATAGACCCGTTGCGTGCGCACGCCGTCTCCTTGCCCGCGATTTAAATATATTTTACTCCATTCCGCCAGCAGCGACAAGCTTTATCCTTCGAGAATCACCGCCATCGCCCGGTCGTATTCGGCCTTGATCTCGTCCTTGACAAGCCCGAGGTAGCGGCTGGTCGTATCCGGCGATTCGTGCCCAAGAAGCGCCTGGACGTGGCGTACGTCGGCGCCGCCCCTGAGCATATGCACCGCGAAGGTATGACGCAGAAGATGAGGATGGACATGCAGTCCGGTCAGCTTGGTCAGTCGCTGGAAAACCATCTGCAACGACCGCGCATGGATCCGGTTGCCCCGACCGGTCACGAAAAGCGCCCCGCTCGTGGGATGCTTACGTGCGCGTAGGTAGCGGGCAACGCAATCCAGCGCCGATTCGTTCACCGGCAGCACCCGATCCTTATCGCCCTTGACCCGCACGTAGACAAGCGCCTTCTCGAAATCGATATCACCGACATCGAGGCTGATGACCTCGCCCCGGCGGAGCCCGCAGGCATACATGAGCTGCAGGATGGCCAGGTTGCGCAAGCCCAACGCTCCACCACCGGTTATCGCGCCCATCAGTCGCGCCACCTCTTCCTCGGTCAGCGGTGTGGGCGGCAGGGCATGATCGAGTTCGGGAAGCTCCACGCGCGTGGCGATATCCTCCAGCACCAATCCCCGATCCCGCAGCCAGATCACGAATCCCTGTACGGTAGCCATGTAACTGTGGCGCGAGCTGGCCGTGAGCCGCCGTTCGATCAATTCCGCATGATAGGCCCGGACCAGGTCGGCAGTAATATTGCGAGCCTCATACACTTCACGACTGGCCAGCCAGTCACGGAAATACTTCAGCCTGCTGCGATAGCAGTCCAATGTTTGAGGCGAACGACCGAGACTGGCCTGATAGACGATATACTCCTCGACCTGTCGCATTAAACGCCTCCCAGTGGGTGACAGCGCCGGTAGACCCGCGCCAACGACTCGGGATCGAGCCTGGTATATTCGGCTGTGGTGGAGAGGCGTTCATGCCCCATCAGTTCGGCAATCACCTTCAAATTGCAGCCGGCATCCAGCAGCAGCGTCGCGAAAGTGCGGCGCAGAGAATGCGGCGTGACCTTTTTGCCGATCCCGGCGATCTTGCCCAACTCGCGCAATCGCGTACGCAGGGTGATCGAGCCCACCGGATGGCCGGAAATGCCGATGAGCAGGCTTTGGGACGTGGTCTTCAACAGTAGCCGCCGTGCCCGACCCAGATAGTCGCGGAGAATCGACTGCGTTCCCAAATCGATGAAGACGATGCGATCCTTTCCGCCCTTGCCGCGATGGATGCGGATTTCCCGCGCCTCCAAGTCGATCCGGGAGACGCTCAGCGCACGCAATTCAGCAATGCGCAACCCCGAGAGCGCCAACAGGCGAATCAGAACCCGGTCCCGCACGGCTAGTGGATCATCACTATGTGGCGCTCGCAGAAGGTCCCGCAGTTCCCGCCGGCTCAATACGTCGCGCCGAATACGTCTTCGCTTGCGTGGATACTGCAAGCCGGCAGCCGGATTGTTCAGGATGCGGCGTTCTTTTAGAAGATATTCATACAAGCCGCGCAACACCTTCAGGTAATTCGCCCGCGAGGCGGTATTCTCGATTCCACGCTCTTCCCGCAACCAGATCAGAAAGCGGTCCAGATCGTGTCGGTTGAGGCCGACGGGATCGTCCAGCCCTTCGCTTTTCAGCCAAGCGAGGAAGACATCCAGCATGGCGCGATACGTAATGATGGTCGCTTCGGAATAGCCGCGCCGACGCAGGTGACTCAGGTATGACCGACACGGAGAGTTCTCCGAGCCATTATCGTAAGTGGTTGAGTTTTCGTCGGTTGCGCGATTCATGCTCTCTTGATGTCCTTGTAGGTGACTTTTTTTCCGGTCTTTCTCTTCCCGAAAACGCTGCAAAGCTCGTGAGGTATTACAAGGCAAGGACTTGCGGTGAAAAGCATCGCCTGCCTTTTTGAAAAGCTTTCATACGCCTTCAAAGATGGGGAGCATCGGAATGCCCCCGTCGATCCGTTCGTAGGGTGAAACCTGGTAGACCCGTTCCACGCCGTTGGTGTGGTGATCGGCAACGACCAGGCTAACCCGAGACAACTCCTCCAATGCCCGGTACGTCTTGGAATACGACCACCCGCTCATATGCATCGCTTGCTTGATTGTGCACGCTTGCAAGTCGCATTTATGCATGTTCTGCAGTAATTCCGATGCCCCCGGCGTCATCGATTCCTCCGGCGAATCGACCGTGTGTTTCAGCAATTCTTGAACCACGCGGAAATCCTCGTATTCGGCCCGAACCACCAGGGCTGCTTCCGATTTATCGTGCTTTCTTTGCAGTTGATTGAGCGCCGCGTGCGCCCGGATCAGCTCCACCGCGTGGCCGAAATGCCGCCGCGCCAGCACCGATCCGTTTCGAGGGAGCAAACGCTCGCCAAACGGGATCTCCACGCGGCAGGGCAGCAGCAGGCGGTTGGCATCGCGCATCAATTCCAGACTTGTATTGCTGCCGATATCGTCTGGAATCGCGAGCCGCCGCAGCACCTTCCGGGTCTGTTCGCGGCTGGCATCCATGCGCAGCTCGATGAAGCGCGACAGATTTTCCACGTTCACCTCCTTGGTCGTGCTCACGAAGATCGCCAACCTCGTCGGGATGCGTATCGTCCGCGTTGTGGGCATCTCGCCTCCCTCGCGCACGGTGATCGCCAGGGCCAGTTCCTGGTTGCTCATGAGAGAGCGCAATGCGTATTCAGATGCGGCCAGCCCTTCGTATTCGTCCACCACAATGACCGAATCGACCAGCCGCTCGCGTGGCAGGAAGTACAGCGACTGCGCGGTCAGACGCGAGAGGACCAGCGTCCGCTCCTCCGGCATGAGCCGGCCTATTGCGCGAATCAGCGTGGATTTGCCCGAGGAGGGATCCCCGCGGACAATGCAGCCGAGCGGGCTGGGCAGCAACCTGCTCGCCGCGATCAATACCGCCAGTTTCCGATTCGCCTCCTCCCCGACAATACCCAATTCCCGTTCCAGGCATCCCGCCATCGCTCCCAGGACATCGCCCTCCGCCAGCAACATTCTCGCCCGGCTCTCCTCCCTCCCGCTCAGTACTTTCGCGCCCGGCTCCCCTTCGCGCGCCATTTCCTCCCGCAGACGATCCAGCAGGTCGGCGATCTCCTCCATGTCGCGCTCGATCATATTCGTTCCCGCCACCAAGCCCATTCCACAGGTCTTGGCGAAACGCTGCCGGGCCCCTCCCGAGCCAAGGTCCACGCGCTCCAGATAGCTGCGTTCGTTTCGCTCGGCACGGATCATTGCCTTTAACCCCATTGTCAAGCGCGCGCCGCATGGATCCACGCGGTAGCGGATCTCCCCGCCGTCGACCACGAGGCGCGCTCCTTCCCGCGCGACAACGCGCAACCCGCTCATCGCCCGGCCCTCGCGTTTCATCACGGGCGCGAATGTCTTATCAGACAACATCTCGCCCTTGCGCTTGGGTGACAGCGAGTGAAAGCGGAGCCCCGCTTCCTCCATCTTTGGCGAGATCCTGTGGCGGTGCTTTCGAGCCAGCAAATAAATCATGCGCGGCCGCTGGAGCGCCTCGATGTGGGCGGCGGTCTCATCGGGATAGCGCAGAGCCACGATATTGGGATAACCCAGTTGCCGGGCGTGCAGGGCGTAATAGGCGTTGCCGGCCAAGATCACCTCGGGATATGTATCCAACGCCTCCCGGCCAATCAATCCGCGCGGCGGGTCTTGCCAGAAATAGTAGCGCCGGTCGTTTCCGGCGAACCGCATGCCGAAGAGATCGACCAGCCCGCCGCTCTCGTCGGAGACGGGAAAAACGATGCAGCCGGTGAAGATCTCTCGCGCCCGGAAAACGAGGCCGAGGCTCTTCAACTCCCTGGCCGTCTCGTCCGATGCCGCGCCCAACGCACGCCCCGAGCAGTAGCCAAGTGCGAAATGATCCACGACTTCCGGCGAGGTGATGCCCAGACGCGCGAGTAGTTCGGTTGCCGCCCTGTCTTCGCGGATCTCGCGCTGATAGTAGCTCAACAGTTCGTGTACGCACGCATCCATGGCCATGCTCCCTTCGCTATCCGGGGGGGCATTTACCACGGCGCGGCACTTTTGTCTCGCGGCATCCGGTGGGCGGTTCAGTTTACAAGATAATGATGGCGCTGACTCTCACACCGGGGAGAACTCGCGGGCGCTGCGAAGAGCAGCGAGGCCAACGATCCATGGTCCTCTCGCCGCAACGCCCCCCGCATCCTCTCGCGAACGGCTTGGTCCTCGCCGTCGACTGACCGGATATCCGCTGTGGCCGCGAGACGCTCCATCCACCTGCGTACCGTCCGGAGAGACGGCCCAAACTCTTCCGGTCCGCGAAACGCACCGGGATGAACGCGGTGGTTTCGAGCCATCTCCATCAACACCGGAATGGCTGTCTCTGGTCCGAATTGCAGGCGTGGCCGGCAGAATCCCGGCAGCAGGCTCATTGTCAGGCGGCAGCGTGCGCAGCGGCACCGTCGGACCCGGATGCGCTTGCGGATCCGGCGATTCTGGCCTGCGCGCAGGTTGACCCAGCGCGTGTAATAGCCTGAAAACCACATCCTGCCGTGGCCGCAATGACCGCATCGCAGAGGCCTCCCGATCTCACCCGCTGCCAGTGCCGATTCGTATTCGCCGATCCCGTTGTAACACTCCAGAATCACCTGCATTACCGCCTCCCTTCACCCAACAAAAAATATGGAATACGCGTCTTCCGATAATTTCTACACGTTAGTACTACAACGCCAGATTCGGTCCGAAACACTTGGGTAGATCACGGATGAA
>CAYWFP010000170.1:0-4755 GCA_964457365.1 uncultured Planctomycetaceae bacterium
TCGAGGCCCGCACCATCCACCGCGTGCTCGGCTACGACGGACAGGCCTTCCACACGGAACGGGTCGAGGCCGACGTCATCGTAATCGACGAATTCTCCATGGTGGATGTTCCGCTCTGTGCCGAGCTGTTCCGACGCGTTGACCTTTCGCGCACCCAGGTCGTACTCGTTGGCGATCACAATCAATTGCCTCCCGTTGGCCCCGGCAACATCCTGCGCGACATCATGGCGCACCACCTCGTGCCGAACACTGTGCTTGATACCGTTGTCCGCAACGCCGGTCCCATCGAACGGGCGGCGCAGCAGATTTTGGCAGGCTCCGTGCCGCCCACCATTCCTGATGAGGAACCGTGGGCTGTCGTCGATTCCTTCAAGGAACCGGAGGCCATCCGCTCGTATCTGCGCGACCTCGTCCTCGACATGATCCCGCGCCATCTGGGCTACGACCCTGTCCGCGACGTGCAGATTGTCACGCCGGTGCACAAGGGTCCTCTCGGCACCAAATCCGTCAACGACATGATGCAATACCTCATCCACGGTGATGTACGCGGCCGCTTCGCCATTGGCGACAAGGTTATCCAGACTGTCAATGACTACAACCTCGGCGTCATGAACGGCCACCAGGGCACGGTGCTGGATATCGACAAACATGGCGTCACCGTTGACTTTGACGGCGAAGGCCTGAAGACCATTGAGCAGGAGAAGTTGGGAAGCCTCCAACTGGCATACGCACAAACAGCGCACAAATCCCAGGGCAGCGAATTCCCCTGCGTGGTCGTGATCTGCCACAAATCTCATTTCTTCGCCGACCGCAACTGGCTCTACACCGCCGTCACGCGCGCGGCGAAGCACGTCATCGTCCTCGGCGACCGCTGGGGACTGCGTAACGCTGCCAAGAAGAACGACGTCCGCACCCGCAGAACGCTGCTGTCCTTGTGGAGCAAGCAGTCAACCGTAACCTCGGCTGAATGCGTAGCCGTGGGCAAGTGAGGTAAGAATGAATCGATCAGACGCTTCACTTATCAAAACGAATACGCCGTCCCCGTTGCAGGAATTGTCTCAATGGGTCTGCTGGCGCGAGGAGGACCGGGATGGCAAGCCCACGAAGGTGCCATACATTCCCGGCACATCACGGGGCGCATCGTCTACGGCAGCGCGGGACTGGCGGACGTTTGATAATGCCATGGTTGCTTTTGAATCCGATTCCTCGCTCGCCGGCGTGGGCTTTGTCTTCAGCGCCGACGATCCGTATTGCGGCGTGGACATCGACGATTGCCGCGACGCCGACTCGGGCGACATTGCGCCCTGGGCGCAGGCCATCATCGACTCGTTAGGCTCCTACACTGAAATCAGCCCCAGCGGCACGGGCGTGAAGATATTCCTGCAAGCGAAGAAACCGGGCCGCAAATGCCGCAAAGCCTATGAATCCGGCGAAGTGGAGATGTACGACCATGCCCGCTTCTTTACGGTGACGGGAGTGCATCTGACCTGTACGCCAGAAACAGTTGAGGACAGGCAGGAAGCCCTCGACCGGCTTTATCGCACAGTCTTTGGAGATGCCACCGACCCGGATCATTCGATACTCGATACGGAAGTCGCAACAGCCGACCTCGCCGACGATGAAGTTGTGCGACTTATGACCACTACGGGCAAGTCACAGGAGAAATTCTCTGCTCTGTGGGCTGGGCGCTGGAACGAATACTACAACAGCCCGTCTGAAGGGGATGCCTCCCTTGTCTTTAAACTGGCTTATTACACGAAGGATGCCGCCCAAATAGATCGACTGTTCAGGCAGTCTGGCTTGTACCGCGACAAATGGGATGAACTGCGCGGAGATGAGTCTTACGGCCAGATAACCATCAAGAATGCGCTCGCAAAGGTCACGAAGCAGTTTGTGCCGCGAGGTAAGCGACAAAGAGCGGTGTCCAAACAGCGCACGCATGGGGGCAAGGGGCTGCCCCGCATCATTATCGATGATATTCAGCTTCAGGACCTGACCGACCAGACGCTGGCAGCACTCACCCGCGCCAATGATCCGCCCACCATGTTTGTCCGGGCCGGCACGCCTTCTCGGATCAAGCTGACCGAGAAGGAAACATACATTATCGAGGCATACGACCGAGCACGTATGCGCTGCCGACTGGCACAAGCGGCAGTCTGGCTGTCCTTGCGCAAGCAAGGGAAGGACGACATCGTCGAGGTGGATGCGATCCCGCCGCTCTATCTGGCCGAGAACATCATGTCGATGACCGAGTGGCCGTTCCCGCCGCTCGTCGGTATTGCTCGCGCTCCCATCCTTCGCCCCGATGGCATTGTCTGCACCACGCCCGGTTACGACCCGGAGACCATGTTGGTGTATGCCCCGTCCAAAGGGCTGTCCGTGCCGCCGATCCCGGAGAGCCCCACGAAAGATCAGGTTGAAGTAGCACGTGACAGGCTACTCGATCTCATTGCCGACTTCCCGTTCGATAGCGAGGCCTCGCGGGCAAATATGCTGTCTCTTCTCTTCTCTATCTTGATGCGCTCTGCCATCAATGGATCCATTCCCATGCTGCTTGTCGATGCGCCTGTACAGGGCACCGGCAAGACGCTGCTGGTGAAGGTCATCGCCTCCATTGCCGTGGAGGTCGTGCCTGTGCAGACTGCGCCAACGGGCCGGAAAGATAAGGAAGAGGAGTGGCGTAAGCGCATCAGCACGACCCTTCTTGAATCCCAGCAAATAGGGCTCGTGGACAATCTGCCCGAGACAGACACGTTCGATTCCGTCAGCCTTGCCGCCGCCCTTACCTCGCACGAATGGATAGACCGCAAGCTCGGGACGAACCAATCCATCTCCGTGCCATCTCGCTGCGTCTGGGTGGGGACGGGTAACAATCTGCGCGTCACCGGCGACATGCCGCGCCGCTGTTATACGTCCCGCATCGACTCAAACGATGAGCGACCGTGGGAGAGGCATGGATTCCGGCACGAAGATATCGAAACCTACGTGCAGGAGCATCGGGGCGAGCTGTTGCACGCGGCGTATACGCTCATTCGAGCCTGGTATGCGGCAGGAAAGCCCAAGCCTCGCAATCGCGTCTCCTTCGGCAGCTTCCAGGAATGGGCCGACACGGTGGGAGGCGTGCTGCACACCGCAGGCATTCCTGGATTCCTGGCGAATCTCGATGCCGTTCGCTCCGTGCAGGATGATGACGCGGCCCAGTGGCGGGCGTTCTTTGACGCCTGGTGGGAGGCGTTTGGCGAAACCGCCGTCACGGCTGACGACATTATGAAGAGCATTCTCTTCCAGGGCCAACTTGCTGACGAGGTCATTCCGGACGTGCTGGCCGTGCCCATGGAGAAGGGTGAGGGTTCGCTCAAGCGGTCACTGGGGCGCTATCTTTCCCGCCTGACCGGGCGCATTTTCGAGGGCCGCAAGCTTAGCGATGCGGGGAAGCACTCTTTTCACAAGGTAAGAATGTGGAATCTTGTTGAGCAAGCGAAGGAAGACGAAAGCGATCCACAGGCTGTCAAAGACTCTCAATCGTGCAGAACATCGGGAGGTTTGGAGGTTAAGGGAGGTTTTATTGACCCCAATACACGTGCGCGAGAAAATGACGAAACACACGCACATATATATAAGGGTCCAAATAACCTCCGAAAACCTCCAAACCTCCATGAGGCAAAATCTGCCGAATTAGAGGCTGTCCATCCCGACTGCGACGGGAGGGTGATCATATGACCCTCGCCGCCGAACAGATCAGCAAGAGCCTGCTGCGCAAGCGCATCACCGTGACTGTTACCGGGGACGGCGACCTTGCCCTCGATGGCAAGACCAACGGGCTTACCGACGAAGACAAGCAGACCCTCCGCCTGCACAAGACCGACCTGGTCCGCTACCTCACGCAGAAGCCCCTTGGTCCCGTTGCCCTGTACGTGGCAACAGACCTGGAGCACTGGGTGACAGACGAGCCGTTCAACTGGGCCGACACCGTGACCATCCACGGCAAGCAATTCATCCGGCTCACCCCCGCCGCCGTAGCGTGGTTCAGAAAACGGGTTGCCAGGGCCGAGGAGGCGTGCGCTGCAGGCAAGCTACCACTCGACGCCTTCGGGCGCGTTGTGAGCGCCTTCTGCCCTATTTACGAGTTCGCTGTGGAAGCCGGGCTCATTCCCGACCCAGTGACAAAACAGGTCAGGCGGGCCGTCCGCACGGGGGCCAAAGGTACTTCTGGAGGTTTGAAGGTTTATTCCCCGGGGGAAGTGGTCGCCAGGCAAGACTTTGTTGGGCAATGCGAAAAAACAGGAATGGCCGCAGCGGCCGGGAAATAGGAGATCCCCAATGACCAACGCAACAACACCAAAATCATCAGGCTTGAAGGTCGAATCCTGGCCCCTGGAAAGCATCAAGCCCTACGACCAGAACCCGCGCGTCAACGGCGATGCTGTGGATGCGGTAGCCAATAGCATCAAGCGATTCGGCTTCCGTAGCCCCATCATCGTCGATGCGAATGGCGTCATCGTCTGCGGCCACACGCGGCTCTTGGCGGCGAAGCAGCTGGGCCTTACCCATGCCCCTGTGCATCAGGCAAGCGACCTGGCCGAGGATGAGGCCCGGGCGCTGCGCCTCGCCGACAACAAGACGGCGGAGATCGCCGAGTGGGATTACGACCTTCTGCCGCTGGAGCTGTCTGCCCTGCAGGACCTCGATTGGAATCTGAGCGACCTTGGGTTCTCGGATGAGGAGCTGGCCCGCCTTCTTGGCGAGGGCGAGGCC
>CAYWFP010000171.1:0-4736 GCA_964457365.1 uncultured Planctomycetaceae bacterium
ATTCTACACATTCAGCGCCCTCAGTTCAAATCAGACCTATTCGTGCAACAGTCTCGCTTATGCTGGCGTTTGTGTTTTTCTCGATCCGCGTGTATTCTTCGGGTTGCCAAACCATATAGCGTGCAGCCGATTTTGCCTACTTCCTTCACTGGCGAATCTATATCATCCATACAATAATAAGTTTGATTAAAATTCATAATATAGATGCGCCCATCAGGGCCATACGCAATCGAGCAGCAGCGTCCAGGATGGCCCAAAATGGGCTTGTACTCAACCGTTTTCTTTTCGATATCCAGTAAGGCCAACTGCTTTTTATGCGTAAGCGCCAGAAGCCGTCCATCTTCATACAATGTTAAAGAAAAACTTCCGCCCTGGCTCAATTGAATAACTTCGTCAACGCGTTTCTTTTGGGTGTCAATTCGCACTAGTCTGTTGCCGGCGATCCAATAAGGTGCGGAATCATCAGCATATTCAAAGCCGATCGTAAAAGCGATGTCTTTGAATTTCGCTTCCATGATAGGCGTCGCTTTGCCTGAATCTTTGTTGATTTCATACAGGCAGAAGGACCTTCCCTCTGCCATCCGGTTTGTATCTGGCGTCAATCCCTTTTCCATAGACTCGCGCTCGGCTAAACGCGTGCTGAACCCATATAGTTTGCCGCCCGGCCCAAAGGAAAGACCCGACGTAAAGATATTCAAACCCAAGGGCCCGATGCGCTCGGCCACGCCCGTTCGCGGATCGATACGGACAAGGAAGTCCGTGCTGGCTTCGACGCCATAGATATAATACAAGGGTCTAAACCTGTCGGCCTTGCGTTTGGTGGGAGGCTTATTGTCATCCTTTGCCTTATTCTGGCGGCCAACAGGCTTCTCGATATTTTCTTCTTCCGTCGTCCTGGAAATACCGGGCTTGGCGTCTTGCTTGACGCTGTCTGTGATTTCCTCTTCATTAAATTCGATCATGGGGATGGCCGGTGGGTTCCATGAATGCGGTTTGGACAGCATGACACTGTCAGTCAGCGAGAAGAGGTCCGGAGCATCCGCTTCGTTCTCAATTTCCTTCAGTTTGTGAATCAGTAATATACGCTCTTGATCTTTGATTTGCCGAAGAATCCAATACAGGCATGATTTGGCTTGGCCCACGGCCTTGAGATTTTTGGCATTCCGATTCTTGACAATGAATTGCGCGAACATCAGCGCCGGGGTTGTATAGTCGGGCTTTTTCTTCTGGACTTCTGCGTGCAGTCGGTCCAACGCCTCCTTGCATGTGGTGACTTTTGCACTTTTTTGCTCGGCGGACTGAGCCGCACATAGCTGGAAGCTTGCGAGCAGCGCACTGAAAACGAAAAAGGGAAGGCGGAAAGTACGCATACAGAAATCCTCCAGACCGAAGCGAAAAGCCTCTTATGATCCAAATGTTACCATATTGCGAATTGGCTCACTTCCTAGTTGATTATCATTTGACTCGTTGCATATGCATCCCGGTATGTACTAACTAGACCAATACGCCTTAGTCGGTTGATTCCGTATTATCATTCGAAAACAATTGGGTATGGAGGCTGGTACTTGTTACAGCGAAGTCGATATTTCTCCCCCTTCTCGACTTTTTTTGCAAACAACACAAAGTCTTTTCCATTGCCTTGTATAAGTTGGCCTCCAAGATCCTCATTATTGATTTGTGTCCACCCATTATTCTGAAATTGCTGTGCGGTCCAGCGTTCTTTTTGCCAGCCGCCACTTGAGTTTCCTTGATAGCTGTAGTTACAAGCAACTATTAAAACTCCGTCCTTTTCTATTTCAATGTCTAAAACGCCATTGCTGCCATTTCTTCCTTCCCGAGAATAGATAACGGCCTTGTGCTTTTTAAAAAGTTCGGGTACTCGGGCCCATTGGACTTTCTCAGGATTATTTACTTCCTCAAGCGGAATAGAAGATAAGTTTAAAATATTAAACTTTGGAGAACGTTTTATGGCGAGCTGTAAAATCTCTGGCAAGTTATCTAGTTTTGAATTGTTGGAATTAGAAGATGTATCGCTACTATGCTCCTTAGCTGCCGTAGACTCAAACCCGTCCCATTCGACAACAGGATAAAAGGCACACTTCTCCCATTTCCCCTGTCCTCCAAGATCAACCCATCTGCCGTTAATGCCATGCAGATATGTAATGCAGAAACAATTTTCTTTCCTGCCTCCATTAGGCTCATTCCACTTATGATACCAAAGTGAAAAAGTCCATTCTTCTCCGGTTGACCATTCCCATTTGCCTTCTTGTCGCTCATCCGAGCCATCAGCCCAGAACGAGATACGCCCCCCTTGTGCAATTGGTTTCAGAAGAGTATCAAGAAACTCTTGCTCCTCAAAGCTCGTAATAGTAACAAGATGACCGCCAATTTTGGCAGCTTCTTTTTGAGCTTCATGCCAAGTACAATGTTTTCTAATAACATTATAATAATGGCCATTCCAAAGCTTGCCTCCCGGATTTTCGAAAATAACGATCTCCATTTTGATCCTTGTAGCAGCATCTAAATGGCCTGCCTTAGTTTCTTCTCTTACTTCCTTCTCAAGAGCGCGTATATAGGATTGATCAGCCCTTTCTACCTTTCGCATGTAAGTTTTTTGATGTCGTTGAGCATACTTTGAAGATATCTCATTCGAAGTATATGTGTTATCTCCATCAAGAATAAACTTTTTCTCTTGTGTGATTCCTTTGGCTTCTTCTAAGTTTCCTTTCTTCATCTCATATTCAAGAGATCGATCGAGATTCTCTACATATTCCTTCTTTGCTTCTCCTACTTCGTTTGCATATTCCGTCCAGGCATCATCCAATGCCTGATTAACGATTGTAGCGATGATCTCTGATTTTCTCGGACAAAAGTCCGGCATACTCTGAACTTGACGCATTGCTGTAAGGCTTTTCTCAAGGGCAATAGTCGCATAATCCGTATTCTTGAACCGGTCTGCGATCTCGAAATATCGGATCGCGATCAGGAGATGCTCTTTCGGGTTCTTGTCGGCGAAGTCTACCGCCCGCTGCATATAGGATTCGGCTTCCTTCTCGTCCACTTCCAGTTCGGCTACCTTGCGAAATTTGTCGGGCATGCCCTTGACGAAGGCCTCGATCTCTTTCTCGCCCATGCGCTTCTTCGACCAGTAGAGGCAGGCCTGCGCCTCCTGCGCCATCTCGTCGTTGCCCTCCTCGTCGAAGGCGACGACCGCTTTGGTGAACCAGCGCGCGGCGGGGAGCAACTCGCTGTTCTCCCCCTCCATGGCCTTGGTCAGATGTTTCAGGCCTTGCTGGTGAAAGTCCTTGGCGGTCTCCTCGCCGGCGCAGGCACAGCAGCAAGCGATAAGAATAAGCAAGATACAAGACGGCAACCTGTTCATGACATTCCTCCCGAAAGGCAGAGTGTTGGTGATACAAGACCCGGATTTGAGGATAAGGCATTTGCCACTTTTGTCAATTCCAAACTTGCAGCGTCGGCATTGTGGAGTTTTTCTGACGGCGCTTGAATGTGTCCTCAATAATGCCTTGAATATGATTGCGGCGCAACGTATCGTTAGGCTAGAGGGAGCGCGAACACCCTCATTGAACGCACGAGATTCATCCTGGCGCTTGTTATATCCCATATTTACAGGAGCGAAAAAATGGAGTGGGTTGTTGAAAACATCCTCGCCCGAGCGTCTCGCCCCGGCTATCCAGAGAAAAGGGTTGATGCCAAGGAAGTATGCGCAGCGGTTGAACAATGGAGGCGGGCCGGCGTGGCTTCGGTGCTGTGTCTGCTTGATGACAGGCAGCTTGCGTATTACGAAGATGTTCCCGGCGGTCTGCTGGCTATGTACGAGGCTGCGGGATTGGATGTCGGCCATGTGCCGGTAACAGATCACAAGCATCCTCCTCTCGACGATAGCGAACTTGCTGATGTGATGGCTTGCTTCGCTATGCTTCCTAAACCGGTGCTGGTGCATTGCAGCGCCGGTATCGATCGAACCGGACAAGCGGTCAGATCATTGCGCGCGCATCTGAGCCAAGACCAATAGCCAATTGATCTGCCATGCCGGTTTGGCAATATCTAAAGTACGCGCTCCAACCTTCGCACGATCTGCTCTTCTTCCTGGTCGATCTTCCGTATGGTTGTAAACCTTGATACTGCTTCGCCGCCCAGTCTGGCAACCAACAGGTGAATCGCTTCGTGCTTTGCGTGCGCCTTGGGGTTGAACTCCTTTTTCTCGTCTGGTCGTATCTCAGAAGCCAGCGCAATTTCGGCGAACATGCCCTCGTGGTCACAGAGAATGGTCGAAAAGGCATCTTTGGTCAGCAGATTTACATGTTTGAAGAAAATCTTCCATTCTGTTAAACCAAGCAACTTTTGAACACGCCTGAATTCTTTCTTAAATTCATCGAATTGCTTCTTTGTTGTTCTGATTCGCTTCTTCTTCTTACTCTTCATAAATTTTCCTTCTTCATGAAAGTCTTGGCCCAACAAGCGGCTTCAAGGGGTCCGATGTATCCAGTCCCATATGAAACACGATGTTTTTCTCTGCTTCAGGATTCCAAGGGTGCACATGATATACGTACTGACAATCCGGCAATGAAAGGCGCACTCCACATGGCGCTGGTTTCTCATATGCTATTGACGTCCGCACAGGCTGAGAAACACCTCCCTTTTTATAGTACGCCCAAATGAGACTGTTGCACGAATAGGTCTGATTTGAACTGAGGGCGCTGAATGTGTAGAAT
>CAYWFP010000172.1:0-4631 GCA_964457365.1 uncultured Planctomycetaceae bacterium
ACGGCGCGTTCTACGGCCCGAAGATCGACTTCCACCTCGCCGACGCCATCGGCCGGACCTGGCAGATGAGCACCATCCAGGTCGACTTCGCCATGCCGGAGAAGTTCGACCTGCATTACGTCGACGAGGCGAGCGCCAAGCGGCGGCCGGTGATGATCCACCGCGCCATCAGCGGCTCGCTCGAGCGTTTCATCGCCGTGCTGACAGAGCACTTCGCCGGCGACTTCCCGCTCTGGATGGCGCCCGAGCAGGTGCGCGTCTGCACCGTCACCGACGCCGCGGCGCACTACGCCGGGCAGGTCCGCAAGCAACTGCGCGAAGCCGGCATCCGCGCCACGCTCGACGACCGCGGCTGCAAGATCGGCGCCAAGATCCGCGAGGGCGAGCTCAAGAAGGTGCCGTACCTCGCCGTCGTCGGCGAGAAAGAGGCGCGGGCCCGCCTGGTCTCGGTCCGGCGCCGCCACGTCGGCGACAAGGGCGTTGTCGACGTCGAGGCCTTCGCGGCCGACGTACTGGAGGAGATCCGCAACCGGGCGCTGCCGCCGAAAGCGGAGGACTGAACACGCGCCCGGCCCCGGCCGCGCGCGCATCGAGGACCTGGAAGGAGGGAATGCGATTTCGAAAAAAGAGATGCGGCTGAACGAACAGATCAACGCCGCCGAGGTGCGCCTGATCACCGAGGATGGAGAGATGGTCGGCATCGTCCCCATCGAGGAGGCTCGCGAACAAGCCACCCGCGAGGAACTCGACCTGGTGGAGATCGCGCCCCAGGCGACGCCGCCGGTCTGCAAGCTGATGGACTTCGGCAAGTACAAGTACCAGCAGCAGAAGAAGATCCACGACCAGCGGAAGAAATCGCACGGCCGCGAGCTGAAGGAAATGCGCATCAAGAGCTTCCGTATCGATCCGCACGATCTGGGGATCAAGCTCAAGAAGACGCGCGAGTTCCTCATGGAGGGCCACCGGGTGCAGTTCACCCTGCTCTTCCGCTCGCGCGAGCACGACCACGCCGACCTGGGCCGAGCGTTGATGATCGAACAGGTCGCCGAGCCGCTCTCGAACATCAGCAAGATCGATTCGCCTCCGCGCAAGGACGGCCGGCGCATGACCATGGTGGTCGCGCCGCTGCCGAACCTGGAGAAGATCCTGGCCAAGCGCAAGACCGACGCCGAGAAGGAAGCCAATCTCGCCCAGGCCCGCGCCGAGGCCGACGCCCGCGCCGAATCCGGCGAGGCGCCCGAGACGGACGAACCGCCCGCCGGAGCGGACGCAGACACAACGGAGAACGGCGGCCCGGTCCGCCGGCAAGACGAGGAGTAGGCGATGCCCAAACAGAAACCGTGCAAAGGCGTGCGCAGCCGCGTACGCGTGACCAAGAACGGCAAGGTCGTCAGCAAGTCCGCCGGCGTCTCGCACCGCCGCGCGATCAAGACGCCCAAGCGGCGGCGGCAGCTCAAGCGCACGCGCCCGCTGCACCCGACCGCGGCCAAGAAGCTCAAGGGACTGCTGAAGCTCACGTAGCCGCCCGCATACGAAAGAGGCGGCATGCCGCCACTGCCGGGAACGCGAAGAAAAACGGGTAACCCTCGCGCGCGTCGCGCACCGCGACGCGGCAACGGGCATTGCCCGGCATCATAGGAGAATACCATGCCACGCACCAGTTACGCCGTCGCGCGCCACAAAAAGAACAAGGCGACCATGAAGCAGGCCAAGGGCATGCGCGGCGGCCGCAGCAAGCTCCTGCGCACCGCCAAGTGCGGCACCATGAAGGCCGAGCAGTACGCCACGCGCGACCGGCGCAAGAAGAAGGGCGTCTACCGCCGCCTCTGGATCACCCGCATCAACGCCGCGGTCGAGACCCACGGGCTCAGCTACAGCCGATTTATGAACGGCCTGAAGAAGGCCAATATCGAGCTCGACCGCAAGTCCCTGTCGGAGCTGGCCATCCACGACCCCGACGCCTTCGCCGCGGTCGTCGGCCAGGCCAAGGCCGCCCTCGACGCCTAGGCGCACCGCTCGATACGGCCTCTTGAGGCCTTTTCCAGGTCGGCTCTCCCCGCAGGCGCGGGGCCGGCCTGTTTTATTGGCAGCGGCCGGCGAGCCGCCGGAGCCCGACGCCGAAGGCGCGCGCGGCATTGAATATGCGCAGCGGCAACCCCGCATCGCAGAGGATCGCGGGCCACGCGGCCCGGGACGCGGAACCGGAGAACAGGAGAAACGCATGAGCCGCCTGGACGACTTGAAGGACCTGTACGCGCAGGCGAGGAGCGCGCTGCAGGACGCCGCCGACAACGAAACCCTCGAGCGTATCCGCGTCGAGTATCTCGGCCGCTCGGGCAGGCTCAAGGAGGCGATGGGCTGGATCAAGGACGTGGCCAGAGAGGAGAAGAAGGACTTCGGCCAGGCCATGAACCGGGTCAAGACCGACCTGACCGAGCTCTACGAAGAGGTCAGGGCTTCTCTGGGCGAAACGCTCGCCACCGGCCCCCGGCCCGACCCGACGCTCCCCGGCGTGACCCAGCCGCGCGGCCGCCTGCACCCGCTGACGCAGACGGTCGAGCGCGTCTGCGCCATCTTCGCGCGCCTCGGCTTCGCCGTGGTCGACGGCCCGGAGATCGAGGACGACTTCCACAACTTCGAGGCGCTGAACATCCCCGCGGACCACCCCGCCCGCGACGACCAGGAGACGTTCTCGCTGCAGGGCGAGGGGATCCTGCGCTCGCAGACCTCCACCGTGCAGATCCGGATCATGCAGAGCCAGCAGCCGCCGATCCGCGTGCTCGCGCCGGGCCGCGTCTACCGCCCCGACGCCGTGGACGCCACGCACCACTACGGCTTCGGCCAGATCGAGGGCCTCGCGGTGGACGAGCGCATCACCCTCGCGGACCTGAAGGAGTCGCTGGCGATCTTCGCGCGCGAGTTCTTCGGCGAGGACACCAAGGTCCGCCTGCGGCCGAGCTTCTTCCCGTTCACCGAACCCTCCGCCGAGGTCGACGTCTCCTGCCCCTTCTGCCACGGCACCGGCTGCCGCATCTGCAAGCAGGCCGGGTGGATCGAGGTCCTCGGCTGCGGCATGGTCGACCCGAACGTCTTCGCGGCCGTCGGGTACGACCCGGAGAAGTACACCGGCTACGCCTTCGGCATGGGCGTGGAGCGGCTGACGATGATGACCATGGGCGTCGACGACATCCGCCGCTTCCTGGAGAACGACCTGCGCTTCCTGCGGCAGTTCTAGGACTGGCATGACCGAGCCGAAGCCCAAACGCAAGTGGTGGGACAAGTGCACGCGCATGAAGCTGCGGGTGTGGCTGGCGATTCTGCTGATCGCCGTGCCGGCGCTCTTCTGCGTCGTGCGCAAGACCTATTACACCTGCAAGCTCCGCGCCGTCGAAAGCCGACTGCGCGCCAAGGGCATTCCCCTCACCGCCGGGGAACTCTGGGCGTGGTATCCGAAGAAACACCTGCCGCTGCGGCAGCCCGGCGATGCGCTGGATACGGCGAGCGGCTTGCTTACCGGCCAGTTGCAGGGCAGCAGCGCCGCCTCTGTGGAACTGCCCAACGGCGACAGCTATTCGATTGAACACGGCGAGGCGATCCGCCCGGACGTGCTCAATCTTCTGCGCCAGCACGCCAAAGCCAATGCCGCCTGTTATGCCGCGCTGGACAAGGCATTGGCCGGCACATCGACACGCGAATACGGCGGCTTCGACGACATGGCGAATATACCGCTGCCGTTTCTCGCTCAGTACAGGATGAACGCCAAGCAGCAGGCGTTGCGCGCCCTGGAGGCGGCCACGCGCGGCGACAACGCCGAATGCGTACAGGCGATCGAGAACATCTTCGCGCTCTCGCACCGGATTGCGCGCGAACCGACAATGATTCATCAACTCGTCCGCTTCATCGTCTTCAGGATGACGTTCGATGCGCTCGAACAGACGCTGTTCCGCGCTTCGTTGACCGACGCGCAACTGCGCAGGCTGCGGCAACAGGTAGCATCCGCCATTCCCGAGGTCTCGTTCCCGGAATACTGGTTCGGCGAGATCGTCATGCTGCGGCAGGACCTGCATAAATCCTCTTTTCCTTACCTCATAGCCGGCGTTTCCCCCGACCCCGCCAAGCGGTACTCCCTTGTCATTGCCGATGCCGTCTATCGGCTTACCGGATGCCACGAAGCGGATGCATGTTATCTCTTCGCCTCGCTCGAACGGCTGTACGCGGAACATCGCCTTCCGCTTCGCGAACGCACACGGTTGAAATTCGAGTATTGCCGGGCCGAGGAGATCGTCAGGATCAACTGGCCGTTTATCGCCATGTATTCGCGCCTCACGCTCCCGGCCTATGACCGCATGAACTTCAATGATCTCCGCACCATCATCCGCCTCCAGGCCGCCCGCGTGGCCATCGCCGTCGAGCGCTACCGCCTCGCGCACGGCAGGATCCCGCAGACGCTGGACGAACTGGTGCCGGAGTACATCGACGCGATTCCGGAGGATCCGTACGCCGGCAAGCCTTTGAAGTATCTGCCCGAGGGCGACTCGTACCGCGTCTACAGCATCGGCGTCAACCAGATCGATGACGGCGGCGCGGACGAAAAAATCTATCACGATGGTTATAACATGTACTTCAAGGAC
>CAYWFP010000173.1:0-4430 GCA_964457365.1 uncultured Planctomycetaceae bacterium
TATTTGAAAGCTCTGTTGGGGAATGCGAGGAGATTCTAGGTGAACTAACGCAAGAGATTAGAAAAATAGCCGACGATTTGCAGCTTACAGTCTCCGAAAGGCAACGCAAGTTCCAACAGATAGCCGACAACAAGATCCGGCTTGCCAACGAAAGCACAGAGCTAGAGAAGAACCAGAAGGAGTTCTTTGGGCTTGACCTTTCCGACCAGCAGTTTCGCGAGGAGGTGGAAAGGTCATCCAGCCCTTGGCTTAGTCCCAGATCCTTAGAAAACCTTGTTGCGCTCTATCTGCAATCACTCACGGAATCTGATGCATCAGCAATTCTTGGAAACAAGAGTATACAGTCTTTGCGCCTTTCTCAGTCGATGCGTTCGGCTCTTTTGAGTGACTTAGAATCCCTAAATCTCCCTGCCACGGAGGCTGTCCGCCGTTGGCGGAAGCGTCTCAAGGAAGATGAGATCCATTCGAAGATCACATTCGAGGCTGCGGCAGCCACCCAAGATCCCGATGCTGACCTATTGAGTCCTCTTCATCCTTTGGTTCAGCAGGCCGCCAGGAAGCTATGTTGTTCAGCGTCTGATTGCAGAACGGCGTTGATGACCAGCCATCCTGCACTTGCAGCAGGCATACACCCCTTTGTCATTTACGAGTGGCGGTATGAAGGGGTGCGCCGTGATGTGGTCTTGGTTCCCATCAGCTCCTCGGACGCCAATGGCCCCGCATTCAATGAAGCACTAGCGCAGGCTGTCACCTGGCCTATCGAACCCAGCCAGTTTCCCGAAAAGGACTCATTCGAATCGCTGGAGTCCAAGCATTATGAGATTTGGTCTCAAGCAAGGAACGCTCATCAAGAAGAAACCAAAACTCTGGCCGATCATCGGTTACGAAGCCTTGAAACCAGCCACAATGCGCGTATGGCATTGCTGAAAGAGCAGTTAGAACAAGCTACAGACGAAAAGATTCGCCGCATGCGCCAATCACAGATCAGTGCAGCGATGGCCGATTATGAGAAGAGGCATTCGGAGATATCCTCCGGGCTTGAGAAGGCAGATGTTCACGCTGAACCCATCGCGTGGGGAGTCCTGAAAGCGGAGGGAAGTGATGGCATCTGACTACAAAGCCATATTGGAGGATAATGTTCGTAGGCGCGGAACTGACTTTGATGATATCGGTAAATTCCTCGCAGAGAAGCTTTATGGCGACAAGTCACACTTCATTTATGAACTTCTACAGAATGCCGAGGATGCGCTGGCCCGCCGCCACCAAGATCAGCCAGACGGCAACTATCCAGATGGCGTCATATTCCATCTCTTTAGAGACCACTTGGAGGTGTCTCACTTTGGGCTACCTTTTGATGAAGAAGATGTGCGCGGCATCTCGGATGTGCTAAGAGGAACAAAGACTGAACGGTTAGATCAAATCGGAACATTTGGGATTGGATTCAAGTCTGTCTATGCTTTCACGTGTTCACCGGAAATCCATTCGGGGAACGAACACTTCGTTATAGAGCATTTCATCCGACCAAGTGCGGTCGCCCCGCGCACGGTGGCCAAACCCGACCAAACACTCTTTTACTTTCCGTTCGATAACCCCGAATATGATGCAGAATTAGCTTATCAACTAATCTTCACGAAATTGGAGGCCCTTGGGCCTCGCGCTTTATTGTTTTTGCATCATGTGAAAGAAATCCACTGGATTGTTGATGGCGCTAAAGAAGGCATTTATATTCGCGAAGAAAGGCCAGATCCGCGCGGCGGTGTATATGTTGACATAGTGGGGCAATCTGAAGGCGAAGAGGTAACTTCAGAAGAATGGCTGGTAGTTCGAAAAGATGTTCCGCATCATGCGCGGAAGGAATTACTTCCTATTAAAATCGCCTACAGAATACACACGACTCATGACAACAAAACAGTTCAACCCCTTAACCGCTCTCCACTCATAGCTTATTTCCCGACCGCTCAGGAGACTGGACTGGGGTTCCTGATTCATGGACCATTCGCTCCAACGCCAGCACGTGACAATATTGAAAGCGACAATCCCTGGAATATCAGGTTGATCGATGAGTTGGCGGCACTTATAGCAACCAGTCTTTCCATTTGTCGTGAGCATGGATTGCTGACAGCCGATTTTATGGCAGTGTTGCCACTGGACTCCGAGAGATTTCCCGAGGAGAGTTCCTTCAGGCCCCTATATGACGTTGTATTAGAGGCCCTATCGACTGAACCCTTGATTCCGGTTTGCGAGAATGGGCACGCTCCCGCATCTTCAATTCTGCTAGGCCGTTCGCAAGAAGTAAGGGAACTGTTTTCTGGGGAGTTCGTCGGAGAATTGCTCGGCAAACCTGAAAGATGCCGATGGGCTGATGCTGGCATCACCGACAATCGCCTGCCTGTGGTGTGGCGTTACCTTCGGGACGAATGTGATATCCCGGTTGTTGATGGCGAGGCCGTTGTATCATCTATCACAAAAGACTTTTTGGAAGAAAGAGACGACAATTGGATAATCCAATTCTATCGTTTCCTGGCAGATCGCCAAGCATTATGGAGAAAACGATCTGTTCAATTTTCAAGTCGTACTCAATCTCCCTTGCATGGAAAGCCTTTCATCCGATGTGAAGATGGAATACACAGGTGTCCTTTTGACAGTTCTGGGAGGCCCCTCGTATATCTTCCCTTTGATGGTGATTCATCTTTCCACGTTGTGAAGAAGACGATCTATGCGGACGAAGGCGTCCAGGACTTCTGCGCTGCATTGGGACTAATCCTTCCCGACGAGTGCGCTACCATCCTTTCTTCGGTTCTGCCAAAATATGCCACAGAAGACGATTGCGTTATTTCAGATGATGAGCACAATAATGATCTGACAAAGATAGATGCGGCTCTTAGACTTGTAAACTCCCCTCAATACAAAGAAATGGTTGATGCGTTGCGCCATACCGCATGGTTGGGTGTAAGTAATGCCGAAACACGGGAAAAGGGGTACTGTTGTCCACGCGAAGCCTACCTTCGCACAAATGATCTGACGGTATTTTTTCGCGGTAATCCGCGTGCATGGTTCGTGGAAGATGATCTAATCGGAGTTGATGGGTTAATTCAGCTCGGTGTTCAACAAGCGCCCCGCATATCTTGCAAGGGATTGGCTGATTACCAGACGAACCCGTATTCTTCGGTTAGTCTATCTTCTTCCCATGGATGGCACGAAAAGGGCCTTGAGTGTTTCGATCCTGATACCAATGTAGACGGGCTTCTATACGCATTAGACCATATATCTTTGGAGCGCGCAGAATACATTTGGAATCGGTTGCTTCCAAAATTGCTGCCATTTCTACACGGCACTGTCGTATCTGCGACTCGGCAGGATTTCAGCAATGCGCAATACAAAGAAAAGAACTCTACTCTCGGAGAACTGGTAAAGAAGAAGTGCTGGATCCCCACGGATAACGAAGAATACGTGGTCCCCGAAGAGTGCGCTGCAAATCACCTCCATCCAATCCTAGACCGAAATGAAGATATCATAAAAGGATTGGGCATACCCCCAGATCCTGAGAAGGAATCTATTGAAAATGAAATCAAGCGACGTAAACGGTATGAGAAAGCAGGCCTGCCAGAGGACGTTGCTTCTTTTTTGGCAAGGCATGAGGATTTAACAGGCCAAGAATTATCTGATGCCGTTGACACCTATCGAAAAGAGCGCGGGAAACGCCCAGAGTTCCCAATGCGTAGTTCTAGAAACCCCGATAGGCGAGAGGTAAAGGTTCAAAAGCGCCTAGAGGGCGCACCACGCAAGGAATATGAATCTCGTAACCGCTCGGTGCGGACCTCCTCTACGCCTCTTGATCCATCTACTTGGCTGAGAGATCTATATACTAATAGCGACGGCGTTATGGTTTGCCAAATGTGCAAATGGCCCATGCCTTTTAGGCTACGGAGTCAAACCGAGTTTTACTTTGAATCTGTACAAGTATCCGACAATCTGGAATATGAAGATCATTCTTTTTACCTAGCTCTTTGCCCATTATGCGCTGCAAAATACAAGGTTCTCTTTAAGAAGGGGCCAGATGATGGCGTTAGGGCGCTTCTACAAGCTCTCCGAAACTCGAGTGATCCGGAAATAGAAATCAATCTTGGCGCCGAATTGGCTACCATCAGTTTTGTTGAGACCCATCGAATGGATCTGCGTGCAGCATTGAATAGAGTCATGCCGTAAGAATTACAGTTTGCAGCCGAAGTAACAATCTAGGCTATTCTCCTTTCTGAAAGACCCGCTCCTGCATCCCCATAATCCTTTCCCATCCCGGCACTGTCCCCGTCGTCTGCAGTTCCTTCCTGGCCGTGCGGATCGCGGCGGCAAGGTCGGGTTATGCAAATTAACCTAATACTACAACGCCAGAAATACTGAAGGCGTACGGTTGAAGTTGACGGTAACTCCCT
>CAYWFP010000174.1:0-4420 GCA_964457365.1 uncultured Planctomycetaceae bacterium
GCAGCGATCCAACAACCAGACACTCCGCATAATCCCCGAGTCCACATAATGCAAGATATGTGGAGCTCCACATATGCCTGCATAGGCCGGATCCCGCGACGATTCGCGTTCCTCGTGCGGGTACGTCTCCAGGTCGAAGTATTCCTCGCGCCCGGTGCCGGGGTACCAGACGTACTTGCGCTTGCCGTCGGTGAGGTAGTGCATGCCGGTAGGTTCGGTAGGCACCTGGTGGATCTCGCCGTGGACGCAGTCGCGCCAGTCGGGGGCGTCGCCGCGGATCAGCGGCAAGGTGCTGCAGCCCTCGACACTGGCGGGAATGTCGACGCCGACTGCGTCGAGGATCGTCGGCATGATGTCCATGAGTTCCACCGGCCGGTCGATCACCTTGCCCTGTTCCTGCCGCATGCTCTCGGGCAGGCGCACCAGGAACGGCACGCGCACCGCGCCCTGGTACGGGACGGACTTGCGGTGCCACTGGTGCTCGCCGAGCATCTCGCCGTGGTCGGAGCAGAAGAGCACCATCGTGTTCGAGAAGTCGACGTGCTCGATCATGTTGATCGCGCTCAGCAGGCGCTGGATCTGGTCGTCGATGTGGTTGATCTGCCCGAAGTAGGCCGCGCGGTACTGCTTCATCGCCGTCGCGTCCAGATACTGCCGCGGATGCGCCCAGTGCAGCCCGCGCTGCGGCTCGTCGTAGACGCGCGCCCAGTCGGCGACGAAGGGCGCGGGGATGTCCATGCCGAGGTAGCGCTCGTAATAGACCGGCGGCGGGGTCACCGGCGGGTGGGGATGGAAGTAGCTGAGCTTGAGGAAGAACGGCCGCGTCCGGTCGCGTCGCTCCAGGAAATCGATGGCGCAGGCGGTGGCCCAGTTGCAGACGTGGAACCGCTCCTCGAGGTGCCACGGGCGGACGTGGCAGCTCTCGCCGGCGACGCCGTGGGCCATCTGCGGGTGCAGATCGCGCAGGCCCTCGTGCCGCAGAAAGCGGAGGTAATCGCTGTCGCCCTCGTTGGGGCTGGCGCCGGGGCCGTCGGAGAGCTCCATCCACTCGAAGCCGTAGCCTTTGCGGAGCGGCCAGAGGTGGAGCTTGCCCGAGGCGTGCGTCTGGTACCCGGCCGCGTGCAGGACGCCCGGCAGCGTCGGCCCCTCAAGCCAGGTCTCGTAATTGCCGGTGACGCCGTGGGTGGACGGGCGCTGGCCGGTCATGAGCGTGCGTCGCGCGGGAATGCAGACCGGGCAGGCGGTGTAAGCCTGCGAAAAACGGGTGCCGGTGCGGGCGATCCAGTCGAGGCACGGCGTCTGCAGCACCGGGTGGCCGTCGATGCCGAGGCAGTCGCCGCGCTGCTGGTCGGTGACGATGAGGATGACGTTCGGGCGCTTGTCGAAGGGCATGGCTTTTCCTTTTCGGAGAGGTTCGCGGCTACGAGTATAGCTGCTTCGCCCCCGGCTGTAAAGGCGCCCTCGACTTCATCCCTTGTCGCGCCTGCGGTACGCGCTCGGCGTCACTCCGTACGCGGCCTTGAAACGCTTGGCGAAGTAACGCTGATCGGGCAGGCCCACGCTGGCGGCGATCTCGCCGACGGGGCGGTCGGAGTGGCGCAGCATTCCGCACGCGCGGCGCAGGCGTTCCTCCAGCAGGAGTTGTCCGAACGAACGGCCGCAGGTCTCCTTGACCACGTGCCGCGCGCGCGAAGGCGACAGGTGCAACGCTTCGGCGAGTTCGTCCACGCCGGTCTGTCGATGGCAGTGGAAGACGAGAAAGCGCCGGATGCGCGTCTTCATGTCCGTCGCCGCCATGGCGGTGCCGAGTTCCGCGTCCAGCGCCGTTTGCAAGCCCTCGCCGATCCACGGCAGCATGCGCAGCAACGCCCGCGCCCGGGACCGCGGCAATGCATCGAGCGCGGCGTAGGCTGTATGGAACGCCGGCGGCAGCTCGCGCGGCGGGGCCTTTCCATCGCGCCAGATGCCGGCGAAGAGCGAACCGACATGCACGCCCTTGAAGATCAGCGGCGTCGCCACCTCGGTCAGCCCTTTCCAACACGCGTGCACGAACGGTTTGCGTTCGTCCTCCCCGCGACGGTTGATTGCGTGCCGGCAATGGTCGATGCAGCGCGGGCCGTGCCCGTGCGCGCAGACGGCGTTGGCCTTGTGCGACTGCCGGCCGTCGCCGAGCAGGGCTCTGCCGTGCCGGTCGCGGAAGAGGCCGTTGTTGTCGATCACCGTCAGGCGCACGCCGAGCGTCTGTTCGAACGCCGCGAGCGTGGCCTCGATGCGGCCGCGATTCGCGCTCATCCTCGCCTCCAGCCGTGATGTAGACAATATGGCTGAAATTGCCTTATATGTCAACATATAAGCCGTTTCGTCGCCTTGCCGATTCGTCGTTTCGCGGTAGGCTAGGAAGCAGATTCTTTTTCCCTGGAGGAGGAGCGCCATGCAGACGACCGATACCGGCATGACCATCACCCCTCTCGGCGGCGGCGAGAGCTATGCCTGGCCCCGTGCCGAGATGCCCGCGCCCGGCGCGCAGGAATTGTTCTGCCAGCAAGACACCGGCTACCGCGGGATCTGGCACGGGCAGACGGCGATCCCGGGCGAATACGCGTACAAGTACTCCGGCGGCCTCGGCACCTATTGCGCCAAACACCGCTCGCTGGCGTTCTATTGCGAACAGGTGCGGAAGACCTTCTTCTGCTACGGCGGCACCAGCCCGGAGGGGCACGAACTCGACATGCGCGTCAATGAAAGAGGCGACATGGCCGCGTGCAAGTTCGAAGGACCGCGGCAGCTCTGGCACATGGTCGGCTGTTACGACCACGTCACGGGCAAGGTCTCGCGGCCGACGATCCTGCTGGACAAGTGGTGCGGCGATCCGCACGACAACCCGGTGCTCAGCGTCGACGAGGCCGGGCATATCTGGGTCTTCTCGCCCTCGCACGGCCCGTGGACCAGCCCGAGCTTTATCCACCGCAGCGTCAAACCCTACGACATCACGCGCTTCGAGACGGTGGCGACGACGCTCTTCGCGTACCCGCAGCCGTGGCCTATCCCCGGCAAGGGCTTCGTGCTCGTGCATACCCAGTACGAGAACGGTCGCCGCATGCTCGCGTCCTCGCGCAGCGCCGACGGGCGCACCTGGACGACGCCGAAATTCCACGCGCGCATACGAAACGGGCAGTACCAGATCAGCAATTGCCGCGACGGCCGTATCGTCACCGCCTTCAACTACCACCCCGAAGAGGGCGGCGTCGAGCGGCGGACGAACTTGTACGTCCTGCAATCGACCGACCTCGGCGAGACGTGGACGACGCTGGACGGACGCGCCGTGGAGCTGCCGTTGACGGAGCCGAAGAATCCGGCGCTGGTCTACGACGCCGAGAGCGAAGGACGGCTGGTCTATCTGAAGGACATCGTCTTCGACCACGACGGCCACCCCGTCGTCCTTACGGTCACCAGCGGCGGACACATCCCGGGGCCGGAGAACGACCCGCGCGTCTGGACGCTTCACCGCTTCGACGGTTCGTCCTGGCGACGGAGCGAGATCACCCGCTCGGACAGCAACTACGACATGGGCTCGCTGTATATCGAGGACGAATCCACCTGGCGGTTGATCGCGCCGACGGAGGCCGGACCGCAGCCGTACAACCCCGGCGGCGAGATGGCGATGTGGCTCAGCGACGACGCGGGAGAAACCTGGCGCAAGCGCAGAGACCTGACCGCGGATAGCGAGCGCAACCATACCTACGCGCGGCGCCCGGTAAACGCGCATCCGGACTTCTACGCCTTCTGGGCCGACGGGCACGGCCGCGAGCCGTCGATCTCGCGGCTGTATTTCTGTACCCGCGACGGGGAGACGTTCCGCCTGCCCCTCGGCATGACCGGCGACTGGGAGGCACCGGAGCGGATTTGACGGCTAGCGGATTCCGCAGACCTTGAAATTCGCGTACTGCAGCACGCTGTCCCAGGTGCGGAAGCCGTGGTAACCGCTGCGGTGCGGGGTTTCGGGATCGACGTATTCCTGCAGCAGGTCTCCGTCGACGTAGAGCCGCATGGCGCCGGCGGCGTCGAACACGTAGCCGATGTGCCGGGTAATGCCTTTCTCCACCGGGCGCTGTGCGTGGCCTTCGGCCACGAGGTTGAAGCCGGGGCATTTGCGGAAACGGATGCGCCACTCCTGCTCGCCGTTGGTGAGGTAGGTGATGATGTAATTCCGCATCCCGTGATACTCGGCGTACGCACCGGTGCGCGAGGCGCTGGTTTCGATCAGGTCGTCGTTTTCGGTATTGCCGTAGAAGATGAAGTTGATGTTGTCGTTGCCGGAAACGGTGGTGACATCGTAGGAAACGACCGTCGGCCCTTCGAAGCGCCGCCGGCACCAGATCGTGCCCATATGCCCGCCGGTCTCGCAGGTCCAGCAGAGCTT
>CAYWFP010000175.1:0-4366 GCA_964457365.1 uncultured Planctomycetaceae bacterium
TTATTCCTTTGAAGAGGCCATCAACGACCAGCCGGCCTACCTCGTCCCGTTCAAGAACGCCTCCCACACCACCAAGTTCCTTCGCGGCGGCATCAAGTATTCTGAGATGTCGGCGGACCAGAAGCTCCAGCTTGAGGACCAGGTCGAAGACCCCGAAGCCGTGGAGTATGAGAAGGAGGACGTGGACCGCCGCGTCTTCAACCGCGACACCGACCGCCACATCCTCCGCAACCTCATGGAGAAGGGCATCCGCGTGGAGGATGACACGCGCCTCGGCAAGACCATCGTCTTCGCCCGCAATCATCGCCACGCCCTCGCCATGAATGAGCTCTTCGACGAGATGTACCCCCAGTACAGCGGCGGCTTCTGCCAGGTCATCGACAACTACGAGCCCCGCGCCGAGCAACTCATCGACGACTTCAAGGACAACACCGGTGCCCGCGACCTGACCATCGCCATCTCCGTGGACATGCTCGATACGGGTATCGACGTCCCCGAAGTGCTCAACCTCGTCTTCGCCAAGCCCGTCCGCTCCTACATCAAGTTCTGGCAGATGATCGGGCGCGGCACGCGGCTCTGCCCCGACCTTTTCGGCCCCGGCAAGGACAAGAAAGAGTTCCTCATCTTCGACCACTGGGGCAACTTCGACTGGTTCGGCGAGAAATTCGAGGAGAAAGACCCCGGACGGCGCAAAAGCCTGCTGGAGACGCTCTTCGAGACCCGCATCGCCCTGGCCGAGACGGCCCTGGAGCACCAGGACAAAGCGGCCTTCGACCTGGCCGTGAAGCTCATGCAGGCCGACATCAAGGCCCTTGATGAGGGCACCATCGCCGTCCGCGAGAAGTGGAAGGACAAGCGCACCGTCGAGCAGACCGAGGTGCTCCAACAATTCGCCGCGGCCACCCGCGCCGTCTTGCGCCAGGAGATCGCCCCGCTCATGCAGTGGCGCAATGTCGATGGCCACCAAGCGGCCTTCCGCTTCGACCTGCTCGTCGCCCGCGCCCAGGACGCCTTGGTCTGCGGCTCCGGTGAGCTGGAAAACCATCGCGACGACATCATCGCCCAAGTCGAGCGCCTGCCCGTCAACCTCGCCCAAGTCGCCAAGGAACTGCCCCTGATCAAGGAAGTCACCACGGGGGCCTATTGGGACAGCGTCACCGTCACCGGCCTCGAGACCCTCCGCGAGAAGCTGCGGGGCCTGATGCGCTTCCGCCGCCGGGATGTGCGGCCCGACTTCGAGCCCCTGACCATCGACGTTCGCGACGAAGACGAGAAATACGAGGTCCGCCCGCCGCGCCTGGCCGGCAAGAACCTCCTCGCTTACCGCCACCGCGTCGAAAACATCCTCAAAGACATCCTGGAAAACTCGCCCGCCCTGCGAAAGATTCGCCGCGGTGAGCCCGTGACCGAGGACGACATCCGCCTGCTGGACAGCATGGTGGCCGAACGCGACCCCTCGGTACACCTGGACCAGCTCCCCATACACTTCCCCGAGGCAGGCAGCATCGAAAAGGCCATCCGCCTCATCATCGGGGTCGACCCCGAGAAGGTAAACGAGGTCTTCACCGAGTTCTTTTACAAATACCCCCAACTGAGCTCCCACCAGATGCGCTTCCTCGACATGCTGAAGAAGCTCATCGCCAACTACGGCAAAGTTGAGCTTGAACAGCTCTGGGACGCACCCTTTACCACAATCAATCACGACGGCATCGACGGCGTCTTCACCGACAACGATCAGATGGACGACCTGCTGGAGCTGATCAATCGCATAAACGACCTGTCACGGGCGGGCTGATCCCCCGCCACACCGGAGACCTGCATGATCACTGGAAAATTGAGAGCCCAAGTGGACGCCCTGTGGACAAGATTCTGGACCGGGGGGATCACCAACCCCCTCACCGTCATCGAGCAAATATCCTACCTGGCCTTTGCCCGCATGCTCGACCTCCAGGAAACCACCAACGAGCGCAAGGCCGAACGCCTGGAGTCCTACAGCTACACCCGCATCTTCCCGCCCGACAAGCAACACCTGCGCTGGTCCAAGTTTCGCCATATCGAGTCCGGCGACAAGCTCCTGGCCCTTGTCCGCGATGAACTCTTCCCCTTCCTCCGTGAAGACCTCGGCGGCGAGCACAGCACCCTCGCGCAGTACCTGCAGGACGCCCAGTGCCTCATCCCCAATGGCGCCCTCATGGTCCAGGCCGTCAACGCCATCGACCAACTGCCCCTCCAGGACCGCGACACCAAGGGCGACCTCTACGAACACCTCCTCAGCAAGCTCACCACCGCCGGCATCAATGGCCAGTTTCGCACCCCCCGTCACATCATCCGCGCCATGGTCCAGATGGTCGACCCCAAGCCCGACGAGACGGTCTGTGACCCCGCCTGCGGCACCGCCGGCTTCCTCATCGCCGTCATGGAGTACCTGCAACGCCAGTGGTCCTCACCCGAACTCATCCACGATGCCGAGGACGAAAACGGCGAACCCGTGAAAGATAGCCGCGGCAACCCGGTGAAGATCTACCCCGGCGACCAACTCGAACCCTACCGCGAGCATATCCAAAACGACCTGCTCAGCGGCTTCGACTTCGATACCACCATGCTCCGCGTCGGCGCCATGAACATGATGCTCCATGGCATCGACAACCCCAGTATTAACTACCAGGACAGCCTCGCCGAGTCTTTCACCGAACGCTACCGCAAACAGGCGGCCGACGCCTTCAACGTCATCCTCGCCAATCCCCCCTTCAAGGGCAATATCGACGCGGAGAACGTCGCCGCCTCCCTCAAAAACCAGGTCAAGACCAAGAAGACCGAACTGCTCTTCATCGTCCTCTTCCTGCGCCTGCTCCACACCGGGGGCCGCGCCGCCGTTATCGTCCCCGATGGCGTCCTCTTCGGCTCGAGCAAGGCCCACCGCGCCGTCCGCAAGATGCTCGTGGACGACCACCAGCTCGATGGCATCGTCTCCCTGCCCTCCGGCGTCTTCAAGCCCTACGCCGGCGTCTCCACCGCCATCCTCCTCTTCACCAAGGACGGCGAAACGAACCATGTCTGGTACTACGATCTCGAGGCCGACGGCTTCTCCCTGGACGACAAGCGCCAGGAAATCGACGACAACGATATCCCCGACCTCCTCGATCAATGGCACAAGCGCGACCCCAGGGAAGACCTCCCCCGTACCGGCAAGTGCTTCTGGGTCCCCGCCGACGAGATTCGCGACAACAAATACGACCTCGCCATCAACCGCTACAAAGAGATTCCCTACGAGGCGCCCGATGTCGACCCACCAGATATCATCTTCGACCGCCTGCGCACGCTGGAGACCGAGATCATGGCGGACATCGACGAGCTGGAGGGGATGTTGAAATGAGTCTACGTGACGATGCTAAAAGTCCCAGCCGTGTTCCCATGAGCCAGTTGGTCGATGTCACGATGGGGACCGCGCCGCCAGGTAGCTCATACAACGATATGGAGGTTGGCGTACCTTTGATCGCGGGCGCAAGCGACTTCGGGGAGAAGCATCCTGAACCATCGAAATGGACTACTGAGCCATCAAAAGTGTGCGAGCCTGGAGATCTGATTCTGTGTATCCGGGCTACAATCGGCGACACGAATTGGGCAGATAGGGAGTATTGCTTGGGAAGAGGAGTCGCTGGTTTGCGGCCTAAGGGGATGTGCGATATCTCTTTCATCTCCCACTATATTGCTGCAAATCAGGAACTCTTGGCCAAAAACTCCACAGGGTCCACATTTCAGGCAATCAAGCGCGCCCACGTTGAAGAGTTCCCCGTCCCCAAGCTCCCCCTCGAAGAACAGCGCCGCATCGCCGCCATCCTGGACAAGGCCGACGCCCTCCGCCGCAAACGCCAAGAAGCCCTCACCCTCCTAAACGACCTCCTCCGCTCCACCTTCCTCGACATCTTCGGCGACCCCGTCACCAACCCCAAAGGCTGGCCCACGGCTGAGCTTGGGGAATTGGCGCTGAAGTTTTTGGATGGGCCATTTGGGTCTAAGCTGAAGACATGCCACTACACTGAGGATGGCGTTCGGGTCATACGCCTACAAAATATTGGTGTCGGTGAATTCCTGGATGACGACCAGGTATACATATCTGAGAAACACTTCCAGACGATTTCGAAACACGAATGCAGGCCTGGAGACGTGCTGATTGGTACGATGGGTAACCCGAACTTACGTGCGTGCATTCTGCCCGGGGCGCTGCCGAGAGCGCTAAATAAGGCTGACTGTGTCCAGCTACGTCCACGTACAGAACTTGCCACCAAGGAGTACCTGTGTGAGCTGTTGAATCGAGTGCATTTCCATCTCGTCGCTGAGGCGACGGGGTGGGGCTGGAAAGAGGGCC
>CAYWFP010000176.1:0-4328 GCA_964457365.1 uncultured Planctomycetaceae bacterium
TGTCGACCTCGTCGCGGACGTGGCGCATAAAGCTCTCGTACGCGCCCTCGGCGGTCGGCTCGGCCAGCAGCTCCTCGAGGGCGTTCGGCGTCGCCAGCGCCTGGCTGATCGCCGAGAGCAGGCGGATGTGGGCGTTGTGGCCGGACTCGGGGGCGACGATGAAGACGAAGAGCTTGACCGGCTCCTTGTCCAGCGCGTCGAACGCCACCCCGTCGGGGCAGGTGAGGATGCCGACGACGAACTCCTTGACCTGGGGCATGCGGCAGTGGGGGATGGCGATGCCGCCGCCGAAGCCGGTGGAGCCGAGCTCCTCGCGCTCGCGCAACGCCGCGAGGATCGCCTCGGGGTCCAGCCCGTCGGCCACCTCCGCCCCGGCGGCCAGCGCGGCGACATCCTGCAGCACCGCGTCCTTGTCGGCGTACTGCGCGCCGCCGCGGATGCATTCGCGGCGCACCACGTCCATCAACTTCATGCGTCGTCTCCGATCTACTGATCCTTGATCAATTCCCACAGCGCCCCGGCGTTGTCGCAGGCGAGGATCGACTCGCGGAAGGCGCGGTTCATGAACCGGTTGCTCAGCCGCGAGAGGTATTTAAGGTACTCCTCGTGCGTGTTCGCCGGCATGGCGATCAGCACGATCAGCCGCACCGGTACGCCGTCGAGGCTGCCGTACTCGACACCTTCGCGCAGCACCGCCAGCGCCGCCACCGGGTCGCGCACCGAGGGGCAACGCACGTGTGGCACGCCCAGCCCCAGGCCGATGCCGGTGGCCAGCACCTCCTCGCGCTCGCGCACCGCCGCGGCGAAACGTTCGAAGTCGGCGATACTGGAACTCTCGCGCAACAGGTCCAGCACCTTCTCGAGCGCCTCGCTCTTGTCCCGCGCCCCCAGCACGGCCACCCGCGCGGGCGCGAGATAGCCGCTCAGCTTCATCGCGCTTCCTCCTGCCCCTGTGGTAACGGAGCGGCGCGGGGCTGTCAATGGCGGTCGAGAATTAGCCGAGGCTTGTACCGACGCGGCAGCCGGCGTAGGCAGGATATGTATGCGACCCTACCGCGCGAAGACGGCGACATAGACGCGGGCGGCGCCGGCCTTCCGCAGCGCCGTGGCGCACTCGCTGACCGTGGTGCCGGTGGTGAGGATGTCGTCCACGAGCAGCACGCGCGCGCCGTCGAGGTCGCCGACGGCGACGAAGGCGCCGACGGGGTTTTCCAGCCGCATGCGCGCCTTCAGCGTGGCCTGGGCGCGGGTGTGACGGATGCGGCGCAGCGTGGCGGTATCGAACGGCAGCGCCAGGTCCGCGGCCACCCGCCGCGCCAGGAGTTCCGCCTGGTTGTACCCGCGCTCGCGCAGGCGCCTCGGATGCAGCGGCACCGCCATCACGCGGTCGCAGGCGAGCTCTTCCTGCCGCACACGCGCGGCCACGAGCGCCCCCAGCGGCGCGGCAAGGCGTTTCTGCCCGCGAAACTTGAAGCCGTGCAGCAAACCGCGCACCGGCCCGTCGTAGGCGGCAACCGCCACCGCGCGGGTGAACTGCAGCCGCGAAGGCATACACCGGGAGCACCCCTTGCCCAGCTCCGCGTGCTCCCCGGCCGCGGCGCCGCAGAAGCGGCACGCGCGCGTATCGAGGTAGTCCACCGCCCGCGCGCAGGCGTGGCAAAGGCCCGCCGGCAAGGTCCAAAGCAGCCCCGCCTCGCAGCCGAAACAGCGCGGCGGATAGACCGTCTGCCAGAATGCCTCGCCCAGGTGCGCCCCGGCGCGCGCGCAGCGCCTCAGAAGCCCCGGCGTTGCTGGTTCATCCGGTAGACCCATGCCAAGACCTCCGCCACCGCCGGGTACAGCTCCGACGGAATCGCCTCCCCCAGATCCAGCTTTGCCAGCGACGCGACCAGCTCCGGGTCGGTGCGGATGGGGATGTCGTTTTCGCGCGCCAGCTCGATCAATCGCTGGGCGACCTTGCCCTGCCCCTTGGCCAGCACCCGCGGCGCGGCGTCGCGGTCCATCTGGTAACCCAGGGCCACGGCGAGCTGCCGGCGGAGCGTCTGCGGTCTGCGTGCTGATGCCATGCGTTCTCGATCCCGCGTCCGCGTTTATGATATCGGCTGTCGCGGGATTTGCGAAGAGGAAACCGCCCTAGGCGCGCGTGTCAATCCAGTGCGTCTCGCCCCCGGCGACCGACGGCGACGGCGACGGCTCCGGCGCGGGCGCGACCTCCGGAATCAGGCGTACGGTGGGACGACAGGGAAAGCCCAACTCCTCCAGCGCCTGCGCCAATTCGTCCACGCCCCCGCGCAGGTAATCGACCAGCGGCTGGCTGGCGACGAAGATATTGACGTCCAGCGCCTTGTTCTTGAAGAAACGCAGATCGCCCACCACCGGGCCGAGGTGGCCGGTGTTCAAGTCCAGCACCACGCGCGCGCTCTGCTGCCCGTCCTTGCCGCCGCGGCGGTAATAGAGCTGCAGCTTGCCGTCGTGGTCCTCCTCGGCGAAGCGGAACGGCACCTCGGCGATGAAGACGCTCGGATCCTGCCTCAGGTGCGCCAGGTTCTCGGCCTTGTAGGCCATGAAACGCCGGCCGACGTCGCGGACGTCCTCGGCGGCCTCGCGCAGGCGCTCGAGCGCCGGTTCGCGCCGTACCGCCTCGCGCTCGACCTCCTCCAGCGCGCGCACGGCTTCGCGCAGCACCTGGCGGTCGCCCTCCTCCACCGCCCGCCGCGCGGCCCGGTGCGCGGCGGGCGGGTCCTCCGCCTGCAGCACCTCGCGAACCAGGTCGAGCACCTGCGGCGAGGACGCGGGCTCGGGGCTCTCGCCCGGCGTCCACTGCCACAGCGGATCGTTCAGGCCCGGCAATACCGGCGGCGGCGTAACGGTCGGCGCTGCCGGCGGAACGTTCGGCATTGCCTGCGGTTGCACGGCGTTCCGCGGCGCCGTCTGCGCGGCCTCGGCGCGTTGCCCCCCGGGGCGGGCGTCTTCGGTCGACGCCGGTTCGGCGGGATTCTCCGGCGGGGAAGGGAGCGGCTGGTTGTCGAGCCGACTGTGCAGGACCGCCAGCGCCGCGTCGAGTCTGGCGAAGGCCGGTTGCCGCGCCAGCGCCTGCTCCGCGCCCTGTTCGATCCGCGCCAGCGCCTCGCCGAGCGTTTCCCGGCCGAAGCTGCGCAGAAACGACGACAACAGCTCCGGCGTCTTCGCCTCGTCCACGAGCACCGCCAGCCGGTCCATCAGCGCCGCCGCCTCCTGCAGCGGGGCCGATTCCGGCACGTGGGTCGTCGCCTGTTGCAACGCCTCCTGCGCCTGGGCGAGACGCTCGCCGACGCTCTGGCTACCGTGCATGATCTCGGCCATGCCGCGCGCCAGCGGCGGGGTCACCGGCGCGTCCAGCGCCATCAGCCGCGCCCCGGCGGCCAGCATCTGCGCGCGCTCGGGGCCTTCGCGGCCGGCTGCGAGTGAGAGCAGCGACTGGACGCTCTGCCGGTCGATCGGCACGTTCTCCTGCTGCAACGCCTCGGCGGCCTGGCGCGTCGCCGCGCTCGGGGTCAGGCCGGCCTTCTGCAGCCCCGCGTCGACGGGGCTCTCCGCCGGATCGGCAGACGAAGCCACGCCCACCTGCAACAGCCCCGTCAGCAATGCTTCGCGCGCGGGCGTCAGTTCGACCGGTCCGGATTCCCGCGGCAGCGCCTGCGCCGGCGTCTCCAGCTTCGCGGTCATGTTCTCGATCCGCACCCGCGCCCCTTCCTGCGGCATCGGCTCGATCGCGGCCGGCACCGGACGGCGATTGTTGGCCAGGAGCGCCCGCGCCAGCTGCGTAAACTCCGCGGCCGACACGCTCAGATCCGCCTGCGCGGACCCCGTCGGCGACGACACCTGCACCGGCACGCGCACCTGGTCGACCAGCAGCGTCTGCGGCTCCTGCAAGGGCGGCGCCACGCGCGGCGTGGACGCGGGCGGCGCGCGCAAGGTCTCCACCGCCGCCTGGAACGCGCGCGACAATCCGCGCAGCAATCCCTTCTCCGGCGCCGCGTCCCGGCTCGTCTCGGGTATCGGAGGTGCATTCGGCTTTTGCGACACCTGCCGCGCCGGTCGCTCGTTCGCCTCCTCGCCTGCGGCGGGCGAATGACTCACGGGCGTTGTCTCGACGGCGCGGTCGATACGGGCGAGCAGTTCCTCACGCGCTGGCGCCGGCGGCGGCAGTACATCGTCGAGAAGCCGCAGCAACGGCGAGACCGGTTGCGCCGTCGACGTCGGCGACACGGTCGGCGACGCCTGCGCCGGTTGCTGACCCTGCGCCGGCTGCTGTGGCTGAACTGGTTGCGCTTCCACCGGCGGTTGAC
>CAYWFP010000177.1:0-4312 GCA_964457365.1 uncultured Planctomycetaceae bacterium
TTTCTCGCTTTCGTGCATCGCAACCGGGATGGCGACGCGAGTTGGCTGGACGAATTCAGGGGATTCATCAGCAAGGGAGCGAACGGCGTCGGCTGCCGGGACTGCATCGCAGCCTACCTTGAGCGAATGAAAGCCGATGCGTCGCAAGAAATCAATCCTGAGATCACTTCCAAGGATTCGCTCGATGCCCAGTAGCACCGCAAATGTCGCGAACGCAAGCTCACGCAAACGAACAGAATCGTTCGTCTTTCAAGGTTTCGTGCCGCTGACCATGATCGATTATCCGGGCAAACTTGCGTTCACCGCGTACACGATGGGCTGTAACTTCCGGTGCCCCATCTGCCACAATCCGGAACTGGCGCTCTCCAAAGAAGGGGAACTGCCGTCCTATTCCGTTCGCTTTCTGCTGGATTGGCTGTGTGAGCGCAAGGGATGGATAGATGGCGTCTGCGTGACAGGCGGTGAACCTCTGCTATTTCCAGAAATCGCCGGTGTCTTGCGTTGCTTCAAAGATGCGGGACTGGATGTGAAACTCGATACCAACGGCAGTTTTCCCAAACGCTTGTCCGAATGCCTCCGTACCGGTTTGGTCGACTATGTCGCCATGGATGTCAAAGCCCCCCTTATGGAAGAGGGGTACGGTCGCGCAACCGGGGTTTCGATGCAAAAATGGCTTCCGAAGCTTCGGGATTCCATTCGCGTAATTCGGGACTCAGGCGTTGATTACGAATTCCGCACGATCTGCATTCCGGGCATTCATACTCCCAACGACATTGCGGCTATCGTCCGAGAGACGGCTCCATGTCGGCATTACATTCTTCGTGCTTTTCGCCCACAGAACACCCTTGACCCAGATTACATGAAGATAGCAGCACCGACGGTTGACCAGATGAACGAATACTTGGCTGCTGCAAGACAATACTTGAACGAGGAACATTGTTGGATCGGATAGGGTGACAGGGAAGATGGATTTCGTAACGCCATGAAATCACAGGGAGGCTCAGTGGTGATTAGGCCTATTGACAGCGCGTTCTTTGAACCTGGGCCACAGGAATTCGCGAGCAAGACGAAGTGGAACGCCTGTATCGCTTGTGATCGCACCATTATCTTCAGGCAAATCGTGCTTCTTGTATTCTTCAGCGGATGGCTCACGTGCGGGCGCATATGCACAAGCCTTCAGGCAGGCGAGGGAGAAGCCGTCAAGAAAGAGATGTCCCTCCCGGACCCGGATCCGCCCAAAGAATTGCCAAAGAAATCGGATGCTCCGAAACCGTCTATTATCATTATCGAAGACCAAAAAGGATTCCGCAAAAACGTGTTGCAGTCATCTGCTCCATGCCTTGTTGATTTCCATTCCGCAAGGTGTCGACCGTGTCTGATGCTTGAGCCCATCATCGACCGTATAGCTGACAAATATAACGAGCGCGTTCGTTTCTGCAAGGCGTCACTGGACCTTCAAGAGCTCCATCCGATGATGGCGACCTATCGTATCGAAGCAATTCCAGCGGTCTTGATATTCTGGAAGGGCAAGCTGCAACAGCGCATCATTGGACTTCACCAGGAAGACGAGTATACACAAGAACTTGATAAAATTCTTGCAAGCTCCTCGGGTGAGAAGGCAAACGATTCAAAGATTGCTGATCGTGAGAACCAGGCAACCAAAACTGATTCCAAAGAGAACAGAGAGCCAGAGACGGAAGACAGACCAGAAGACCTTCAGCCCATATCCATCAAGGATGAGACGGGCTTCGAGCAGCATGTACTCAAGGCATCTCTTCCATGTCTTATTGACTTCTATTCTGTTCGCTGCAACCCATGCAAGTTACTGTCGCCAACCATAGCGGCTCTTGCCAAAGATTACAAAGGGCGAGTGACAATCTGCAAGGTATCGCTCGATCTTCCAGAAAACTATCGATTGGCTGAAAGATATGGGATCGCAGCTATTCCAGCCGTGCTTTTCTTTCAGAATGGCAAGGAGGTCCAGCGCCTAATCGGTTTGCGGCCGAAAACCGAATATGCAAAAGCATTGGACAAGATTCTGGAATCACAAGAACTGAATCATGATCCGAAAAGGGAGAATAACAATGCCGGTTTATGAGTACGAATGCAGCAAGTGCGGTAAACGGTTCGAACATCTGGCCCGCTCCATGTCCGCTGCAGCGCCCAAGTGTCCCGATTGCGGTGGAAAGACCGAAAAGCAGATGTCCACCTTCAGCACCGGGGGCGGTTCCTCGGATGCAGGAAGTTGTTCCACGGGCACATGCCCCACGGGAACCTGTCCGCTGTAATCACAGTGCGCCTTGCTGGGCAAAACGGATTGCCGGATTACGCATGGAGTACGAATCCTTTCGCCCCACTGGATGGAGAAGAACTGATGCTGAAAACGAATTTGAAACACATGGAAGCCAACGAGGAGACGCAGACTCTTCTTAAAGAAAACGACAACGTGATGATTTGCTGTGGGCGGATGGGACCGATGTGTATTCCCGTCTATGGGGTCATGGAGCAACTTGAGGGCGAATACCCCCATGTCGCGTTCCGGGATATGGATTTTGACATCCCGGCTGCGGCGTTTATCCAGAATCTTCCCGAATGCGCTTCATTCATGGGATTGCCGTTCACTGTCTATTTCCGCAAGGGACAGGTTGTTAAGGCCACGACCAGCATCCAGAACCGCGAGCAAATCACGGCCATCCTTGATGCCGTGTTCGGCAAGAACGGATAAGACCCGAAAAGGCGAGTGATATGCGAACGCAGTGGCAGGAGGAAATCCACAAACAGAAAGATAAGGAGCGCTTGGCGCGGCGGATCCTTGGCGTCCCGGAAGACGCGGATGCCTTGGCCATCAAGAAAGCATTCTGGCTTCTGGCTATGCGATATCATCCAGATCGCCATTCTCGTGACCGTGAAGCCAGGAAAACGTTTCAGAATATCGTCAATGCGTACGAATTCCTTGCCAAGCGAAAGGCGCGCGGGTGGAATCCGGCGGACGAGGACGCGCCGGCCGGGGAAGAGCGCATCGGCGAGTATCTCGCGAACGACTGGGGCTATTTCTGCTGGTGGCGGGAGAGCTATCATGGGACGGAACCAGAATCGATACCGAAACGCTAGGCGAAGCGGCAAAACTCCAGGTGCGATGATCTTGCCTCCCGTCCCGACGACTGGTGGTGAACAATCTCACAAGGAGAAGCGCGTGAAGTACAAAATCCTGAAGGACAAGTGCGTGCAATGCGGCAAATGCGAAGATATCTGCCCGGCGGATGCAATCCAGGATTACGAAGTCGATCAGGAGAAATGCCTCGGTTGCGGTGCGTGCGCTCAGGTTTGTGATGTTGAAGCGGTCGTGCCGGCGGAGGAGTAAATACCTGTCGCGCGTTTGAATCCATACTTCTCCGCCCTCCAATCACGAAAGCGTGCCTACATGAAGTCTCTCTGCATCAAAGGCAGCCCTCGCACCGGAGGCAATACCGAGTATTTGCTCGATATGCTTGTCAGTGCTTTGGGCGGAGAGTTGCTGCGGCTGACGGATTACCGTGTGAAGCACTGTGCGTCTTGTTAGGCGTGCAGAGATACCGGGCACTGCGTGCTGGACGACGACATGACAGCACAGATCATTCCGAAGTTGCTGGCCTCCGATATGATTATCATCGGTTCGCCAGTCTTCTTCAATAACGTGACCGCGGATGTGAAAGCCTTTATGGACCGAACCTGGTGCCTGCGTGAGCAATTGCGCGACAAAATCGGCGCCGCCGTGGTGGTCGGTCGGCGTTATGGCGCTGAAAGCGCAATCACCGCGATCAACAGCTTTTTTGTCAAGCACGAGATGATTATCGCCCATCGCGGGGTGACCGGGATGGCATTTCAGAAAGGTGAGATCAAAAACGATTCGGAAGCGATTACCGCTACGGAACAACTGGCACTGCGCTTGAGGAAGGTGTGGATCGACCGATTTGGCGACAAGGGAATTGCTTCACAATAGATAACTGGCGACCGCCTGGAAGCAAAACCGCCTTAGTCGTTGCCTTTGTGTTCACTCCATTTCAATCCCCTCTGGCTTAACGGGTTTTGCCCTGGGATCGTCGATTGAGATAGGGGGTGTTCCAAAGATGACAAACTCTAGCCGTTCGCCCGGATCGGCGACAAGCCCGTGTGGAGTGCCAGCCGGGGTGACGGCGACGGCTCCCGGTCGCAAAGGGTGGTTCTCTCCTTGCAGACTCATTGAGCCCTTTCCGGATAAGACAAAATACACTTCGTCATATTTCTTGTGCACGTGCATTCTGCCTTCAGTCACGGTGATGACATGCACGTTTGC
>CAYWFP010000178.1:0-1804 GCA_964457365.1 uncultured Planctomycetaceae bacterium
TAAACATTTTCTGTTTTTTATAAAATATTTTCTTAAAACCTTTGGCAAAGTCGTAACAAAATGCCTTACGGGTACAGCAACTGATATCTCCTTTATGAAAAAGTTTTGAAACTCAAGCATGCGCTTGGTCATACAGGATGAACAAAGAGACCTTCCTTTACAGGAAAACGGCAAAATCATCTCATGCCCGCAATCTTTATTTGTAATTAGTCACGTTTTCAAATTTTAGCATTGGAATACTCCTTTTGAAATAAATCAACATTAAACGCTTCTTTAATTTTGTCAAAAAAATTGTGCCCTTGCTTTTTGCATGTTTCTATTATGCTCATGATTACAGCAAGATTTTCAGCACCTTCCTTGCTTCTAAAACACCCATATATCTTTCTGAAAATAACCCATTTTCTGATATCGCGTTCAGACCCATTATTATCGGGTGGAGCATGCTCATTATACAAAAAAGTAAAAATTTGTTTCCGGAAGCGTATAATTCTTTTTTGTAATTTTTTTTCTATTTTGTTTTTGCATAAATTCTCATCATCAATTAGTTGGTCTAATTCAAACTCTAATTTCTCACGTGTTTGAATAAAATCTGGTGAATTAAATATCACTTCCTTTTTGAGTTTTAAGGCATTTTCAAGAATGGTCAGTAATTTTGTTGGAAATCCGATTATTTCATCATTTATTTCCAGGCTAAATTTAACATCACGCCCTAAATGAGACATGCATTTTTGTTTTTCACATTCAGAAAAAAACCTGTCACTATATGCTCCAAAAAAATCAGTAACCATTGTTCCTTTATAGTTAGACCCAAGAGTGTTTTCAACAACTAAATGACTACGGTTATCTTCGACCTTAAACTGAGTTAATTCATCTGTTCTGAATACCCAACTCCAATATCTTTGTCCATCGATACGGGTACCTGTTTCATCTATACCAACAATATCAGCCTTTTGTATATCTTCCCCGATGTTTTTATATTCCGGCTCTAATTCTTTTTTAAGATCGTTAAAAATATGGTTCATTGCACCTTTTGAAATTGATTCTGTATAAAACAACTCAAATAATGTTCTTATACTATCCCATTCCATATGAAAACGAAACCGTAAAGTGGCAATATATGATTTTAAATAAGGACCAAATTTCTGATTATTTTCAATACCTTCAGGATTGGGAGCAATTATAGTCTTACCATCAGGTCCTGTGGTTGTTTGTCGGCGGATCTCAATAATTTTAATAAATGCGGGGAATAACTCTATAATTTGATGTTTATGATAAGAAGTACTTTTAGAATCTACTGCTTCACCGGTTCTTGGACATTTCTCTATTCTTTTAAAAATTATTATGTCAGGATTTTCTGCTGATTTGCGGCTGACTCCTGTGTGTCCCTTTTTGGGGCCACCATGGGGTGGCTTGTTATCTGTATCAGATTTTTGCGTTTCTTTTTTAGTAATATCTTTTGAAGATGGAATTGATGAATTTTCTGAGTTTTTTTGTGGCAACTGAATTTCAACTTCATTACCTTCCTGGATATTAAGTATAATCTCAATAAGTTGAGATTTTGAACATTTTTTTAATTTCTTTTTATCAAATTGATTCATAGCTTTAATTATAATCTATATACCTCAAAATGTAAATTTTTTTTTAAAAAAAATTTAAAACCTGACTAAGTACAATAAAAGTAAAAGGAACAAACGGCAGTAAAACAATATACAGGCTCGTTGATAATGAGTTTAAATTTGGATATAATGTAAATGAAAAAAATAATTAAACCTTTCGCACCTTTCGGATACCTTTCGGAAACAAA
>CAYWFP010000178.1:1814-4292 GCA_964457365.1 uncultured Planctomycetaceae bacterium
TTAAAAGAAATCAGAGCTTTCGCAGTTTTCTTAAAAAACATAAAGAGGGAGAAGAGAGAGCATACAAAATAGTAGAAAAACATACGCAGATTTCACAGGAGCCCCAAGCCTTGTACACGGCGTTTCCCCCTTTCCCGAACCCTTTCCCCCTTTGCTTTCAAGCGGATGCCTTGCTCGTCTTTGCTACGCATGCTCGCAAGCCTCCAGTTATATCGGAAATCGGGACAGGGAGGCCACTTTGTCCGGTGTGGGGTATTCCGAACCTTCCGCCACCTCTCGTCGTAATCCGTACTCCTCGGGCTGCGTTCTCTGCCTTGTTCGTCCCTGTGACGGACAGGATGTCCTAATGCAGAAGCCAGCGACAGGAGGTCGCAATAAGGCTTCTGCAAACTTCGTTGTTCACTTTGCGCCGGCAAGGCATTAGTAGCCGTTAGCCTTTGGCTTATGGCTTTTAAATAGCCATCGGCCAAAAGCCAACGGCTACTACCCCCATTCCCCCGGTGATAAATCACCGGCCTGAGGAGAAAATCCGCGTAAGAAAACCCGGGCGCCGGCCAGTGCCGGCTGCCTGTTAAACTCCCCAAAGAGTTTAACAGGCAGGCAGGGAACGAATCATCGAAAGCCTGCCGGTGAGATAACAGCTGTTCCCGCCCCTGATAAACAGCGAGAACTTTTGCTATTAAAAACACAAAGGAGCAAAACATGATAAACACCCGAACATTGCAAAACAGCATACTCCTAAACCACTACAAATGGTACCTTGAGCACCTTGATAAAAAAGAGCTCAAACATTACACAGGCTCCGCAAAACGCCTGGTATCAAAACTTGAATCAATGAGCATGCCGCTTGCGAAACTCACAAAGACATTTATTGAAAAACATTTCAGCGCAAAGGCTGTCCGCTACAGAATGTACTCATTCCTCGCGTATCTTGAAAAACAAAATGTCATTACTTCGGAAAAAGCATACGAACTTAACAACAGCGTAAAGGATGACTTCAATGCTCTTTTCTCACACTTTGAAGAACATCTTTTAAAAAGACGGGTAAGTAAAAAAAGCCTTGCAAAATACAAAAACTCTTTAAAGCATTTTGAATCATATCTGAAATCAGCGGGCATACTTTCATTTTCTGAAATCAAACGAAAAACAGTTGAAATGTACAAGCAGTATCTCCACACATACAGAAATTCTGTAACAGGAAAGCCCCTTGCTCACTCAAATAAAACAGCCTGTTTTAATATACTCTGCTATTTTTTCAGGACACTCAAACGGCTTAAACGCATTGAATATGATATTACAGCAGGCGTAAAGAGCATAAAACGCCCGAAACTGTTAACACAAAATTTTTTTACACAAAAGGAAATAAAAGAGTTGTTCCGGGGTTTGCCGAAAAAATCCTTACTTGAAAAACGTGATTTTGTTATGTACTACTCAGCATATTTTCTCGGCCTCAGGATAAGCGAGGTGAGTAAGTTAAAAATATCTGACATTGATTTTACAAACAGCCTTGTATATATCAGGGATACAAAGAGAAACGGGAGCAGGGTGATCCCGATGCTAAAACCGATTTTTAAAATGCTTGAAATATATATACGCAGGATAAGGAGCAGGCTTGTAAATAACAGTTCAGATGAATTATTTCTCACACAATACAAAACAGCCTTTAAAGGCGATAACATAAAAAAATGTTTTTCAAGGACAAGGGAAAAATTGAAAATCAAAAAGCCTGTGAGTTTTCACGCGTTCAGAAATTCCATTGCGACACATCTTTTAAAAAACGGAATGGACTTAAGGATAATCCAGAAATTTCTCGGCCACAAAAGAATAAGCTCAACAACTCAATATATTAAAATTGTTCCTGATGACCTTAAAAAGGCTGTGAGGAAATATCATCCGAGTGACAGAAAAAATAACCAGGATGACAGAGGAGAGAAATCAGATGGCAAAAACCGGAGCAAAAATAGCAGGTAAAAAAAATGACAATATCTGATTCAATAAAACAATACACTGATTATCTTGAGGCAGGTAATTACGCGGACGCAACAATAGTCAAGGCATTAATTATACTCGGGCGTTTTTCAAAATGGCTTACTGAAAACGGAAAGCATGACACTTTTTCCATAACAGAAAATGACATAAAAAAATACTGCCGGAGAATAGAAAGCCTGACATACAAAAAAGGCGGCAATGAAAAAAAATACGCAAAGCCCACAATAAACGCGATAACAGGCCATATTAAAAATTACCTCCTTTTTCTTTACTGGTGCGAGCATACAACAAAGGAACTTCATTCCAGGGCCCCGGGAAATTACAGATATACATCGCTTCCGAAAAATATTTTAAGCAGGCAGGAAGCGGAAAAACTCGTTTTATCATTCGGCAGGGGCTTTTATGAACAAAGGGACAAGGCCATTGTCCAGACCCTTTACAATACAGGGATACGTATCAGTGAGCTTGTTAATCTTTTGACAGATGATG
>CAYWFP010000179.1:0-4266 GCA_964457365.1 uncultured Planctomycetaceae bacterium
TGGCCTGGCCGAGCAGCCGGGCTAGCCCAGACAGCCGGCCAGTCAACCCGCGTGGAAACAGTCGCATGGTCGCAGCCCCGTCATTTCAGACAAAGGGCCATCCTTCCCGCCCTCACGCAAGACAAAGCGGGCTCGTTTCGTCTCGAAACCAAGGGTTACTATACGACGGCGATAACGTCGTGGGCGACATCCAGGGCGGGAGCATGACGCGGTTCTACGTGACACCGTTCTTAGATCAGAATTTGAGCATGACGGTAGTGGGTGGAGCGCAGGCTGGCATCTACTACTACAGTCAGGATGGCTTAGGTTCCGTTCGCACGCTGACCGATTCGGCTGGCAATCTAACGAATCATTATGACCACGACGCCTTCGGCGTGCCGCTACCTGTGACGACGTCGGAAACCGTCCCGCAACGCTATACGTACACCGGGCGCGAAACTTCCGGCGTGAACGGGGGGCCGATGTATTATCGGTATCGCGGGTATGAGGAAGAGTTGGGGAGGTTTGGGCAGAGGGACCCGATGAGGTACATGGCTGGGATTAACATTTATTGTTATGTTGAGGGAAGAGTAACAACCAAGAAAGATCCGCGCGGCCTTGACTATCTTAGGCATAGAGAGACAGGTTTGATTCGCGAAATTGGGCCATATACCGATCCTCCGTGGGCGCTAGTTGAGGTTGATGTTCCTCCGGATGCAACATCAAGAGAGGCTGCAGAAGCAAATAGGCGGGCTATGCAAGAAGATACTGAACGTATTGATAAACAAAGGAAAGAGCAAGAGAAAGAGCGTGAAAGAAAAGCAAAAGAAGACTTGCATGCGCGTATAATTCGGGATGCTCACGATACGACAACGCGTGGATCTGGCAGACAGTTTTGTTGTGGCAACGCAACATATGGGAACGGGCAATGCTGTAAAGATGCATCTAAGAGCTTAGTCCTTGATACGCAACACCGCTGGCAAGTGTTAGGGTATTTGGATCAAAACGACTGTGCTTCAAGCCTAAGGTCACCTGCGTTTGCATGGGGGATGGGTATAGGGGAATCAGTTGCTGGAGGAGAAATTGCGATGTATCTGGGGTATGCCGGGAGAGCAGGTAATATTTATGGGGCCCTTATTGCAGCTGAGATTGAGTTGATAATTCAGCTTGGGGAACGCGCATATTGCTTTGAAGTGATTTGCCCATGAAAAATGGTTTAGTGTGCGGCGAAAGAGTTCTTGTGGCAATTGCATGCGTTTATAAACAGCGAGGTTGGGTTGTGGTTATTCTCATGCTTCTGCAAGGTTAATGTATGAATATGATATCGCGCGGTATTTGCAGAAAAATGCGTTGTTGTTTGGCGGAGGCGCTGGAGTGTGAATATTTTGTTTAAAGTTTTGTATGAGGCGCTGTGGTGCGTGGTGCCAATGTATGTAATATTTATGCCCATATTTTATCTGTTAAAAGGGCTGACTCTTCGTGACTCTGCGTATAGGTGCATCCCATTTGTTATTGGCGCTCTTATTGTTAGAGGTCATCTTTACTTCAGGGCTAGAATAAAGAGAGACAGCCACCAATAAAATCCGCGTCTCCCGCGCGCGTACCGTCCTCCGTGAATAATCTGGGGACACCATACTAGTTTTCTGTCCGGCACCGCCCGCGCGCGAGCCGGCCGCCGGGCCGCGGAGGCGGACGGACAGGTAGTAAAGTAGGATGGAGCCTGCCCCATCACGAACCGTGATCGAAGGGGAGCGCGAGGGGGAACCCATCGCAAAAGAGAACTGAATGGTAGCAATCCTTGAAAAACTGGTTTGCTCCGGCGATTTCACCATCGAGGCGTGGGTGAATCCCGACGCCACGAACAACACCCGGACCATCGTGAGCAAGTGGGCGGCGGGCCAGAAATCCTACCGCCTCGACATCCGCTCGAACAAACTCGTGCTCGTCTTGTCCACCGATGGCGCGGCGGAGTCCACCGTCACCGGCGCTTCGGACATTCCCACGGGCGAATGGACCCACGTGGCCGCCGTGCGCGACGGCGACGACATTACCTTATATATAAATGAAACGAGCGACGCGACCGACACGTTTACCGGCAGCGTGTATGATGGCTCGGCGGCGCTGCAATTCGGCCAGGCCGATAGCTCGGACCTCTTCGACGGCCTGCTGGACGAAGTGCGCATCAGCAGCGCCGCGCGCGCGGGCGATTTCCACAGCGTCTCGGTAAGCTACGCCTATAACGAGCGCAACCAGCTCGTCACCGAAACGAGCGGCACGAGCGTGAAAACGTACGCCTACGATCCCAACGGCAACACGCTTGGGATTGTCGAGCAGGTCGGGGCCGTGGAAGTGTCCGCCTCCTCGATGGCCTACGACGCGCTGAACCGCCAGATTTTCCACGGGTCGCCGGCGGGCGTGGAAAGCATGGGCTACCGGGGCGCGGAATGGCACCGGGACACGCTCAGGAGTTCGAACTCCCCCGAGACCGCGTTCCTTTACGACGGCAACAACGTGCTAGCCGATCTCACAGACGGCAGCATATCTAAGTTTTATGTCACTCCTTTCCTCGATCAGAATCTAAGCATGACTGTAGTGGGTGGGCCGCAGGCCGGCATTTATTATTATTCGCAAGATGGCTTAGGTTCTGTTCGTACGCTGACTGATTCGGCTGGCGACCTAGCGAATCATTATGACCACGACGCCTTCGGCGTGCCGCTACCTACGACGACGTCGGAACTTGTTGAACAGCGGTATACCTACACTGGACGCGAGAGCAGTGGGGTGAACGGTGGGCCGATGTATAACCGGTATAGGATGAACTTCAATGGCTTGGGGAGGTTTGGGCGGAGAGATCCGGCGGGATATTGGAATAACATTTATGGAAACTTGTATCCATATGTGGAGAATAATCCAGGTAATTATGACGATTCATATGGCCTCGGCGGTTGGGAGGACACAGGGGTCACTAGTTGTTGTCCTGTAAAAGGAGTCTCTGGAACAACCCCGGCCATTATAACGACAAAAAGCGAAAATTATTCTGAAGTTCGCACTGCAGCAAAACCAGCATGTAAAGGCTATTGCGCAAGAAATTTATACGAGCAATCATCTCTTGCTCGGTGGGGGGAAATAACTCAAAGTGTCAAAGGGGCACGCCTTAAAGATTCATGGAAGTTAATAGAAAAATCCAAGACATTGCATTGGAAAAAAACAATTATGGACCGAGGAATCTACTTTTACCAAATACGAACATATCTGGTTAGCGATGTATATGAATACTCTTCTGTATGGAGGATTACGTGTTATTGCAAGTGCAAAAGCGACTGGGTTTCAAAGATTTATGCATATGTTGACGTAAGCTATAAGGAAGAAAGACATGAAAATACACGTTTAATCAGTGAGCAAGATCCTCCAAAGCCTTGGATTGATATGACGACGCATATGTAATAATCTTAAAGTGGATATTTCAAGCTTTTACGGATATTGATTTTTTTGAGAAGGCAGGTAAGCTTGAATTATATTGCAAAAGCTACTTTCAATCTAAAATTAGGCGACCCGATTTAGATTATTATTTGTCCGACCTGAATAAGGACTCGAATGAGCGAGGGGCAATTTAAGCTTTTGGTGATAGTGGTATCACTTATCAGCTTTGTATCAACTGTTTTCATCGGATTGGAGGCAATTATTGATCCGATTGTGCATCAATCAAGTTATGAAAAAATTATTGAGAATAGTTGTGCTTTCCCCATTAAAGCGATCAATTTGTTATACCCACTTAAGAGTCTATGCGAATTTATTGAGGGTAATAATGAGCAGTTATTTGTCGTTATTGCAGTGTTTTTGGTTGCCATAAATTCTTTAATAGTAGGATTGTTGTTTTCGATGACAATTAAATATGCCTGGAAATTTTTAGATTTTGTGCGTATATTGGCGACCTGTGAGGTAAAGCCGTGCAGCAGCGATTCAGGAGCGGAAGCAGCGAATTTGAAAACTAAAACAGCACTCGGCACTGGCGTTGCGCCAGAGGAAGGGGCGGCGGACGGGAAAGATCAGCCGCATTCAGCCGAGTGAGGCAGTCGTTAGGCATGCTCCCGACAGCCAGGACCGCTCGCGTGGACACAGGAGACCAGCCAAGCAGCCAAGCAGTCAAGCCCAGTCGCCACGCTCAATCGCCTGTCCACGCGCCCGCTCTTGCCTCTTGACACACAGCCCGGCTATCGGGGATAATACAGGCAGGTGATCGAGGAGAGTATGGCTAGTGGCTGACTGAGCAGCCGGGCTAGCCCAGGA
>CAYWFP010000180.1:0-4256 GCA_964457365.1 uncultured Planctomycetaceae bacterium
AGGAGATCGTCATGCCTCGTGGAGACGGAACAGGTCCTGGCGGACAAGGCCCAGGCACGGGCCGGGGAATGGGTGGTTGCGTTCCTGCCGGCCAAGGCAAGCGTGGGATGGGGGCCGGTGGTGGAAGAGGAAAGGGCCGGGGAAAAGGCATGGGCATGGGCGGCGGCCAAGGCGGTGGCGGTGGCCGCGGTATGCGCGGCCGGTAGAGATCGAAACATAAGTAATTCATGTTTTCAGAATTCATAAGGAGGATTGACAATGCCTGGTGGAGATGGAACTGGACCGATGGGAATGGGACCGATGACGGGGCGCGCGGCCGGTTTTTGTGCCGGATATAACGTGCCCGGAACCGTGAATCCGGTCGGAGGACGTGGTTTCGGAAGAGGATTCGGCGGTGGATTCGGTCGCGGTGGTGGCGGCTGGGGACGGCGGAATAGGTTTTATGCGACCGGGCTGACCGGCTGGCAGCGTGCTGGTCTCGGTTGGGGCGGCGCAGTGCCGCCAGCGGGCGTGCCGGTCGCGGCTCCGACCAGGGAGCAGCAGGTGGAAGCACTCAAGGCACAGGCGGAAGCCATGGAGAATGGCCTGAAAGACATCCAAAGTCGTATCGATGAACTCGAAAAAGAGGCCAAATAGAGACGGGATGCAGATGGATCCTGAGCAAGACGCTGAATGCTACAACCGCATCCGTTTCGCCATGGACGACGCGGACGGCAGTCTGCGTTTCCGGCGCATCGGGGTCGAAGGCGGGGTCTATTGCAAGGGGGTGCTCAAGCGGCTGGAGGCGTATCTGAAGAAGCGCCCGCTTCGAGATATTGATATGGTTGCGGATATCGCGAAGCGGATCGGACCGGACAAGGTGCAGTTGAATACAGTCGCCCGCCCACCGACGGAAGACTTTGCCACGGCAGTTCCGGAAGATCAGATGAACAAGTTAACACAACTGTTTGAGGTCGAAACCGAGATCGTCGCAGACTTCAGGAAAATACACGAAGCCGTCGATATCGCCGCTTCGTGCGAAGACGTTCTGACTCTCCTTCGGCGGCGCCCCTGCACGGTGGAGGACATCGCCTCGGGTCTGGGTATACATCGCAACGAGGTCGTCAAGCATCTGGGAGAACTGGTACAGGAAGGTCGCGTTACAACACATATGACAAACAACAAGAATTACTTTCAGGCAAGGCAGGAGACCACGACATGAAAATAGCCGTAGCCAGCGGCAAGGGAGGCACGGGCAAGACGACCATCACCGCGAGCCTCGTCCGTGTGCTTTCGAATACGGGGCGTTCGGTTCAATACCTCGATTGCGACGTCGAGGAGCCCAACGGCCACCTGTTCCTTAAGCCGAAGTGGGATAAATCGGATTCGGTGACCGTTCCCGTTCCGGAGGTCATTACGGGCAAGTGCATTGGTTGCGGCAAATGCGGCGAGATCTGCCAATACTCGGCTATCACCTGCATCAAGGGCCGAGTGCCTCGGCACGCAGATTCGCGATCCAACGCGGGATCATTGGCATCGCCCGGAGACCGCGTTGCCGCGCGTGAATACTCGCCGGGACCGCCCGGCAAGGTGCTGACCTTTCCGGAACTCTGCCACGGCTGCGGGGGCTGCTTGCGTGTCTGCCCGACCAGCGCAATCCGGGAGGTAGAGCGGGAAGTGGGCGTAATTGAATCCGGCAAATCCGGAGATATCGATTTTGTTCACGGACGCCTGCATGTGGGCGAGGCCATGAGCCCGCCGCTGATCCGCAAGGTGCGCGAGACCGCCGAGACTGGCAAGAATACCCTTATCGACGCGCCCCCCGGTACGTCCTGCCCGGTCATCACCGCGATCAATCACGTCGATTTCGTGATGCTCGCTACGGAACCCACGCCCTTCGGATTGAGCGACCTGGCGCTCGCGCTCGATATGGTGCGCGAACTCAAACTTCCGCACGCGGTGGTCGTGAATCGGCATGAAGACGGGAACGACAGCGCCCGACGCTTTTGTAAAGAGAAAGGAGTGGGGATCGCCGGGGAAATTCCGGACGACCGCCGTATTGCGGAAGCCTATTCCCGAGGGGACCTTCCCGTCGATGCCCTCCCGGAATACCAGAACACATTCCGGGCCATCTGGGCTCGCGCAAACAACATGATGGTCCCTGCCTGACGAAAGGACATGATATGAAAGAGATTGTTGTTATCAGCGGCAAGGGCGGCACGGGCAAGACCAGCATTACGGGGGCCTTTGCAGCTTTGGCCGACAAGCCGGTTCTGGCCGACTGCGATGTGGATGCGGCCGATTTGCACCTGATTCTAAACCCGCAGGTCAATGAAACATGCGAATTCAGCGGAGGCAAACAGGCGCGGGTTGATCCTGAGAAATGCACCGGCTGCGGAAAATGCGACGAGGTCTGCCGCTTCGGAGCCATCAAGCGCATTCCGTCAGAAGACGGAACCGCGCCGCCGTTATTTGAGGTCGATCCCGTCGCCTGTGAAGGCTGCGGGGTCTGCGCGTGGTTCTGCAGGCCTAGGGCCATGCAATTTGAAGAAGCGGTGAATGGAGAATGGTACTTGAGCGATACCCGCTTCGGGCCGATGGTGCATGCCAAACTCGGCGTGGCCGAGGAAAACAGCGGCAAACTGGTGACGCTTGTGCGCAACAAGGCCAAGCAAATCGCTGAAGAAAACGGGAATGCCTACATCCTGATCGACGGGTCGCCCGGTATCGGCTGCCCCGTCATCGCTAGCATTACCGGCGCGGATTTGGTTGTGATCGTGACCGAACCGACCGTCTCTGGCGAACACGATCTGGACCGCGTAGCGGACTTGGCAAGACACTTCGGCATCCCCGTGGCCGTTTGCGTGAACAAAGCCGACGTCAATCTTGAGGTGACCGAACGCATCCGTTCGCGAGCCACGGAGCGCGGACTCACCTTCGCGGGCGCGGTGCCGTATGACAAGGCCGTCACCGCCGCCCAGGTGGAGAAGAAGACTGTGATCGAACACGCAAATGGCGCACTTGGCCAGTCGCTTCGCGATTTGTGGAGCAAAGTGATCGAATTGGTGAACCAACAGGAATAGAGGCGGCATGGACCAGAGGCTTACCCAAACGAGACGCGCAACGGCCGGAGCGGCATTGCTGTTCCTGGCGCCGGAGTAAGCAAAGATGGAAAGAGAAGGCAACAGAGAAGACGAGCGCGTGAAGAAGGCTGTCGAAGAGACGCTTGGCGGCATTACCGATCCGGGATCGGGCGCGATGCTGATGGATCTGGGCCTGGTGCGGAATCTGACTGCGGAAGACGGTGTGGTTTCGCTGACATTCCGCCCATCCTCCACGGTCTGCCCCGTGGCGTTCACGCTTGCGCCTGGGATCAAAGCCATGGTGGAACGTGTCGATGGAGTGAAAAGCGTAAATATGCATGTGGAGAATTTCAGGCGTGCCGAGGAACTGATGGCGCTTTTACAGGACAAGTGATTACGGAAAAAGGAGATGGTATGAAGGTAGCGATTACGAGCGACGGCAATACGTTGGACGCAACAGTGGATCCGCGTTTCGGGCGATCCAAGTATTTCATTCTCGTGGACACGGACGCGGACGCGTTTGAGGTGGTTGACAATGTGCAGAATCTGAACGCCGCGTCTGGCGCGGGCATTCAATCCGCCGAGACGGTGATCAACAAGGGCGCCGAGGCGGTGGTAACCGGACACTGCGGACCGAAGGCGTTCCGAACGCTCTCGGCAGCGGAGATCAAGATTTATGTTGGCGCAAAAGGAATAGTCAAGGATGCAATCGAGGCGCTCAAGGCAGGAACGCTTCAACCTGCCGAGAATGCCGACGTAGAGGGGCACTGGGCATAGATGCTTCCGTTTTGATTATTCAATGAGACCAATCGAGGAAAGGACATACCACAATGGCACAATTACCGGAAGCAATCAAGGATGCATGGGAGAACCGCGAAGGCCCGGCCATTCTCACAACCGTCGGGAAGGATGGGACGCCCAACAGCATTTACGTGGGATGCGTCGGGTTTTATGACGGGAAGATGCTCGTAGCGGACAACTACTTCGACAAGACGCGCGCCAATCTGAAGGCCGGATGCAAGGGCGCGATCCTCTTCATGGCCAAGGGCGGCAAGGCCTACCAGGTCAAGGGGGTGCTGGAATATCACGAATCCGGCCCGGTGTTCGACAACATGAAGACGTGGAATTCGGAAAAGCATCCCGGCCATGCCGCTGCCGCACTCGTCCCCGAGGAAGCCTATTCCGGGGCGGAGA
>CAYWFP010000181.1:0-4241 GCA_964457365.1 uncultured Planctomycetaceae bacterium
ACGTGGCTCCGCTTGCCAAGGAGGCTGGAGCGTCGATTGAAGATACGGCAGCCGCGATTGCCGTTATGGCCAACAACGGGTGCGTGCCGCACGGGCAAAACCTCGCTTCGCGGGAATGGCAATTCAAACACACATCCGCGTTGATCGCGTAAATGTCTCCCGGACCCCGGGTCAAGGGAAGCATGGCCGGCACGGCGCTGGCCCGCGCGTACAAGAACCTGGCCACGGAATCCGCGCAGAAGAAGCTGAAGGAACTGGGGATCTCCGCCGTAGACGAGGCGGGGAACTTGCGCAAGGTCGCGGTCATTCTCGCCGAGCTCGGCGAGCGCACCAAAGGCATGGGCTCGGCCAAGAAGCTGGCCATCTTCGAGGAACTGTTCGGCAGAGGCCAGGCAGCGGCCTTGAAGCTGGCGGCGCCGGATGCGGACTTTTCCGGCATCCAGGAGATTCTCCTCGAAGCGCAGGGCACGGCCGAGAAGACGGCCAAGACCATGGACGAGACGTTGGGCGGGTCTTTCCGCATGCTTGAGGATTCCGGCGGCGGCCGACTGGTTGCCGTCGGTCCGCTTCAGGGCCTCGTCGATCAGAATGGCCTGGATGTCGTGAATCGTGGGCAGATCCCGCAACGTGGCAAGAAGCTCTTCCGCGCAGCTTACGTCGCTTCCGGGAGCATCCGGGAGAGGATCGTGCTCCAGCATCTCCCGGACAAAAGACTCCGGGATTTCCGTGCCGGCGTACCGGGCGCCCGCATCGAGCATCATGCTTCGCAGTTCCCGTACGTTACCGGGAAAGTCGTAGCGCCGCAGCAGGCCAAAGGCTTCATCGGTCAGCCGGGCTGCCTCCCTGTCGTATTCTTCCGCCGCGAACGTCAGGAATTCCATGGCCAGCAGCGGAATGTCGTTCGGACGTTCGCGCAGGGGCGGTACGTGGATATGGTGCGTGTTGAGGCGGAAATACAGATCCTTGCGGAAGGTCCCCTCGTCGCGCAAGGACTTGATATCCCGGTTCGTCGCCGCCACCAACCGGATGTCGGTTTGGCGGGGCGTATCCACCCCCAGCGGCATGTACTCGCCCTCCTGGATCAGGCGCAGAAGCTTGACCTGGGATTGCGGGGCGAGGCTTCCCATCTCGTCCAGGAACAGCGTACCGCCCCGCGCCTGCTCGATCAGACCGCTGCGACCCTCCGTCGCGCCGGTAAAGGCGCCGCGTTTGTGCCCGAACAGCGTGTCGGAAAACGCCGTGTCGTCCAGACTCGCCACGTTCACGGCCACGAACTCGCCTTTCCGCCCGCTGCACCTGTGGCTTGCCCGCGCGACCAGTTCCTTGCCCGCGGCGGTCTGCGTGATCTGCCTGGCAGCCGTGTCGGCGACGTCGGTGGGATTGGTGCTGGCGCAGGAGGAAGGCGGGACGAAAATCGAAGTGCAGAAGGCTCTCAAGAAAGCAAGTGTGTCGGAGCGATTGAAGACGGAGATTCCCGCTTTGGCATATGATGATGAAACGTTGTCCGATGTCTTGAAAGACCTTCAGAAAAAGGCGAAGGTGAAGTTCGTCATGGATGAAGCCATGATCGAGCATGCCGCGAACAATTCCGTTACTTTGAATGTGATGAAGGTTCTCGTGGTGATCGTGCTGGCATTATTGGGAGAAGAATATGCCTTCGAGTATCGGGTCGATGAGGACAACGATGCGGTCAAGATCAGCCTGAAGGAAGAGCGCGAGAGTTTGGCGGAGCGACTGCGGGGGAAGACGTCTGTCGCCTATGACGATATGCCGTTGACACAGGTCTTGAGCCAGATGTCTCTGCATCTCAAGACTTCCGCCATTATGGACGAGGTGACGCGGGAGAAAATCGCGAAAACGCCGGTGACTCTTCACATGACGGATGTCGAGTGGCGGAAAGTCATGGATTGGTTGAAAGAGCTCTATGATATTGAGTACGAACTAGACGAAAAGAACAACGCTATCATAATCAAGCTAAGGTGAGTCGACGCGTGAGCGATATACCCCGGCGGCTCTCGCGTCGCCGGGGAATTTTTATCGCACGAACTCGTTGCGCTTCACTCGCGCCGGATCGAGCGGAGCGCCGTTGACGGTCACGTTCTCGAAGTAAACGTTCTCGATCGGGTGCGCCGCGTCATGCCCCTCGATTACGACCGGGGGCACGTCCACGCCGCGGATGTCGATGTTCTTCAGCAGGATATCCCGGACGCGGCCGACCTCAGGGTCTTTTCCCCAGACGTCTTTGTGATTGTCGATCTGCACGAGCTTGCGGCTCATCTCCGGATCGATGCCGGTGCGCGGATAGTCGACGGTCATGTTTTCGAAGCGGATGTCCTCGACGGTGCCGCTGTCGGAGACGTGAACGCCGATGGCCCAGTTGCGCGCAAAGACCGCGTCGCAATCGGCGTAGCATACGTGGCGGATGTCGGCGCGCGTCTCGTAAGTGACGCCGAAGGCGTAGCCCCAGTCGTTCCAGGCGGTGCAGCGCTCGTAGCGGATATTTTCCGAGACGCGGCCGGGCAACGTGGCCTTGACGGCGAAGCTGTCGTCGTGGCCGCGGATGAAACAGTCGCGGACGAGGACGTCGCGGGAGCTGACGGTGTTGATGCCATCGCTGTTGAGGCGGCCGCTGATGCCGGATAAGCCCTCGACATGCACGCCGTAGCAGTCGACGATCGGTAGATGCCAGTTGGGCGAGTTGCGCAGCGTAATGCCTTCGACGCGGACGTTGGTCGATTGCGTCAGGCGCAGGAGGTTGCGCGCCGGGTGCGGCAGCAGCGTGCCGTCGAGAATGCCGCGGCCGCAGATGCGCACGCCCTCGGCCTCGTTTACATGCACGACCGGCCCGGGATACGAGTAGAGGTTGAGCACGCCGCCTTGCTTGCCTTCGATCCCCGCCGGGAGCACCGCACGGACGATGGCGCCGCCGTGGAGGTAGAGCGTCTGGCCGCTCTTCAAACACAGCGAATTTACCCAATGCTCGCCCGGGCCGAAGTAGACGACGTTCGGATCATCCGGTGAGGGCGCGTCGGTCTCGGGGCGATGCGTTAAAAGGTGCAGCGCGTCGGTGTCGCCGCCGTCCAGGAGCAGCGTCAATGCGCGTGGTTCGTTCAGGCGAAAGCGGATTGTGCGGCCGTCGACCGTGGGCGTGATCTTGGCCGAGCGCGGTACGATTTGGGCGCTGTCGAAGTCGCGTTCGACGGTGACGGCGATTTCGACAGAGCCATCGAAGTCGAAACGCGCGAAACCGGCCCAGTCGGTGGGGCCGTTCAACATATGCGTATAGCCCGCGCCCTCGGGCTTGTGAATCTCCTCGCGCACCCGCGCGCGCCAGACCGACACGGCGACGCCGTCGACGGCGAGGGCGTACAGCGGAAACGGTTTCTCCGTCAGCGGCATGGCCCAGGTGATTACGGACATATGGTTCCTTTCGGGGAGGTCAGGCCTTCGTCGCGGCGCGGTCTTGGTACATCTGCCAGAACAGGATCCACGGGTCGAGCGTGAAGAGGCCGCGTTCGTCCTCGATCTTGAAGACGAAGTGGCTGTGCTCCTGAACGCCGGTCAGCACCCCGGCGCTGCGCGCGTAGTTCAGGCCCGCCGGCAGGGGCGTGTGCTCCGGGACCAGGAGCTCGACGAGGTGATGCGACTGGAGGATCCACGTCGAACCGTCGTCCCAGTTGCGGATGCCGCGCCAGCGGTTGTTGTTCGCGCCCCCCGCGAGCGTCTCGAAGAAATACTGCTCGTCGAAGGCGATGGGCGTCCAGAGTGGCGTGCCGGAGCGGTGGTTGATGTCGAGGCCGCCGTGCGCGTCGCCGCCGCCGTAGGGGCCCATCCAGCAGTCCTCGCCGCGGTAGCAGTCCTCGATGCGAAGCCCGCTCGCTGGCAGCGGGCACCACGGGTGCAAGAGCACCGGGCAGATGCGCCGCGTCGCGTCCTGCACCGCCAGTCGCACGGCTTTGCGCGGGCGGCAGTCGCCGTGCGTTTCCATGTACGTGTCGAAGAGCGCGGCGAGTGCGTCGAACCAGATCCTGAGGCCGTGGAACTCCCACGGCTCGTAAAAACTCTGCTGCGTGCCGACGAAGCGGTTCAGCTCGATATGCACGCCGTCGATGCGGAGCGCCACGTGCATCCGCATCGCGCCGACGGCCGCCGGCGGACAGATGCCGCTCTCGGCGTATTCCGCGGCGGTAAGCGTTCACGGGATTTGAAATATGCCTCGACCCCGTGAGCCTTGATTGACT
>CAYWFP010000182.1:0-4131 GCA_964457365.1 uncultured Planctomycetaceae bacterium
GTCGGGCCAGGTCAGCTCCACCTCCAGGGTGCTGCCGCTCTTGAGCTTCTGGTCGTTGGTGACGATCACCTCCGCGCCTTCCACCAGCGGTTGCGCGCCGTCGAGGATTTCGCCGCAGCGGATCTTCGGTCCGCACAGGTCCTGCAGCAGCGCCACCTCGCGGCCGACCTCCTCGCAGGTCTTGCGGACGAGGGCGATGGTCTCGCGGTGAAAGTCGTGCGTGCCGTGCGAGAAGTTGAGGCGGAAGACGTCGACGTACCGGATCAGCTCCCGCAGGATCTCCGGCTTGACCGAGGCCGGACCGATGGTGGCTACGATTTTCGTGCGCCGCATATCAAATCCCCTTTTCGGTTTGGCGTTGCCGACGGCAGCGTCCGTCCGGCTCGCGCGGAGGCTTCTCGTACACCCGTACCGAGTTTCGCCCACGATGAGGGTATCTGTCAAATATGTAATTCGGATTGGCGCGGGATTAATCGCTCTTTAGGACGGGAAAGAATTCTGCGCCGGCTGTCGCCCGCGCGCAGCGAGGAGGAGCACATGTCGCCATTCCGACCGGCGGGCGCAACCGCGTGGCGCTGTACGCGGCGCCGGCGCCGAACGCGCCCTACGTTTCCTCGGAGACAGCCCGCAGCGTGAGGCCCGGATCATGGAACTCACGCCAGTGGGCGATCCACCTCTCGATCTCGGGCCAGACCTTCTCGCTGCCCGCGCCCATGTCCAGGATGGCGATGCCGTCGGCCTGCACCTGGATCATCAGGCTGGGCGCGATGTCGTGGGCATGCCCCTGGCACCAGCACTCGACAGTGTCGCCGCCGGCATGGACGATACTGCCGGGGAAGAGCGCCAGGTCGCGCCGGATGGCGTCGCGGTGATTTTTCCACGCGTCGGTCATGCTGGAGAGGACGTATTTGCGTCCGAAGGGATTGTCGAGGATGCTCCACATGGTCGCGGCTTCACGCGCCCCGCAGCATCGCGTCGCGGCCGGCCTTGCTCAGCGCGTCGTTCAGGTCCGCATTCATCCGCTCGCAAGCGCGGGCGACGGCGAGTTGCCAGTCCTCGGGCGCCTCTTCCTTCTGCCAGGCGTAGATGACCGAGCGACTGGCGTTCACGAGCGCCCCGGAGCCGTCCTCGCGGAAGGCGTGGACGACGTCGTCGGCGCCGGCGCCCTGCGCGCCGTAGCCGGGGACGAGGAAGGGCGTCTGCGGCATGAGTTCGCGGAAGTCCGCGAGCTGCCGGCCGTGGGTGGCGCCGACGACCGCGCCGACGTGGCTGAGGCCGCAGTCGCCGAGGCAGTCCTGCCCCCAGCCGTGGACGAGGCGCGCGATCATCTCCGCGACGGTGCCGCCTTCGTGGAGCAGCAGGTCCTGGATCTCCGCACTGCCGGGGTTGGAAGTCTTGACCAGGATGAAGCAGCCCTGGCCCTGCGCGACCATCGGCTCGAGGAAAGGCTCGACGCTGTCGGTGCCGAGGTACGGGTTCAGCGTCACCGCCGCGTGCGGGCCGAGCTGGAAGGGATTGACCAGCGCGTGCTTGTCCTCGAGCGTCGCCGGCACGGCCCAGAGGTGGCCGGTGGCGTAGGCGGCGGCGGTGGAGCCGATATCGCCGCGCTTGATGTCGCCGATGACCAGGAGTCCCTTCTGCCGCGCGTGGGCGCAGACGCGGATGTAGGCCAGCAGACCCGAGACGCCGTGAGCCTCGAAGAAGGCGATGTTGGGCTTGACCGCCGGGACGTGCGGCGCGACAGCGTCGATTACCCCCTTGCCGAACGACCAGAGCACCTCGGTCAGGCGCGCGGGATCGTTGGCCTCTTCGCGCAGCGAGGGCGGGAAGCGCTCGATCACCGGATCGACGCCGACGACGGCCACGCTCTTCTTCGCGCGTACCGCCGCGTCCAGAGCGTCGGCGAAGCCGCTCATGCCGGACGTTCCTCCTCGGTCTCGACCGTTTCGGCCGCCACCTCGCCGGGTGCTTCGTCGACGTCGTCGCCGCTCGGCTCGTCCTCGGTCTCGTCGTTGCCGTCGTCCTCGCTTGTGTCGGCGCTCTCGTCTCCGGCCGCGGCGGTGGATTCGTCGTTGCCGTCGTCTTCGCTTGCGTCGGCGCTCTCGTCTCCGGCCGCGGCGGTGGTCTCGTCGTTGCCGTCGTCGTTTTGGCTCTCAGGTTCGGCGACGGCGCTTTCCGGTTCGGGCTCCGGCTCGGGCGGGATGAAGTCGGCCGGGTCGGCGTGTTCGACGAATTCGCCCATGGAGCGGAACTTCCGGTAGCGTTGCTCGAGCAACGTCTCGATCGGCGTGGCGGTGATCTCGTCGATCGTGGCGATGAGCGCGCCGCGCAGCGTCTGCATCATCACCTCGGGGTCGCGGTGGCCTCCGCCCAGGGGTTCCGGGACGATGGCGTCGACGAAGCCGCGCGCGAGCAGATCCTGGCTCGTCAGCTTCAGCACCTCGGCGGCGCGGTCCTTCTTCTCGCCGTCGCGCCAGAGGATCGAGGCGCATCCCTCGGGGCTGATCACCGAGTAGTAGGCGTACTTGAGCATCAGGATCCGGTCGCCCACCCCCAGCGCCAGCGCGCCGCCCGAGCCGCCCTCGCCGATAATGACGCAGACGACCGGCACGCGCAGGTTGCTCATGTCGCGGATGTTCTCCGCCAGCGCGATGCCCTGCCCGCGCTCCTCGGCGCCGATTCCCGGATACGCGCCCTTGGTATCGATGAAGCAGACCACCGGCAAGTGGAAACGCTCCGCCAGACGCATCTTCAGGAGCGCCTTGCGGTAGCCCTCCGGATGCGGACAGCCCGCGTGGCAGAGATGGCGTTCGTTGACGTCGCGGCCCTTGTGCTGGCCGATGAACATGAAGCGGTGGCGGCCGAGGTGGCCGAGGCCGGTGATCACGGCCAGGTCGTCGCGGAAGCTGCGGTCGCCGTGGAGTTCGGTGAAGCCGTCGAGCATCTTCTCGATGTAGTCGCGCGTCTGCGGGCGCTTGGTATGGCGCGCGAGCTGTACGGTCTGCCAGGGCGTCAGCTTCTCGTAGAAGCGGCGCTTGGTCTCCAGGAGCTGCTCCTGCATGAGCTGCGCCTGCTCGCGCAGGCCCTGCGACTCGCCGGTGTTCTCCAGAAGTTGCTGGATGCGCGACTCGATCTCAGCCAGCGGGGCCTCGAAGGGGAGGTAGTCGTCGTACTGCGGGTTGAGCGTCATGCCGGATCGTCCTTATCGGGTGCCAAGGCGGCTCGTTCCTTCCGGGTAATTCAGACCAGAGTATCCGAAGCGCGGCGGCGATGTCAAGGACGGGTTACTTGCACGCGTCGACCGCGCGCTTGAAGAGGCGCAGCCCCGCGCCTTCGCCTTCGCCGTCCGCGCGCGTCCAGCACGGATGCTGGCGGGCGAAGAGGTGGCGCTCCGGGTGCGGCATCAGCCCGAGAATCCGGCCCGAGGGGTCGCAGATGCCGGCGATATGGTCGACGCTGCCGTTGGGGTCGGCCGGGTAGGCCGGCTCGCCGCCGTCAAGGGCGGTGTAGCGGTAGACCACCTGGCCGGTGTCGATCAGCTCCCGCAGCACGTCTTCGTCGCGGGTGACGAACTTGCCTTCGCCGTGGGCCACCGGCACCTCCAGCGTTTCGCCGCCTTCGGCGAAGACGCAGACGGTGTTCCGCGGCGCCTTCAGCCGTACCCAGCGGCACTCGAACTTGTGCGAGTCGTTGAAGGTGAGCGTGGCCTTGCGCTCCGCCGCGGGGCGCAAGCGCGCGTCGGGCAGCAGCCCGGTCTTGACCAGGACCTGGAAGCCGTTGCAGATGCCGACAACCAGGCCGCCGCGGTCGACGAAACGCTGGAGCGCCTCGCCCAGGACGTGGGCCAGTTCCACCGCCAGCACCTTCCCCGAGGCCACGTCGTCGCCGTAGGAGAAGCCCCCGGGCAGCGCCAGGATCTGCGCCGTCTCCAGCGGCGCCGCCTCGCGCGCGAGGCGGTTGACGTGGATGCGCTCGGCTTGTGCGCCGGCGAGTTCGAACGCCAGTTGCGTCTCGCGGTCGCAGTTGGTGCCGGCGGTGCGCAGGATCAGTGCCTTGACGGTGGCCATGCGATCGGTCCTAAGCTGTCTGCAGTAAGTTTTTAGACATTCAGAGCCGCCTTTCGCGCGAGCG
>CAYWFP010000183.1:0-4103 GCA_964457365.1 uncultured Planctomycetaceae bacterium
CAGTCAATCAAGGCTCACGGGGTCGAGGCATATTTCAAATCCCGTGAACGCTTACGATAAATAGTTATCCGCTCCGCCCACTTCATCACCAGCTTTCGTGACGCCGGAGCGCAAGCCCCTTCGCCTCGAAAGGAGTCTCCATGCCCTGTCGATCCCTGATCACGCCGACGTTGATTTTCGCCCTCGGTGTCGCCACGCTGTTGAGCCCGTACGCTCGTGCCAAGGACAAGTGGGTGAAGAAGGACCACCCGTATCTCTTCTGGGACGAGGACGGTCTCAAGGACGTCAAGAAAAAATGGGATGACAAGGATTTCGCCGCCTACCGCGCGACGATACTCCGTGCTGCCGACGACGCTCTGGGCACAAAAGCTGGCAACAACACCGACAGCAACGCCAATACCTTCTCGCCGCTGCTCTTCGTCTACTGCATGACCGGCGAGAAGAAATATCGCGACCGTCTCTTCGCCGAGGTGCGGGCGGTGAGCAAGACCCCGGTCTACAAGGAAGGTCTGCACGCGATGCGCGCGGTCTGGATGGGCTGGGTCTACGACGCACTCCATGACGAACTCGCCGACGAGGAGAAAAAGATCCTGGAGGAGTACCTCGGCAAGTGGGTCGAGGCAAAGGTCGACAACTGGTTCGCCAAGAGCCCGGGCAACTGCTGCGGCGTGCACCTCGGCGGTCACGGCGTGGCGGCGCTGGCGCTGAAGGACCATCCGCAGTCGGAGCGCCGCGTCGCGAGTCTCGCCGAATCGCTCAAGCGCAACTTCATCGGCCGCGCGGTCCGCGAGGACGGCGGCTGGAACGAGGGGGCGATGTACTGGGACTACGGCCTGACGTATTACCTATTCTTCGCGCATGCGCTGAAGAACGCCACGGGAGACGACCGGGGGCTGCTGGATCCCGAGCCGTTCGAGAAGATGGGCGATTACGTCCGCACCGGCCTTGCCGGCGACGGCGCCTTCTTCAGCTTCAACGACTCCTTCCCCATTCTCACCGGCGGGGCCATCGCCGCCGACATCGGCAGCCGCTTCGACGACCCGACGCTGCTCTGGCTCGCCGACATGTGCATGCAGAAGAAACAACTCCGCAAGGAGAGGATCACAGTCTGGGAGCGCAATTCGTTCCTGCCGCCCATGCTGATCTGGCGTCAGGCGGAAAAGGGTTACAAGGACATGCCGGAACTGCCGACGCTGTCGGTCCTGCCGGCGACGCAGTGGGGGGTGATGCGGTCTGGCCCCGAGTGGAAGCCGAAGCTCGTCGTCGGCGTCAAGGGGCACAAGGGCGAGCTCTCCCACCACAAACAGCACGACATGGGTACCTTCGAACTGCAGGCCGGGGGCGAGCGGTTCCTCTTCGACCCGGGATATCACATGCCCGAGGCCGAAGTGCACTCGGTGCCGCTGATCAACGGCAAGGGGCCGGAGATGACCGGCGCCACCATTGTAGACTCCGAAGAAGACCGCTGGGGCCGCAGTATCACCATGGACTGCACCCCCGCCTGGCGCGGCGTCGAGCGCGTCCGCCGCGTCTGGGCGATGTACGACGACGAGGCGGTGGTCCTTCTGGACGATATCGAGATCCGTGGCGGAAAAGAGAAGGTGACGATGCAACTGCAATGCACCTGGCCGCCGGAGATCGACAACGATAAACGGATCGCGGTCCTGCAGGGAAAGAACACGAGGCTGGTGATTCAGTTCTTCGGCCCCGAATTCGAGTTGAAGAGCAAGCCGCTGGACGTGAGCCGCAACTACGAAGTCTATGCCAAGTGGGCCAAAGAGGGACGGATCAGGCCACATACGCTCTACGGCACCTACGAGGCGGAGGAGAAGAATCCGCTGATCGTCGTCTTCATGCCCTGGCCCACGGACGAGAAGCGCCCGCCAAAAGCCGAATTGGTCGAACGCAAGGGAGACACCTATATCCACTTCTCCCGGAGCAAGAAACTGCGATTCAGTCAAGGCAGCAAGGGCTGGGAGTGCAAGGGCAAGTAGATCGTTACGTTTTTTGCCGAACACGCGCCAACCGGGTTGCCAATCGCATCCGGGCGAGGTATGCTGCCAGCGGCTCATCATTCTGAACGAAGGGGGAAGATTATGCTCAGGATCTTCGTTGTCGTGGCGTGCCCGGTGGATCGTGAAGGTCTGTCGCTTCTTGCGGAAAAACTACGCGCCGCCGTCGAACAGGGCCGACCGGGAGGACTGAGCGTAACCGCCAGCTTCGGCGCTGCCCTGTCTACCGAGAATGCAGACCCCGAAGCCGAAATGAACCGGCTGCTCAAGGCGGCTGACGAACAACTCTACAACGCCAAGAACTCGGGCCGCAATTGCGTCGCCGGTTTATGAGATGGCAATGGGAATACGCAACATGAAGGATTCGCCTGCTTTTACAATCCTCGTCGATAACGACGCTCACGCGCCGGGGCTTGAGACCGAGCATGGCCTGTCGATCTGGATCGAGACGGGCGTTGCGCGTATTCTCTTTGACACTGGCCAAAGCGGCGCGTTCCTGAAGAACGCACAGACGCTTGGCATCGATCTTTCGACAGCGGATCATCTGGTGCTGAGCCACGGGCACTATGACCATGCAGGCGGCTTCGGAACATTGGAAGGTGTTCTGCCGCAAGGCACGCCGATTCACGCGCACCCCGGCATCTTTCTCGAACGGTACAGCCGACACGCGGACGGCACGATGCGCGACGTGGGCCTGCCGGAATCAGCGCGCCAGTTCCTTCGGGACCGCGAGGCGTATTTCCATCCGACGCCGGAGGCTACCGAAATCGCCCCCGGCGTCTGGGCGACCGGATTCGTCCCGCGCGTTACGCCTTTCGAGGATACGGGCGGCGACTTCTGGCTGGACCGGGAATGCACGCAGCCCGATCTCATCGAGGACGACATGGCGCTCTGGGTGGAGCGGCCCGAAGGCTTGTGGGTCTTTCTCGGGTTGTGCGCATGCGGGAACCATCAACACCATTCGGCACATTAAAACCGTATCGGGACGCGAAGACGTATACGCCGTCATTGGCGGCACGCATCTGCGTAGCGCCTCGGAGGAAAGGCTGGAAAATACCGCCCGGTTTCTGGCCGACCTTGCGCCGACAAAACTGCTGCCGTGTCATTGCAGCGGAGACCGGATTCACGCTGTCCTCTCCGAGAGTGGCATCGATTCGTCAGGAGGCGACGCCCCATGACAAGGAAGAATGACAAGGATCGCGGCTGTTGCGCGGATAACCCGCTCGTCTGCTCCATTCTGGAAAGCATCTCCGATGGCGTCTTCACCGTGGACGGCGATTGGCGGGTTACTTCCTTTAACCGAGCCGCCGAGAGCATTACGGGGGTGGAGCGCGACAACGCCATGGGGCGTCCCTGCTGGGAGGTATTCCGTGCGGACGCGTGCGAAACCGCCTGCCCCCTGCGGCGGACGCTGGACAGCAGCGAACCGATCGTCAACCGGACGGCATACATCGTCAATGCAGACGGCGAGCGTATCCCGGTCAGCATTTCAACCGCGATCCTACGGGATGCCGAAGGCCGTGTGATTGGCGGGGCCGAGACGTTCCGCGACCTTTCGGTTGAGGAAGAGTTAAAGCAACAACTTCACGGCGGAGCACGTGAGATTGTCAGCCACAGCCCGGCCATGCGCCGGATTCTCGGCATGCTGCCGGACGTGGCCGCGAGCGAGGCGACCGTGGTTATTCAGGGCGAAACCGGAACTGGCAAGGAACTGATGGCCCGGGCCATTCATGATTTGAGTCCTCGTCGTAACGGGCCGTTCGTTCCGGTGAACTGCGGCGCACTTCCCGATACATTGCTGGAATCGGAACTCTTTGGCTACCGCAAGGGCGCGTTCACTGATGCGAAAACAGATAAGCCGGGGCGGTTTGCCTTGGCCGAGGGCGGCACCATTTTCCTTGATGAAATCGGCGATCTGAGCCCGGTGCTGCAGGTGAAGTTATTGCGCGTGTTACAGGAAAAGGTCTACGAGCCCTTGGGCGGCACCGCCCCGGTGCCGGCGAACGTGCGCGTCCTTACCGCGACCCACCGTGATCTCGACGCCATGGTCGAACGGGAGGAATTTCGGCGCGACCTGTATTACCGCATCAA
>CAYWFP010000184.1:0-4054 GCA_964457365.1 uncultured Planctomycetaceae bacterium
TGTTGCGGCATTATTGGTTACTGCGAAAGTCGACCGAAACAACCGGACAGCAGTGTTCGGAAGAATGAAAAAGCGGAGCCCGCAGGCTCCGCCTCTGATCCTATCAAATTCATCGTCGATTGCCAATGCCGCTCAGTCCTGCCCGTTGGAATACCCGCCCTGTGCGTGGTACTTGTCGAGGATCGCGCCCTTGTTGGCCTTGAGGGCGTCGACGAAGGCTTGCTGTTCTTCGGCGGGGATGTTCAGCGCCTGGACATGCCCGTCGGCGTAGAGGCAGTTGATCCTGCCCATACGCGTGCTCGGGCCGCCCGGAGTTTCGACCACGATGATGCGGTTGGCGCGCCAGTTCTGCTTTGCCGGATCGGAACCCGGAAGCGGCAGGTAGACGTAATCGCTGAAGCCCGGTTCGGGATTCTCCTTGCCCTTGATGCGGAAGACCTGCGGATCCGGCAGCAGGTCGGTCTCGTACAGTTCCTCCAGCGACGCGGGCTTGCGCCTGTTCTCGGTCTCGTACTGAAGCATGGCCAGACCGATCTGCTTCATGTTGGCCTTGCTGCTGGTCATCATGGCGGCGTTGCGGGCGTTGGCCAGACTGGGCACCGTGATGGCGATGACGAGGCCGTAAACCACGGTGGCGAAGGCCGTGCCGGCGAAGCCGAGGATGGTGCCCGCCAGGGCCAGGCCGTGGCCGCCGAGTTCGCCGCCGCTCTTCTTGATGCGGCTCATCGCCATGAAGCCGAGGACGATGCCGACCGGGCCCGGAACCAGGCAGGTGAAGCCGAGGATGCTGCAGATCAGGGAGCCGATGGCCATGCCGCTGGTCTTCGGTTCGCCGGCGTGCTCGTTCATGATTATCCTTTCATCGCAAGACAGAGACGCTCGTCGACGGCTGCCCGCCGGCGCGGACGGATATGCGTATCGACGTTGCCGACGCCGAAACGCTAAAAGACCAGTCCCTCGGGGATGACCGCCTTCTTCGGCACGATGATGATGCCGTCGCGGACGTAGAAGCGCTCCTCGGGGTCGTCGTATTTCTGGTGCTTCTCGCGGTTGACCAGTTGCACCCCGCGCCCGATACGGGTGTTCTTGTCGATGATGGCCTTGCGGATATACGCCCCCTCGCCGACGCCGAGCGGGATGGGCGCGGGAGCCTCCTCGTCGTGTTCGAAGTAGTCCGCGCCCATGACATAGGTGTTCTCGATGGTCGCGCCCGGGCGGACGTAGGTGCGCAGCCCCAGGATCGAGTCGCGCACCATCGCCCCCTCGACCACGGTGCCGTCGGAGAGGAGCGAGCCTTCCACCGAGGCGCGTACGAGCTTCACGCCGGGGAGGTACCGCGCGTTGGTGTAGAGCGGCATGTGCGGGTCGAAAAGGTCGAACTCCGGCTCGGAACTGACCAGGTCCATGTTCGCTTCGTAGAAGGCATTGACGGTTCCGATATCGGCCCAGTAGCCCTTGAAGCAGAAGGCCTGGACCGGGCGGTTGCGAATGGCCTCGGGGATGATGTCCTTGCCGAAATCCGTCTGCGCCGGGTCGCGCATGAGCATCTCGTAGAGCGGCTTGGTTTTCGCCAGGTAGATACCCATGCTTGCCAAAAACGGCTTGCGCCGCGCCTCCTCGGGCGAGAGGCCGAAGACGGTGGTGTCGACGGCCATGGCGTCGAGCTCCGCGTCGGTCTTGGGTTTCTCCGCGAACTGGACGATGCGGCCGGTCTCGTCGATCTTCAGCAGGCCCAGCTCCGGCGCTTCCTGTCGCGTCACCGGCTGGACGGCGATGGAAAACTCTGCCTCGGACTCGCGGTGGACCCGGAGAAAATCGCGATAGTCCATCTTGTAGAGGTGATCGCCCGAGAGCATCAACACGTCGTCGAAGTCGTTGTCGGTGAGGTGCGGCCACGCCTGGCGCACCGCGTCGGCGGTGCCCTGGAACCACGTTCCGCCCTTGGCCGTCTGCTGCGCGGCCAGAATCTCGACGAAGCCGCGACTGAATCGGTCGAAGCGGTAGGCGTGGGCGATGTGCGAATTGAGCGAGGCCGACTGGTACATCGTCAGCACGAAGATCGACCGCAGGCCGCTGTTGATGCAGTTGCTGATGGGGATGTCGATGAGACGGAACTTCCCGGCGATGGGCACCGCAGGCTTGGCGCGCTCCTTGGTCAGGGGAAACAGGCGCGTTCCCTTGCCGCCGCCGAGGATGACCGTTACGACCCGATGAGGCATGTTTGTCTCCAGAAGGTGCGGTGGTTGTTCATACGGTTACGTGCCGAGTAGTATAGCGACGAATGGCTGAAACAGGGCGGCCATGATCAGGAGGATAATGAAAACCTGGATAAACGTGATAAGCGTGATCGCTCCCAATAGCACTCCGGCGTATTCGCGCCAGCGGCAGACAAGGCTGCTGAGAACGATTGCCGTGAACGCGAGCGCGGTGACCAGCGCGCTGACAGCCATGCGATAGGCAAAAACGAGTATGGTGAGAGTCGGCAGGGCGATATTCATGTCTTTGAAGAGCGCATCGAAACGAGGAATCACCCAGAGCATCACATAGACGACAATGATTGCGACCACGGCAGAGATGACAAGCAGCGGAATGGCCAGAAACGGCCGCCCGTCGCTCTTCTTTTGCCGCTTCAGCGTCTCCACCTCGGCTTCGAGTTTGGCGATCCGCTGCTCTTGGTCCATGGCGATCATCCGCCCGCGTCCTTTTCAAGCACTGCTCGTTCATGCTCACATTACCAAGCCGCAATGGCGCCGTCAACGCTTCGACGTCAATTCCGCTCGTAAGGTATCGTCTTGCCATTCCGGATGTTAGGGGAGCGTAAGCAAGGGGGGCTGGCGCGGCGGGCGGCTAGGTGGAGAGCGGTTCGGCGAGGAACGCCGTGTCGACTCCGATCGATTCCACCACGCCGGGGCGGAGGAAGAAGAACGCCACCTCCTGCACCGGCTTGTCGAGCACCGCCGAGAGCGCCTTGGCGTACACGAGCGCCTGCGGGCGGTAATGGTGGGCCGTCGCCGGCGCTTCCTCGACGGCGATGCGGTTGGTCTTGTAGTCGACCACCACCGCGCCGTCATCGCGGAGCACGACCAGGTCGATATAGCCCTCGAGAAGCGTCCCGCCCATATCGACGCAGAACGGCACCTCGCGGTAATGCCTTGCCGCGTCTCGCAGAAGCGGGTGAGCAAGCGCGGTGCGCACCAGCGCGGCCGCCTCTTCCGCGTCGTTCGCGGCGAGGCCGTACTCGACGGCCAGGGCTTGGCAGCGCGCGTCGGCGTCTTCGGGGCGGGCGAAGTCGATGGTCTCCAGCGCCGCGTGCACCAGCGTGCCGAAACGCCGCGCCCGGTCGGCGGCCTTCGTCTCGTCGGGATCCCGTTCGACAGACGGCAGCGGTTCGCATGTCTCGTGCTCCGCCACCGCCCGCGTGGCGGTGAGAATCTCCTCGCCCCGGGCAAGTTCATCGAGTCGCCGGCGTCGGTCGCGCTCCCACGCCGCGCGCTCGTCCCGCAACGCTTTCGCGGCCGGAGAGAGGGTAGAGGACGGCAATTCGCGTTTGATCGCCGGCGGCGGCGTACGGTCCCAATCCGGGAGCGATTCGAGCGTGAAGAGCTCACACGATGGATGCGGCGCGCCGTCCTCGGCATTCCACAGCGCGTCGAGGTGATCGTGCAAACCGCCCTGGACGCGCGGGGCGGTCCAGCCCAGCGGCAGGATCAGCCGGTCGCGCGCGCGGGTCATGGCGACGTACAGCAGGCGCCGCGCTTCGTGCGCGTCGCGGTCGGCCATGGACGCGGCGAACGTCTCCCACCCCAGCGTCCGGCGGCCGGGACCGAAATCGGCCTCCAGAGTGCCGCTCGCCGGGTCGAAGCCGTAGGCGCTCTTGAACGCGTTCTTGCCGGTCAGAAACGCCAGCGCCACGACGAGGAAGTCCAACCCCTTGGCCTTGTGCATGGTCATCAGTTGCACGATGTCGTCGTCGCTTTCGGCCGCGGGCGATTCCTCCTCGGCTTCGCGCGTGTCCTGCAAGCCGGCGAGCCAGTCGACGACGCCCCGGAAGGAG
>CAYWFP010000185.1:0-4048 GCA_964457365.1 uncultured Planctomycetaceae bacterium
AGCGCAGGTCCGCCAGTTCTTCGCTCAAGTTGGCGCGGAAGGCCACGACCTCGGGCCGCTGTGCCTTGCCCTTCTGTGCCTTCCAGAAGGCCAGGCGCAGATTCTCCGGCTCGGCGATCTGTTCGTAGAGATGGCCCACACGCTTCATGGTGTCGCCTCCGGCTGGTCTGCCTTTTCCTGAACGTCGGCACCCTTGCCGGCCGCCACCAGGGCGGTGCCGTACTTCTCCGCCTTTGCCTCGCCGATGCCGTCCACGGTTTTCATGGTCGCCACACTCAGTTCGTCCAGTTGCGCCATCGCCGCCAGTTGGGCGTCGGTGCAGATGGCGTAGGCTGGGATGCCCTCGGCCTGGGCCAGCTCCTTGCGCTTGCGGCGCATGCGGGCAAAGACCTGGAAAGTCGCATCGTCCAGGACCTCCTTGTAATCCACCCGCTGACGACGGCTACGACCCTTCGTGCGGGGATTGCCGCCCAGGTATTCCACGCAGAAGGTCCAGCAGGCGCCCTGCGGCTGATTCACCAGCTCGCGACTGACGCTCAAGACCCGGCGACTGCCGAGAAACTGGTTCAGCTCCGCCGCGGCGCTGCCGTCATCATTGATCGGGATTGTAAATATGCGGTATTCCATGATTCCCTGAAATGCGAATTTAAATCCGGCGGGGGCTCCGCCCCCACACCCCCGAAGCTCGCCGCTTACGCGTCGCCCTGCTCCGGCGCCGGCTCCGCCGGACGCCTCGCCGGGCGGCGCTTCTGGCGGCTTCGCCTTGGCTCAAGGGAGAGCACCGAATGCCCTCAATGAACCGCGGGCGCCCCGGCGACGCGGAAGCCGCCGTCGTTGTTGCCGTAGTCCGGGTTGTAGTAGTGGCGATCCGCGGCGCGGCAGTGCTGCGCGTAGTGGCGCCAACTGCCGCCGCGTAGCACGCGGCCCGTGCCCGTCGTAGGCCCTGTCGGGTCCGTTTCGGTACCCGCGCGATAATCGCCATACCAGTCGTAACACCATTCCCAGACATTGCCAGACATGTCATGGATGCCAAGCTCGTTCGCGCGCTTGCCGCCAACCTCGTGCGTCCTCTTCCCGCTGTTGCTGTAGTACCACGCCACGGCGGCGAGGTCGTTGGAACCAGAGTACGTATAGCCGCGACCCTCGGCCCCGCCGCGGGCCGCGTACTCCCACTCCGCCTCCGTCGGTAAGCGATACTCGTAGCCCACAGGCAAACGACCCGCCGCGCGCTCACGCGCCGTCAACCACTGACAAAACCGCATGGCTGCATCCCAATCAAGCTCCACCATCGGCTGCTCCGCGCTCTGAGAGAACTCGTTTCCTGCCAACGCATAGGTTCCTTGGCGCAACGGACAATCCTCATCCGCAAAATCAACCCCATCGTCTTCTCTTGTGGCCTGAAGAAACTCGCGAAACTCACCAATGGTCACCTCGTACTTCCCAAGCCAATACCCCCGCGTCAAACGTACCGTATGCACCGGTTTCTCGTCATCATCACCAGCCGTCGAACCCATGCGAAAACTACCGGGCGCCACCCATACGAATTCCATCCCCAGGTCCGGGATCTCCCAGCCCTGACCCGGCGCTGGACCATGGGCCTCCTCCAGATCCGCACGCAATTCCTGGGGACCGTTCCGCGTCACCCGGTAGGTCGTGGTATAAGGCTGGTAGTGCGTCTTCCCGATGGGGCCGTGGGTCAGCTCGATCTGGTACACCTCGCCCTTGGTCAGCTCGATGGTCAAGGGCGTCGCGCCACGAGCACGACCGTCAACGTTCACCGCGGCCCCGCGCAAGTCATTGCCACCGCTGTGGGCCGTGATCGTCAAGCGCGGCGTCAGGTGCTCGTCCGCCTCGGTACGCAGGCGCTGGGCCAGGGTGTGCTCCGCGACCAGCGCCAGGGCGGCCTCGGCAAGCTCGTGGCACTGCTCCCAGTCCTCTCGCGCCGCCGCCGCGCCCGCCTGCGCGGCAAAGTCCCCCGCCCGCGCCTGACTGACCAAAGCCCGCGCCGCGGCATCGTCGGTGTACCCCGCCACCCCAAGGGCCTTGCCCGCCGCCGCCTGGGCCTCGGTCCAACGACTTTCAGCCAAGAGCTTGCGCGCCGCCGCCATGGCCGTCTCGTACGCCGTCCGACGCTCTTCCAAAAGACGCTGCTCGGCCAGCTTCGCCTGGGCTTCCTGAAGCAGGTTCTCCGCCTCGCGGGTCGCCTTGGCCGCCACGGCCTTCTCCAGGGCCAGCACCGCCGCCTGGTAGTTTCGCTTCTCCAACTCGGCGCGGCCCGCGGCCAGGTGGCGGGGATAGTCGCGCTTCTCCCGGTAGTAGGCCTCGCGCTCGGCGTCGGTCATGGCCAGAATCTTGGCCAGCTCGGGGAAAAGTCCGGGGAGTTCCTCTTCGCGGGTCGTATGCACCTTGCCCCGGTGCATGATCTCACCGGTCTCCACGGCCATGACCACGGCGTTGACGCTGAGCTGCTTGGCGAGTTGGATGACTTCGCCCGTCGCCAGGTATTCGGCGCTGACGAACTTACCAAACGCCTTGGCCTTCTCGGGATCCGCCAGATCGGTGACGCTGAACTTCAGCTCCTTCAAGGCCCGCGCGATCTGGTTGCGGCTGACCAGGCGATAGCGGGCGGTCATCTCCTGCTCCAGCAGAATGGCCACGGCCCGACCCGTGACCTTGGCCGTGACGTTCTCCCCGAGGTCGAAGTCCACCACGGCGAGCCAGGGACGGCGCTTGGCCAGCGCCGCGCGAACCTGGTCCTGGATGGCCTTGGCCCGGGCGTCTTCGGCGCTGCTGTCCGCCAGGTCGCGGGCGCGGGCGGCCGCCGCCCGCGCTTCGTCCAGAGTGTCTTCGTCGGTGGCCAGCACTTCCGCCTGGCGCAGCGCGGCCTGGAAATCACGCAGGCGGATGCCGGCCTGGGCGCGGCGCAGAAGCTGCCGGGCCTGGTCCAGCTCGACGCCGCCCGTGGCCAGGGACAGGGCCTTCGCGGCCTGGGTCTTGGCCACGTCCAGGCGCCCGGCGTCGGCCACGGCGTCTTCGGCGGAGCTGAGGGCCGCGAGGTAGTGGCGACGGCGCTCGGCCTCTTTGGCCTTGGCGTCGGCGGCGGCCTGTTTCTCCTTTTTGGCGGTGGCAATCTTATTGCGCAGGGCCTCGGTGTCGGTGTAGGCGAGGGCGGACTGGTAGCGATTGAGGGCCGTGGCGTGATCCCCGGAGACCAGGGCCTCGTCCCCATCGCTCTCGAGCTGGCGACCGCGCTGTTCGCGGGCCTGGGCGAGCTTGGCCTGGAGCTCGGGCGTCTCACCAAGGGCGAGGGCTTCCTGGAGCTTGTTGATGGCGGCTTCGTGCTCTTCCTGGGTGGTCAGGTCATCGGCTTCCTGGACGAGGGCTTGCTGCTTGGCCAGACGCTCCTGGCGCAGGCGTTCGCGGCGCTCTTCCTCGGCCTTTTGCTTGGCCAGGCGTTCGTTGCGCAGGTCTTCGCGCAGGGCATCGGCCTCGCTGAGGAGCTCCGGGTGGGTGGCATTGTACTCCGCGATCAGGGCGTCCAAGGACGCAATGGCCTGGTCCAGCTCACCTTGCTGCTGGAGGTACTGGGCCTGGGAGACCTGCTCTTCGATATTGCCCCGCACGTTTTGCCCCTGCATGAATATCCAGCCGCCGACGATGCCCAGCACGATCACGACCGCCGCGGCCACCGCCAGGATCGTGTGGATGGGCTTGTGCTGACGGGCTTTCTTGGGCTTGTGCAGCTTCAGCGGCACTTCCCCGCGTTCGACGCGGTTGAGGTCCTCGATCAGATCCGCCGGGGTCTGGTGGCGGTCGGCGGGGTTCTTGGCCAACAACCGGTCGATAACCTGGCTGAGATTTTGCGGGATCTCGGGATTGATCTCGCAGACGGGCTCGGGGATTTCGTCGAGGTGTTGTTTGTGGTAAGCGCTGGCCGTGGGGCCGGGGAAGGGCGGACGCCCGGTGAGCATCTGGTAGGCCGTGGCGCCCAGGGAATACAGATCGCTGCGCACGTCGATCTCTTTGGTGCCCTCGCACTGTTCGGGGG
>CAYWFP010000186.1:0-4026 GCA_964457365.1 uncultured Planctomycetaceae bacterium
CGCGCTCGGGGATGATGCGGCAGCCGTGGAGCCGCTTGCCGGAGGTGTGCGTCTCGACGGAGAAGTCCACGCCCGGCGAGCGCTGGATCTGCGTGACGATGACCCGTTCTGCGCCGTTGATGATGAACTCGCCCCCGCCGATCATCAGCGGGATGTCGCCGAGGTAGACCCACTCCTCCACCGGCTCGGTGCGGTTGAGGCGGACCTTGATCTTCAGCGGCGCCGCGTAGGTCAGCCTGAGCGCCCGGCACTCCTCGGGCGTGTGGCGCGGTTCGCCGAGCTGGTACTCGAGATATTCCAGGCTGACCGAGCCGTCGTAGCTCTCGATGGGGAAGACCTCGCGGAAGACCGTTTCGATGCCTTCGTTCTCGCGCTCGCTTCCGGGGACGTCGCGCTGGAGAAACTCGGTGTAGAATTTCCGCTGCGTCTCCATCAGGTCGTACAGGGGAAGGGTCTGGAAGGCCTTGCCGTAATAGCGGGTGGTGTCCATGCCGTTTCGGTCCTCGCGTCTCCGGGGCTTGACGTGTTCGCCGGCGCGCGCGCCGGCGAGGGGCGCCGTCCGCGGCGCATCCGGCCGCCGCCGTCGGCGGCCGGATGTCCGGGATGGTTACTTGAGCTCGACCGTGGCGCCGGCTTCCTCGAGCTGGGTCTTGATCTTCTCGCCGTCTTCGACTTCGACGCCTTCCTTGATCGGGGCCGGCGCGCTGTCGACGAGCGCCTTGGCTTCCTTCAGGCCCAGGCCGGTGATCTCGCGGACGGCCTTGATGACCTGGATCTTGCTGCCGCCCGGGGCGGTCAGGACCACGTCCACCGTGCTCGGGCCGGTGTCCTCGGCCGCCTCGCCGCCGCCGGCGGCCGGGGCCATCATCACCGCGCCGCCCGAGGCCGGCTCGATGCCGTGGACGTCCTTGAGGTAGTCGCTAAGCTCTTTCGCCTGCAGCAGGCTCAGGCCCACGATCTTGTCGCCGAGTTCCTTGGTCTCGGCCGAGAATTCCTTGGTTTCCGCTTCCGCAGTCATTGCTTGTCTCCGTCCAGGATCCGCCGTGCGGATCGTCGTCTTCGTGAAATGAATGCCGGCGCCTCAGGCGGCGCCTTTTTCCCGTTCTTCCATGTCCTCGATGCGTTTCTTGAGCTGGCCGGCGATCGTCCCCGCCGGGCCCATGAGCGCGCCGACGAGCTTGGCGCCGGGGCTGAGCGCCTGGCCGGAGATGATCGACTTCAGTTCGTCCTTGGTCGGGCTCTTGGAGAGCTCCACCGTGGCCGGGCCGTCGAAGAGGGTGTTCTCGACCATGGCCCCGTGGATCTTGAGGTGGTCGTCCTTCTTGGCGTACTCGACCATGAACCGCGCCACCGCGATCGGGTCCTCGCCGGTGGCGAGCGCGGTCTGGCCCGCGCAGATGGGCATGATGTCGGGATAGCCCATCTCCTCGAAAGCCAGCTTCGCGATGCGGTTTTTGATCACCTGCATCGCGATGTCGTTCTCCGCCAGCCGGTCGCGAAACCGGTTGATCGCGTTGGCGTCCATGCCCGGGTAACCGACCGCCACGACGCCGAGACTCTCCTGATAGCGATCCTTGTACTCGCGCACGAGCAGTTCGTTGATGAGATTCGGCATTGCTCGGTTCCTTTCCTCCGCTCCGCCCCACAACGGCGACGCGGTTGCGTTATCTTACACTGCGATCCGCAGTCCCGGCCCCATGGTCGTGGCGACCGAGATGCACTGGATGTAGTCGCCCTTCACCGCCTGCGGCCGGATCGACTCGACGAAGCGGATCGCCGCGCGGATGTTCTCCGCCAGCTTCTCCGCCTCGAAGCTCGCCTTGCCGACGATGAGGTGGAGGTTGCCCTCCTTGTCGTTGCGGAACTCGATCTTGCCCGCGGAGAACTCCTGCACCGCCTGGCCGACCTTGTCGGTGACCGTGCCGCTCTTGGGCGAGGGCATCAGCCCCTTGGGGCCGAGCACCTTGCCCAGACGCCCGACGAAACGCATCATCGACGGGTGGGCGACGGCGACGTCGAAGTCCATCCAGCCGTCCTGGATCTTCTTCGCCAGGTCCTCGCCGCCGACCTCGATGGCGCCGGCGCTCTTGGCGGCCTCGGCCTCCTCGCCCTCGACGAAGGCGATCACCCGCACGCTCTTGCCGGTGCCGTGCGGGAGCGAGAAGCTGCCGCGGACGAGCTGGTCCGACTGCTTGGTGTCGATGTTCAGCTTCAGCGACAGTTCCACCGTCTCGTCGAACTTGGCGGTGGCGCGTTCCTTGATCTGCGTCACCGCTTCCTCCACCGGGCGCGGCGTCTTGCGGTCGAGATCCTTGACCGCCGCGTTGTAACGTTTACCGTGGTCCGTTGCCATACTCGCTCCTTCGCCGGCGCTCAGTCGACGACGTCCAGGCCCATGCTGCGTGCCGTGCCGGCGATGATCCGCTTGGCGTGATCGACGTCACGCGCGTTCAGGTCCGCCTTTTTCGTCTCCGCGATCTCGGCCAGTTGCTGCTGGGTGACCTTGCCCACCTTGTTGCGGTTGGGCTCGCCCGAGCCGCTGGCGATCCCCGCGGCCTTCTTCAGCAGCACCGCCGCGGGCGGGCTTTTGACGATGAAGTCGAAGCTGCGGTCGCTGTAGACCGTCAGCTCCACCGGCACGATCGTGCCGTTCAACTCCGCCGTCTTGGCGTTGAACGCCTGCACGAAATCCCCCACCGGCACGCCGTGCTGGCCCAGGGCCGGGCCCACGGGCGGCGCGGGGGTGGCTTTCCCGCCGGGAACCTGGAGCTTGATGACGCCCGTGATCTCTTTGCCTTGCTTGGCCATCTAGTTGCTCCGTGTGTTGATAACGTTGCCTTGCACACCATCTATGTAATGAAGCAGCCACACAAAATAATCCCGCGCGTCTCGGCGCCGCCGTCGGGGCCGGGCGCGGTTCCTGCTCAGGATTTCTCCACCTGGAAGAACTCCAGCTCCACCGGGGTCGAGCGGCCGAAGATGAAGACGTTGACCTTGAGCGTGCCCTTCTCGGCGTAGACCTCCTCGACCTGTCCCTCGTAGTTCTCGAACGGGCCTTCCTTGATGCGGACGTTCTCGCCCGGCTCGAACTCGACCTTCGGCTTGGGCTTCTCCTTGTCGTCGCGCATGCTCTGGAGGATGCGGTTGATCTCGTCGTCGGGCAGCGGCACCGGCTCGCGCGGATTGGCGCTGACGAAGCCGCTGATGCCCGCGGTCTCGGTGATGACGTACCAGGATTCGTCGGTCAGGTCCATCTCGGCGAAGAGGTAGCCGGGGTACGTCTTCTGCTGGATGATGCGCTTCTTGCCGCCGCGGATCTCCTGCACGCTCTCGGTCGGGATGAGGATCTGCCGCATCTGGTCGGTCAGCCCCTTGTTGCGGATGCGCTCCATCAGCAGGTCGCGGATCTTCTCCTCGCGCTCGGGCTGGACCTTCAGCGTGTACCAGGTCTCCCGGGTTCCCGTTTCTTCGACTTCCGTTTCTTCCGATGCCATTGCCATCCTTCCTCGCCCGGACCTCAAGCGGTCAGCAGCCAGCCCAGGAGGTAACGCGCCACCACGGTTTCGAGCACCTTGTCCACCAGGCCGATGTAGGCGGCCATGATGAGCGTGCAGACGATCACCACGTAGGTCGAGCCCCAGGCCTCCGTCTTCGGATCGAAGAGCGGCACCACCGCCGGCCAGACCACCTTGCGCAACTCCGTGTCCATGTCGATCAGGTAATCGCTGGTGTCGGAGCGGAAGAAGGCGATATAGATCGACCAACCGCCGATTCCGAGCAGCAGGACCACCGCGCCGATCAGCGCCGTCGGGTTCTTCATGTCGCCGCCGGCGTAGTTGTAGTACCACGACGTTCCGGCGTAGGCGCCGATGAGTACGCCCAGAACCGAGACGGCGATGCGCGAGATCGTTCCCTGTCCCTTCTTGTACAAGCGCAACCCTTCCCTATGTCGGCCAGTCGCCAATACTGGCAGGGGCGGAGGGACTTGAACCCCCAACCGCCGGTTTTGGAAACCGGTGCTCTGCC
>CAYWFP010000187.1:0-4016 GCA_964457365.1 uncultured Planctomycetaceae bacterium
TCGGCCAGGAATCCAACGGCAGCACGTGGGCGCTCTGCCGCATGAACATGTTCCTTCACGAGATGGATAATGCCCGTGTGGAATGGTGCAATACCATCACCAGCCCGCATCTGGTCGAAGGTAACCGTCTGCTCAAGTTCAACGTGGTGGTCGCCAATCCGCCCTTTTCGCTCGATAAATGGGGGCACGACTATGCGGAGAACGACCCCTACAACCGCTTCTGGCGCGGCATCCCGCCCAAGAGCAAGGGCGATTACGCGTTCATCAGCCACATGATCGAGACCGCCCTCGAAGACGAGGGGCGAGTCGGCGTCATCGTGCCTCACGGTGTTCTCTTCCGGGGCGGCGCCGAAGGCAAGATTCGCCAGAAGATGATCGAGGACAATCTTCTCGAAGCGGTAATCGGCCTCCCCGCCAACCTCTTCTTCGGCACCGGCATTCCGGCCGCCATCGTCATCTACAGCAAGGCCCGCAAACCGTGGAAGCAGGCCCGGTCCCACCGTGACAAGCATGTACTCTTCATCGACGCCAGCCGGGAATTCGAGGATGGCAAGAACCAGAACATCCTCCGCCCGCAGGATATTGACAAGATCGTCTCGACCTTCGACGCATTCAAGCAGGTGGACAAATACGCCTATCCCGCAACGCTGGATGAGATCACCGAGAACGAATTCAATCTCAACATTCCCCGCTACGTGGACACCTTTGAGCCGGAGCCGGAAGTGGACATTCCCGCCGTCAAGAAGGAGATCGCGGCCATTGAGAAGGAACTTGCCGGGGTGGAGAAGGAGCTTGCGGGCCATCTGAAGGAGCTCGGATTATGATCGAGAAGATCGACGCACTGAAGAAACGGCTGGACGATCTGCGTCCGCTTCCGCCGGAGAAGGCGAAGGCTCTGGCCTCGGTGTTCCAGGCCGAGGAGACGGAATACATCTACGAGTCGAACGCCATCGAGGGCAACACGCTGACCCTTGCGGAGACCGAGCTGGTTCTCAGCAAGGGAATCACCGTTTCCGGGAAACCCCTCAAGGATCATCTGGAGGCGACCAACCACCAGAAGGCCTTGGCGCGGCTCAAGGAGATGGTTGCTGAGCGGACGCCGATGAACGAGCGGGCGCTGCTGGATCTCCACGACCTTGTGCTGCGCGGCATCAATGATACCTATGCCGGTCGCTACCGCGACGTCCCGGTGCGCATCTCCGGCTCGCGGCACGTGCCGCCAAATCCCATGAAGGTTCACGCGCTGATGGAAGAGCTTTTCGCATGGTTCGCCGGACAGGCGGAGGCCATGCATGTCGTTCACACCGCCGCCGACCTGCACCTTCGCCTCAGCCAGATACACCCGTTCGTGGACGGCAACGGCCGCACCTGTCGCCTGGCGATGAATCTACACCTGTTGAAGTATGGCTATCCGCTTACCATCATCCGCAGCGAAAACAACCGCCGCGTCGATTATTACAACGCCCTCGCCGAAAGCGACAGGACGGAGAAGCCTGACGCGTTCCGGAGTTTTGTCCAACTGCGGGTGCATGAGGCGCTGGAGAAGTATCTGGCGGTGATGGAAGAGGCGACGGAATCCGAATAGCGGAGAAGTGATGTCCACGACAAGTATTCCAGAGAAAGTCAGGCTTCAGTTGTGGGTTGCCGCTGGTGGACGGTGTGAATACACCGGCTGCAACAAGCCGCTGTTTCGGGATGACTTGTCGCTCGCGAAGATGAATCGCTCCAACATCGCCCATATCATCTCGGACAGCCCTGACGGGCCGAGAGGCGACCCGGTGTTGTCTCCTAAGCTTGCGAAGAAGTTCAGCAATCTGATGTTAATGTGCTACGACCACCACCACCTTATTGATCACGAAGGTTTGGATAATCATTCGCCGGATATTCTCCGGGCGATGAAATTCGAGCACGAACATCGCATCGAGACCGTCACAGATATCCAGTGGGACCGAAAGACAGATGTCCTGATCTATACGGCCCGCATCGGCGACTACTATCCCACGGTCAGCTTCTCCGATGCCGAATCGGCGATACTCTGCAACGGCCGGTGGCCGGCCTCTCCCTATCCGTTTGAAATGGGACGCAGCAACTGCCAGCTTACGGATTCAATCGATGAATTCTGGACGCAGGAGCAGGAGCACCTGCGGTCGATAATTCGGGAGCGGATCATACCCCCGCATTCGAATGGCCGTTTGCGGCACCTGTCGATATTTGCCATTGCCCCTCAACCATTACTTGTTCTCTTGGGCTGTTTGCTGCGGGATATCAGCGCGGCCGATGTGTACCAGCGCCATCGCGAGCCGCAACCGCCCAGTTGGGCATGGCAAGACCATCCCGATGGCTTTGACTACGGAATTGTGCGTCCCCAGCAGACCAAGGGAGAGCCTGCGCTTGTCCTGGATCTCAGTGCGCGAATTGCCGATGACCGCATCTTCGGCAAGATCGGGAATGATGCCTCAATTTGGCGGGTGACCGTGCCCGACCCGAACAATGACTACCTCAAGTCGGCCCGGCAGCTTGAGCAATTCCGCAATCTGATCCGTCCGCTGTTTGACGAGATCAAGGATCAATATCCTGCCGGAACGATGCTGAACGTTTTTCCCGCCGCCCCGGTGTCGGTTTGCGTAGAGATGGGGCGCACTATCCAGCCGAAGGCTCACATGCCGCTTCGCCTGTGGGATCAAAACAACGATTCGGGCGGATTCCTTCCGGCCCTTGATGTCAACGTGCCGAATGGAGACGCCTGATGCTTGTCCGGGAAGAAGTACTCAATGACGTGCTGAACCAAGTCGCAATCGAGTTGGATATCCCGCCCCATAAATACAAGGAGGCCATGGATCGATTCGACGCGATCAAAGGCCATCTGGAGGACGGCGATTATCCCCGGACCACCCCGCCGCCCTACATCTACATGCAGGGATCATTCCGGCTCGGCACCGTCATCCGTCCGCTCAAAGGGGGCAAGGAGTGTGGCTTCGACCTCGATATCGTTTGTCAGCTGAACCGCTCCAAGGATCGCGACGAGCCCGAAAACCTCAAGAACGAAGTTGGTGATGAGGTGAAAGGATACGCGAAGCAGAACGGCATGGATGCTCCGAAGAACAGTCGGCGTTGCTGGGCGTTGAATTACGCTCCCGACAGCGAGGGGATCGGGTTCCATGTCGACATTCTCCCCTGCCTGCCGGATGAGGACACTGGCAACCGTATCATTCAGGCAAATTACATTCAATCGGCGGCAACCCGCAGATACATCCAATCGACCGTCGCGATTACCAACAGGGATGATGATACCGAACCGCCCGAACACGATTGGCGATCCAGCAATCCCATCGGTTACGCGGCTTGGTTTGAGGACATCTGCCAGCCTGGATACGAGCAGGCGGACAACATCCGGCAGAAGGAGTTACTCTTCGAATCCTTCGGGCAGCGCAAGAACTTCCCCTACAATCGGGCCGAGCAAATTCCGGACGCGCTTGTACGCACGCCGCTTCAACGGGCGATTCAGATCATGAAGCGTCACCGCGACATCCGATTCAATCGGCGTCGCGATGAGAAGCACAAGCCCATTTCGATGATCATCACCACCTTGGCAGCCCGCCTGTATGCGGGACAGTCCACGCGCTACCAGACAACACGCGAGGTTTTGCGGCACATCGTCGAGACTCTTGCTCATCACGCCGCGCTCTCGGATGATCGTGTGACCGCTCGCGTTCTGGCCGAAGATGTGGCCCAGATGCAGCTTATTCGGCGCGTGGGCGACAAGTGGTATATCCCGAACCCCATCAACCCCCACAATCCGGGCGACCCCGATGACAAAGGCGAGAACTTTGCCGACCGCTGGCATGAGGATGGCCATGCAAAAGCGAAAGCCTTCTTTCAGTGGGTAGCGTGGCTCGGCGCCGACCTCGACAGTCTTCTGAATAGCGGGAGCGACATTGCCAATATGGAGGCAACCCTCACCGAGGCGTTCGGCGAGTCCGTCACTTCGAATACGCTTAACCGTCTCGGGGTCAGGC
>CAYWFP010000188.1:0-3981 GCA_964457365.1 uncultured Planctomycetaceae bacterium
TCGAAGGGCGAGAATTGCGCGCGTCCGTTCTCCGGCCTGCAACCGGCGAAGCATTTGAGCGCGCCGTCTTCGAGGTTGTATCGCGCGGAGTTTGCCTTGTCTTCGTGGAACGGGCAGCGGCAGGATACCCACGCGCCGCCCGACGGCTTCTGCCCGTCAAGGTCGGCGTACAGAAGCGCGAACCGCTCCCGGCGCAGGGCGTCAAGCACACGGTCTTTCAGGGTCGGGCCGGTCATTCGGGCATTTCCCCACGGGCAAGGGCTTCCTCCATCGCCTCGACATCGGCGACGAATTCGGGCGAATGGGGCTTCTCTGCGGGGTCGGCTTCGAGGTACGCGTTGATGCGTCCGGGCAACAGGCGCAGCGCGTGCCCCTGCTTTGTGAGAAAGTAGTCGGCGTCGGCGAGGTACGCGGCGAGAATCCGCCGGAGGTCTGCCGGGTCCGGGATCAGCTTCGCGAGTTCCTTCCCGGCTTTCAGGTCGGCCCCCGCGCGGACAGGCTCGGGCAACCCGGCGTCGCGGTGTAAGTCTATCCACGCCTTCCAGGCGTCGCCCCCGTTCGCGGGCTTCCCGGAACGCTTCCCCCTGGAGGCATCCGGCGAAGCCGATCCGCCCCGCGCCGGAGGTGCGGGGGTGTAGTCCCCTGTTCTACTTCCTTGTTCTACAGGAACGGCGGTTCCGGTCGTGGGGGTCTACGGGGTGAACCGCTGTTCCGGTCGTTTCATCTTCACGGGGTGAATGGTGGTTCCGGTCGTGAAGTCGGTAGAGATTCGTTTTCCGGTCGGCCCGTTCGCCCACGGCGCGCCGATCCACGGTCAGGAATCCGGCTTTCTCCAACGTCTCGACACCGCCGCGCGCCCCCCGTTCTGTCATGCCGCAATCGAGGGCGAACCGCCTTACTCCTGGATAGCATTCCCCCTCTCTGGCGCGGACGGCCAGGGCAATCGCCACGGCGCGCCCGGCGGGCGTCATGCCCGGGTGTCTGTTGACAGCGGCAAGCCATTGGAGGCGGTCCAGCGGACTCACTCGCAGGCCTCCCGCAGCCGCGCCACAGCATCGCGCAAGCGGTCCAGTTCTTTAAGAATCATCCTGCGGCGAAGGTCGGCCATAACGCGCGAAAGCGGGCGGGAGATATGCACCATTCCGGGGGGCAGATCGGCGTTGACGCCGGCGGGTGCGGCGGGTATGATTTTAGATGTTCCGCCCGGAACGTGTTGTCCGCGCCCTCCCGCATCGTCGCGGGGGGGCGTGCGTTTTGTGTCATGCATTGCGCGCGCCCTCCTTGTCGCCTCGGAGGGCGGCGAGAACGTCCGGCCAGCGCCAGCGTTTCAGCTTGCCAACGCGCACAGGAAGCGGCAACGAACCATGCGCGGCCTGTCGATGCACAGTCGCAACGCTACATTGAAGTTTGTCCGCGAGTTCTTTTGCCGTAAGCAATTGATCGTCCATTGCGTCCCCTTTCGTGTCAGCACAGACAATTCTACGGGGGGATTGCCTCGGAATAATTCCGGTGAATTTGTCCGAGGATTTATTCCGAACGCATGGCACGAAAAAACCCCGCATGACGCGGGGTTACGAAAGGGATTATTTCGTCTCGGAATAATAAAAAGTTGTCCGAGTCGAATTATTCCGAATGCGATTGACGCTTTTCGTGTTGCCTGTGGCGGTCAATTGCCTTGTTTAGATCATGGACAGTTATGCCCTTTGTTCCCGCGAAATCCTCCTTGCTCTTTCCTTCCTCTCGCGCCAATTCCCACTGCTCCGAGAGTTGGCGGTCTTCCTTGGAATCATAGTATTGTGGGCGTCCACGCCGTCCACGTTCCTTTGATTCCTCGGAGGAGTCGGGCGGGGGTTGGGTAGGGCGTGTGATCGCATATAGCCTTTCGATTTCAAACTTTTCTTGATCGGGATCGAACACAGCATCAAGCACGCTCTGAAAAGTCATGCCGTTGTAGAGCGCGCGAACATACGCGACCAGTTCACGCGCGGCGTTGGCCAGTTTGACACAATCCGAATTGAACGTGATGTCTCGCGGAACGGGGGCATCGGCAGGAAGCAGAGCGCGCAGAGTCCCGGCTTCATCAATCGCCCTATTCACGCACTCAATCCGCTTGCCGTAAGCCTCTTGATAATCTTGCATTTGTTCGCGCGGATCGAATGCATCCGGCATTTGAAGTGTCTCTTTGCAAGTCTCGCATGTGCTTTCGCACACAGCCGCAAGATTCAGATTGTTTAGAAGCGCTTCCGCGTTGTACACAACTTCGATTCGCCGTGCATCTTCATGGGCACCGTCTCCGCGAAGCCTTTCGCATAAGCATCGGGCAACCTTTTCATAGTCGATGTTCGGTGCTTGCTCGCCTGTCGGTTCGGTAGGTTTCTTCGCCATGATCCGCTCTCCAGTGTGCGGTTTCTCCAGTGAAAAAATGCGAGGGCGGGCGCGCTGGAGTCGCGCTTTTCGGTAGCTAGCCTAGCCCCCGCGAAAACTGTATCACGCCTTTCCTCTGGCGTCAACTTTCCTCGGGTGCATAATCGAAAAGCCATGCAGGCGTATCCGGGCGCGCATGGCGCTTGTATCGTTTCACGAAAGTACGCAACTCCATGTCACCATTTCGCACAGCGGCGGCGTCGCGGGTGTACGCGGCAACGTATTCTTTTGGCCTGAAATAATACTCCACGAGGCGACGGTCGATCTCGTCTTCGGTCATGCCGTCGGTCGGTCGCGGACCGGTTTTCTGCGTTTGCTCCAGCCGCTCCAGTCGTTGCCGCAGCCTCGTCATAGCGTGCCCTCCTGCATCCATCGTTCAAGCTCTGAGGCGTCCACCTTCTGCCGGGTCAATACCTTGACGGTGACCGGGTCGGCGAACCGTCGATACTTCCGGGCGAAGGCGGCGCAGCTCATATTCCGGTTGCTCATTGCGAGGAAGTCATTGATATATTCCTCTGTTTCCTGCCCGCGCGGCGGTCCGATCCCGGTTGCGATGATCCGGTCCAGCTCGTCTTCGGACAGGTGCGCCAGCGGAAGCCGGTTCGCCCCGCGCTCCGCTTCCAGACGTTCAAGCCGTTGCCGTAGTCCGGCCATTGTCCAAGCCCTCCAGCATCTCGATACGCTTCTCCAGTTCCCCCACTTCCCGCAGCTTCGCGTCAACCGACAGGCAGTAGGCGCACGTCCGCGCGATTCCCTCGCTCGTCTCCCCGGATAGCAGGAGCTCCACCACGGCAGCCAGGCAGGCGCGTGCGGATTCGGGAGTCAGCGGCTCCGCAAGCGGCAGCTCCGGGCGGCGCGGAACCGATCCCCCCTTGCGGGCAGCCTCCTTGACCGCGTCGGCCCGGCTTGGCTCGTGGTGGTGGCAATAACGGCCACCGGGCAAGGCCTGCCGTTTGCAGCGCGCTCCCGAGGCGGTCTTTCCCTCGCAGCGCCGCTTGTGCTTGCCACAGCCCCCCGGGGTGTCCATGCGGATAACCTTGCTCATTGCTCCCCCCTCCCCACGACGCGCAACCCCTGCCGGCGTCCGTTGGCGGATCGCTCTGCGGCAAGGTCATACTCCAGATCGGCAATGCGTTCTTTGAGTAGCGCTATCGTGTCCATTGCAACTTCGATACTCTCCCCTCGGACCGCCAGCAACTCCCGCATGTGGTCGATGGTGCGTTTCAGGTCGAGGATCAGGTCAGCGCGCGGCGGGGTCATTTCCGCCCCCCCTCGATCAGCGCCACCACGGCCAGGCGGATATGCTCCGGGAGGTCGGCCCACCGCTCGCAGACGAGGCGCAAATCGGCGTCTTCGGGGTGCGTCGAATCCCGGTCAATCGCGGTTTCGTCGCCTTGCTGGAGCGCTCTTTTTTCTGGCGAATCCTGTAAGGTGTTGGCGTCTTGCGGGTTGCCGTTTTGAAGCTCCAGCCTTCCAAGCTGGACACGGGGGTTCGATTCCCCCCGCCCGCTCCAACCTTCCCAGCCTACTGCCAAAAAAGCGATAATATTCCGGGCC
>CAYWFP010000189.1:0-3937 GCA_964457365.1 uncultured Planctomycetaceae bacterium
GTACATGATGTTGATATAGGCCACGCCCAGGGCGCCGGCGTAGTAGGCCTGCATGCTCGCCAGAAACGTGTTAAGATGCCCGGTGAGGGTGCGCGCGTGCTTGGCCGGGGCGCTGGAGGTGTCGAGGTTCTCCAGGTGCAGGCCGAACTTCTTGAGATACTCCAGCGAGTGCGAACTGCAGTAGACGCGCGTGGGGTAGCCCAGGTCGTGCAGATGCACCTGGCCGTTGCGGTGCGCGTCGGCGACGTCCTCGGTGAAGACCTCCTGCAGGGCGTACTGCTTCAGCGTCGTCTCGGCGATGGCGAGGTTGATCGCCTCGGGGTTGTTCGCCGAGATGTTGGAGTTCTCGTTGGACTTGCTGAAGATGAGCTGCTCGATGTCGTACTTGGGCATGCCGATGATGGCCTGCTTGGCGAGCGTCTTCTGATGGCCGCGCTCGAAGAGCTCGTTGTCCACCAGCTCGCGGATCAGCGCCGTCGAGATGCGCCGGAGTCCCGACTGCAACACGCGCTTCTCCACCGCGCTGGCGATCTCGGCGGCCTCCTCCTCGGGAAGCTCCGCCTCGGTGACCAGCGCCTTGGCGATGCGCGTCTTGTTCCAGGCGAAGTACTCCGCGCGGCTCCCGGGGTCGACCAGGAGATGGATGTCGGTCGAGTCGGTCTCCCCGGCGGTCTGCTTGCGGACCTTCATCGTCTTGCGGGCCTCGGTGCGCTTGTTGCGGTAGAGGATATAGCCCTTGGCCGTCTTGGCGTGCCCGGTCTCGATCAACACCTTCTCGACCATGTCCTGGATGTCCTCGATGCCCGGCGCGTGGTTCTCGTCGTAATGCTTCTCCAGAAACATCGTGACCACCGCCGCGAGTTCCTCCGCGAGGTGCCGGTCCTCGCCGCCGGCGGCTTGGGCGGCGGCGAAGATGGCCTCGGAGATCTTCTGCTGGTCGAACGGCATCACCCGGCCGTCGCGCTTGACTACGGATGTTATCTTGCCCATCACTCCCCCTTTGTCGCTTCCCTTTGTTCCGGTCTCGTTTCGCCGTTCGATTCGTGACTGTCGGTATCGATGGTGTCGATCTCCTTGCGGAACTCCTCCACCGTCTTGAAATCGCGGTACACCGAGGCGAAGCGCACGTACGCCACCTTGTCCAGCCGGCGCAGCTTCTCCATCACCATCTCGCCGATGACGGTGCTGGTCACCTCGCGTTCGTGCTGCTCGAGAATCTCGCGCTCGATCTCGTCGGCGATGCTCTCGGCTTGGTCGGGATGCACCGGCCGCTTCTCCAGCGCCTTGGCGATCCCCGAGAGAATGCGCGCGCGGTCGAACGGCACGCGCGTGCTGTTCTTCTTGATCACCTTGAGCGGAATCTCCTCGAGCCGCTCGTGGGTGGTGTAGCGGCGCCCGCACGCCAGACACTCGCGCCGCCGCCGGGTGACATGCCCGTCCTCGCTGGGACGGGTGTCGATGACCTTGTCGTGGTCCTGCTTGCAGTACGGACAGCGCATAAGTGTATTTTCTCGCCCTGATACACCTGCCTGGCAATCTGGTTCGGCACAAATTTAATCGAGATAAATGAGGCAAACGGCGAGGATAAGCCAAAGCCTCATTGAAGTCGCTTACAACTTGCAGCGTAACAACTTAGAATGAATTTCCAGCCCCCTACCACTACCACTGGTATGCCGAAATTTATAGGCACCAGATATGGGGGCGTCAAGGTAAAAACAAGATGTCGGACTCAACTTTCTTCGTGCGCCAGATGCAGAATTCGCTAACCTGTTACCCAATCAGAAGCTTGTTAGCACCGGGTCAGGATTCGTTTTTTCCAAAATCGTCACCGGCTTGCCCGAGAAAGTGCCGGCCACGACCTGACAACCTGCCCATGCGCAATTCGTATTGTGCTGATAACCTTCATGTATTTCAAAGGATTATCTACATTTTCTGTCGCGATTTCACGCTGAATCCTTTTTTTTCAACCAGACAAACGACCGCGGTTGCGGTCAAAACGCTTTTCGATTCGGAAATACGGGCAAAATCTCTATACTGATCCCCTGAAAACGGGGAGAGTTCGCCGATGGATCTGCACTTGGCCACGCCGCCGGGGCTCGGGGGTATCGCCGCGCTCTGGCTGACCGGAACGCCGGCAGAACTCGCTGCCGTGGATCGCCAGATCGTCGGCAAGCCGCTTCCTGCCGGCGCGGTCGCGCGCGGTACGGTGCGGGACAAGACCGGCTTGCTCGACGAGGTGCTGCTCGCGGCGGTGGCTGGACGCCGCATCCTGACCGGCCACGGCGGTACGGCGACGGCGCTGGCGCTGCTGAATCATTTCATCGCGCGCGGCGCACGCGAGACCGATGCCGCGCCGGGAATGTGGGCGGCGACGAACGCAGTGCAGACGGCGGTGGATACCCTCCTGCCGTCATGTCGAACCGAGACGCAGGCGGCGTTGCTGCTGACCTGCCGCGAAGCGCTCTCGCCGGTGCTGGCCCAGACCCGGGATATCGACGATCTGCGCGCGCGCCTGGTGTTTGCGCAGAATCTACTCCGGCCGCGTACGGTCGCGATTCTGGGTAAGCCCAACGCGGGCAAAAGTTCGCTCCTGAACCGCCTGACCGGCGAGCAACGGGCGCTGGTTCACGCCGCCCCCGGCACCACCCGCGACCCGGTCGCCGCCCGCGTCGACATCGGCGGCTATGACGTCGCGCTGGTGGATACCGCCGGTTTCCGCGACGAAAGCGATGCGCTGGAGAAGGCCGCGCAGGACCGCGCCGGCATCGCCGCGGCGCGGGCTGAGGCGACGGTGCTGGTGCTTGACCGCGCGCGCGCGTTGTCCGCCGAGGACGAGGCGGCGGCCGCGCGCTGCCGAGGGCGGCCGGCGGTGATCGTCTTGAACAAGCGCGACCTGCCGGCGCAGGTCTCCCCCGATGCGGCCCGCGCCCTGCTCCCCGACGCCCCGATCCGCGAGTTCTCCTGCCTCGCCGACGAACCGGCCACGCTCCTGAGGCCGCTCTTGACCGAGGCGCTCGGCGGCGCCTGGGACGGTCGCCCGCACCCGTTCCTGAGCGCACAGCTTGAGCGAGAAACGGACGCATCGTGAACGAATAGAGACCGAACGAGCCGCGCGCGCGGGACGTGGTTGTTAGCAGTTTTTTCTGTTGCCCCCCCGCAAATGGCATACCATTGTTGCGCTTGGTGTATTGTGTTTCCTGGGTAGCTGATTGACTCAAGTTCCCCCACTCTGTAGTGTTTTGTCTATGAAAGCGACGCCTGAATCTCCATATCCTCGAAATTTCGAGGACTTTCTGGAGTGGTTTCCTACGGAAGAAGACTGCGCCGAATATTTGGCGTGGGTGCGATGGCCAGCGGGTTTTGTTTGTCCGGGGTGCGGCGAGACGAACGCTTGGCGCACATGTCGGGGGTTGTGGCATTGCCAAGGTTGCCACCGACAGACTTCGGTTACCGTCGGAACGGTGTTCGAAGACAGTCGCAAGCCGTTGCGTTTGTGGTTCCATGTCATGTGGCTGATGATGGCTCAGAAGACGGGGCTGAGCGCCTGTCTATCTACGCGCCTGCTCTTGCCTCTTGACACACAACCCGACTATCCGGGATAATACGGGTAGGTGATCGAGAGGCAAGTAGCTGTTGGCAGTCAACCCATTCTAGCGGATACACAGGCGATAATCCCGAATCGGAGGATCCATTCATGAAAGTTTATTCTACCTTTCGCGGGTTTCCTCTGGCTGACAAGGCCAGGGAATTGGAAAAGGAAGCGAAGAAGAAGTAAAGACTGTGGCCTGGCCGATTTTAGTGATCACGCGGAATTCGGGAGCCGAAGCTTGGGCCTGCTTTATGGCCTATCTCGACCATTACCCGCTTCCGACACCGAGGATTGTCCACAGCTTCTACACGTCACGTGCGTGGTGAGATAAACCGAAGAGCCGGATGT
>CAYWFP010000190.1:0-3907 GCA_964457365.1 uncultured Planctomycetaceae bacterium
GCCGACCAGGGGTATTTCCCGGAGGAGTGGCTCGATAACGATTATCGAAGCGGCACGCATCTTCTCGGCGGCCATCCAAATCACAGTGTTCCCGGAGTCGAGTGGTCGACCGGGGCGCTCGGGCACGGACTGGGCTTGTGCGCCGGGCAGGCGCTGGCAGCAAGAATGGACAGAATCGACCGGCATCATTTTGTCCTCTGTGGCGATTCGGAATGCACGGAAGGCGAAATTTGGGAAGCCGCTCTGTTTGCCGCTTCGCGAGAGCTTGGAAACCTGACCGCGATTATCGATCGGAATCACCTTGGCGTTTTGGAGAGCACTGAAGCGTTTACCTCCCTTGAACCGCTGGCTCCGAAGTTCGAAGCATTCGGGTGGCGCAGTCGAACTTGTAACGGACACGATTTCGACGAACTCAGGAACGCTCTTATCTGGGCCAGGGACGCTGACCCCAAACGCCCGTCGGTAATTGTCGCGGAAACGGTCAAAGGCAAAGGCGTTTCTTTCATGGAAAACCAGGCCATCTGGCACGTCAAAGCTCTCCGGGACAAGCAGGAGATCGAGCAACTTTGGAACGAATTGGAGATAGATGATGAATGACCTGAGCACGATGCAAATGCGCGAGGCATTCATTCTGGGCGTTATTGAGTTGGCCCGCGCCGAACAGGACATCGTTTTCATCTCCAACGATTACGGATCGCCGGTTCTGGACACCCTGAGAAATGAATTCCCCGAACGCTTCGTGAACGCGGGTATCTCGGAGCAGAATATAATTTCCGTCGCATCTGGCTTGGCCGCGGAAGGTAAGAAGACGTTCGTATACAGCATTGCATGTTTTATCACATTGCGTTGTTTCGAACAGGTCAAGCTTGATATCTGCATCCATAAACTCCCCGTGACAATCGTAGGGGTCGGGCCGTGCTTCGCGTACGGACCGGACGGACCGACCCACCATGCGACCGAAGATCTTTCTCTGATGCGTACGCTTGCCGGCTTGCGCATCGTTACGCCATCGGATCCGCAACTGGCGCATGCCTTCGCGGGAATATGCGGCCGATCCGCAACTCCGACATATATTCGCCTCGATAAAGGGAGCTTTCCTGTCTTGGGCGAAAGACTTCCATGTGCCGGCGACGGCTTTCGAAGAGCAGGAAAAAAAGCAGAGGTGCTTTTTATCTCGTGCGGATCCATGACACATAGAGCCCTTGAAGTGGCGGAAGCAATCGAAGAAGACGGTCACACCGTCGAAGTGATCGACCTGTATCAGCTAAAGCCCCTCGCTTCTGACCTTATTGAAGTACTCAGAGATGCGGAGTTCGTCTTTACAATCGAAGAGCATACAATCAACGGAGGCCTGGGCTCCATTATTTCAGAAACGGTAACGGACCACCTTCTGCCCGTACGCCTTGTTCGATTTGGTGTGAACGACGATTATCTCTATAGTTACGGCAGCCGCAAGCTCTTGCAGGAAAAGTGCGGCCTCGACCGCGATAAACTGGTTGAAATGATTCGAAAAGCTTTGGACAATTGACGGATAATCATTATGCGAATCGAAGAATCGAAATTACACGGCGTCAAAGAAATCTATCTCGATGAATTCGAAGATCATCGTGGCGGCTTCGTCGAGCTTTACAATCAGCGGCTTTATAGCGAAGGCGACCTTGACATTCCGTTCGTTCAGGACGACATATCTGTATCAAGCAGGAACGTGCTACGGGGTGTCCATGGCGACGCGCATACCCATAAGCTTGTTTCATGTATTTGGGGCAAGGTCTATTTGCTCATTGTCAATAACGACCCCCAAAGTGATCAATACCTGAAATGGACCGCCTACACGCTCTCCGACAAGAACCGAATGCAAATCCTGATTCCACCCCGGTTTGGAAACGGGCATCTTGTTCTTTCGGAGACTGCGATCTTTCACTACAAACAAAGCGCCTACTATGATCCGCGCGGACAATTCACGCTGAAATGGGACGAACCGAAATACGGCTTTTGGTGGCCAGTGAAGGATCCTATCCTATCCAGACGCGATGAACTCGGCGGATACGTAAGTTAAGTGATATTTGTTAAATAGGCGATGGATTATTATGCGCATCTTGTTTTACAAGGATATTGCTTGACCCAAATGCAATTTAATTGATAATATCAGATGATATCCTCGGATACTCCACAGTTTTGATTCATGGTCGACGTTTAGTCCGCAAATCCGAACTGGAAAGAAAATGAATAAATATAAAATACTGTTCGTAGCGACGCCGATCTCGCCCTTTGATAACGAGGATTGTGACCTCGATCAAAAAGCGCCGCTGGGAATTTTCCAGCCATTGGGGCTCTGCTATCTGGGCAGTGTGCTTCAACGCGCCGGATTCGCTGTGGAGATATTCGATCCGCATATCGCGGGCGATGGCTGCCGCACCTTCGAAGAACCTGCTGCTTACAAAAAGTCAATCGAAGCCAAAATTGAAATTGGCGGCTTCGACTGCCTGGGTATTTCGGCACCGTTCATATATATGTATCAGTGGGCTCATTATGTCGCCGCTGTCGCCAAAAAGCATTTCCCCGATATTCCGGTTATCGGTGGACACGGATATCCTTCGCTTATGACAGACCATGCGATGCGCGATGTCAATATCGATTTCGTTTCGCTCGGCGAAGGGGAAAGCAATTTTCTGAAATTGATTACCGCCCTGCGCGCGGGCGACGACAAGGCTGTTTCGCAGATTGATGGCGTTGCCTGGCGCGACGCTGACGGCGAAGTCCGTATCAATCCGAAATCGGAGTTTATCGACGAAATCGACAATCTTCCTTTTCCCGACTGGTCGCTAGCGGCATACGAGAACTATTTCAATTATCTCGGCAAGCGCAGCCTGGTTATGATGTCTTCTCGCGGATGCCCCTATCAATGTACATTCTGTTGCGCTTTTCGTAATTTCGGCAAACGCTTCAGAAAACGCACAGTCGAAAATGTGTTGGCCGAGATCGACTACCTTGTCGATCAGTATCGTACCGAGGAGGTTGTATTCATCGATGACAATATAACAATCGACAAAAGACGCTTTCTCCAGATAGCCGAAGGCATAAAACAACGAAACCTCATCTGGGATATTCGTTATCTGTCTTCATTTACCACGGACCGGGAGATGCTCGTTGCGATGAAAGAAAGCAGATGCCAAAGCATCAACCTTTCAATCGAATCGGCCGTGCCGAGAGTTCTCGAGCAATTGCGCAAACCGCTCGACCTCAACCAGGCAACGGAGATTATTGAAACCTGCAAAGAGATCAAGCTTCCCTGCTCTGTCAATTACATTGTCGGACTGCCGTATGAAACAAAAGAAGATATCGTCGAATCCCTGGAATTCTCCGCCAGGGTGAGAGCCGACTGGAACTGCTATACTTTTCTCTGGCCCGTACCCGGCACCGAGATTTACGACTTCTGTCTTGAGCACGACTATTTCATCGACAAAGAATTGGATTTATCTAGGTTCCATCAGCGCGAGATTTTTGTTCAAAATGAACACTGGGATGCTGACTGGATAAGAGAAATCGTATATGATTATAATATACGCACGAATTTTCTGGAAAATTACAACCTTGTAGGTGGTGGCATTCTCGACAATGCCGTTTTACGTTTTGAGAGCATCGCCAAAAGGATTCCCGATCACGCGATCGCCAACGTCTGTCTCGCATATGCGTACGAACTAAAGGGCGATAAAAAGCAACGTGATTTATATATCGACTTATCCGAGAAACTGTTTGAAAGAGCTAATGTACGCAAAATTTATGAAAAGTATCTCGATTTCGAAGGCGTAGTTATTGATTTCTATAATAAGCAGATCGCATCGCGTCATTTATCTTAGGACCCGTTAAGCAATAATTTCAGAATTTCGGCGCAGCTGGTTTGCCGTCA
>CAYWFP010000191.1:0-3837 GCA_964457365.1 uncultured Planctomycetaceae bacterium
AGTTATCGTCAACTTCAACCGTACGCCTTCAGTATTTCTGGCGTTGTAGTACTAATACCTTGGGCAAGAGCACGCGGAGCGCGGCCTCCATTGAAGGTTCTTCTACCAATATTTCTACATGTGAAACCGGCATCATTTACGCCCTTTCTTTCTGGGCGCTCCGGAATTGACCAAAGGATCTCCCATGCCGAGATGACCTTCCAGCCAGAGGTGTCCCATCGACGCTCCAGCCTCCACGAATTCGGGGATGCCCTGAATGTCGGCTGCTCTTTGCACTTGGCTGTATCCGCTTTCGTCACGGTAAATGACCCGAATTTCATCGGGCTTCACTCCATTAAGAAAGAAAGGAGAATGCGTTGTTACCAGTAGTTGCGAGCGCTCCGACGCCGCGCGGCACTCCTCGGCCAATTCCGGTAACAATCGCGGGTGGAGAAAGTTCTCCGGCTCTTCAATGCCTATAAATTGCGGAGGCTCGGGATCCATCAGAACCACGAGATATGACAACATCTTCAGTGTGCCGTCCGAGACATAGCGGGACATGACCGGACGGTCAAAAGGAGCGTCCTTGATCTGCAACAGCAATCGCCCGTCCTGCATGGGCTCTGCTTCGACCTTCTCCAAGCGGGGAACGCGCTGACGAAGCGTTTCGAAGATCCTATCCAGCCGATCCTCGTGTTGTTCCTTCAGGTATTGAATCACATTGGGCAGATTTTCGCCTGTTTTGCTCAATCGCTCCTGCGGTCCCGCCTCTGGCTGCCCACGTGTGTCTTCGATGCTGAGGTATGAGACATACCAGCCAGTGATGAATTCACGCAGGGCAGCGACGCGTGGATGCTCGGCGAACTGTCCGAGAGTATTCACGGCGATCAAATCGGGTGAGCGAAGCGGTGTATCGACTCGTTGATCCTGCTCGTCTGGCATCTCACCACTGACGGCCCGTCCCTTTCCCTCGCGGTATTCAAGAAACCGGAAAGGCTGGCCGTGTTTCCCCCGTCGCCATTGCAACCATTCTTCGGCTACAACGGGCCCCTTGTTCCCTTCATCGATAGAAATGTGATATGTAATCAGCGGGGTCTTGGGTTGCTCGCGATACTTGATCTCTATGACAATCGGGCCATCCTGCCCGCGCGTTCTTAACTCCTTGGCGCGTCCTCGGCGATCCCACGCATGGCGAAGCCCGTATTGAAAACACTCGGACAGGAAGTTGAATACATCAAAAACGGTTGATTTGCCGCTCCCGTTTGGACCAAGCAACACCATAAAAGGAGTGATGTTCTTGAATTCTACGTCCTGTAAAGCACGGTAATTCTTCACGCGCAGGTATTCGACGCGTGGCGGCGGTTTCGCACCGCGCTTGGCGTTGGGGTATGCTGTATTTCCCGGCATGATACGATCCTCTCATTCAAGAGTTATCTGCATTCCTCGTTCTTTTATCTTCAAAACGCCATGGAATTCAACCTACTGGCCGTCAGCAAGGAGATTCTCCAGTTCCGGCACCTCGACCTCCCCGCTCAGGAGCTTGGGCAGCAGTGTATCGCGCAGGCCGGCGAGGCGGCGGTTCTGATCTTCATTTGCCCAGCATTTCCGGTAAAGAGATAGCGCGATATTTTCATAAGCATCAACAAGGCCGGAAGGCGGAAGAAGCACAGGTAGATTATGAACATGGTTGCGATTGAGGGTCGGTACTGCCGAACCGGCATTGTATGATTCCAACGCGAGCCCTTTCAAAACCATGTAAGCGTGGCAAGGGCGTGAATGACGAAAATCCTTTACCCAGAGCGTTGTGTTAAGGGGCCAGAAGTTGTTCGGTATAAGGAAAACATTTCCCAGCTTACCGCTTCGGCCAGTAACCACACCTGGGCCAACCACTTTGTATTCATTGTGATAATCGCCTGGACCGCTTGCCATGATGACAGGAACCGATCCGGGCTGGCGTTTCTTCACTGGCAGATCGAACCCACGCTGAAGAACCAGGAGGTCATCAAGACGTCCAACCGCCCACCCCGCCGGAATTTCGCCGAGGTCGGAGTCTTCGAAGGTGTCGGGGAAGAGGTCGGCGATGTCGCCTGCCTGTCCCTGCCCGTCCGGCAGGCGGGCGGCAGGCAGGGCGGGGAGGCCGGATTGTGCAAGCAGTCTGTTTTTCTCGATCTCCGCTTTCAGCCACTCACGACCGGAGCCGGTCTTGAGCTTCTTTTCCCGGAAAACCGCTTCTTTCTGGGTGTCGAAGGTTTCCCAGTGCGCAACGCGTAGTGGTGGGTGCGCTTTTGTCCACTCCGCGCCCTTCCCGGACATATGCTGATCGAATCGACGCGCCAAATCTTCCGTGTGCCCAATATAGACGCGTCCCCCTTCGCATTCCAAGGCATACACAAACCATTTTCCACGCTCAGCGGAAGGTACCGCGGCCTCCTGCCTGCCGGCAGGCAGGTCGGCCTTGGCGCGGACGGGGTCGAAGTCAACGAACCAGCTCTTGAAGATCGCCGCCGCCATCTTCTCCAGCGTCCGGTTCATTCGCCGGTTCAACTCGATCCTGTCGTCCAGCGTACCGAGGATGTGAGCGATGCGGCGTTGCTCTCCAATTGGAGGTATAGGTAGTGTGAACTTTGGCACATCCGCACATTTCAGGCTATCGAAAACAGCACCGACATTCAGAAATGTTTGAATCTGATTCCACCATGCCGGAGAGCGCGCCAGCCAACGGAGATATGGAGGATAGATTTTGGACCCATCTGATCGCAGCAGCACAAGGTTTTGACCTAATGCGAAATCAACATCGCCGCGAACGTATGCGGTTTCACCAGGGTTACAGCGCCTCGACAGCACCACATCATGAGCTTGGGGGCACGCCTTCTTCGTCCATTCCTCATAATCAGCAGCAGAGATCTTCCGAGCATCACTATAATCAAGATGCCCGTTTGTCATCTGCGGTATTGCAATGTATGGATATCCGGAATCAAGGGCCGCCGGTGTCTTATGGACACAATCAATCAATATAACTCCTGCATTTTCCAGCGTCAGCTCACGCCACTCACTCCCCATAACCAAGCACCTCCAGATTCCGGCGAATGGCGGCGCCTGCCTGTGCGTGTCCGCACGCAGACAGGTCGAGTTCCTCGGCCTCGGTCATCTGCTCGTAAAGTTCGGCGCTCATTTGCCACCGCCTTTCCGCTTGCGGCTTGCCGATGCCTTCGCGGGCCCTGAACCGGAGTCGGCTAATTCCTTCTGGATCTGCTCGACGGTCGGCAGGTCGCCCTTGAGGTTGTCGGGCAATGCCTCGACCAGCCGGGTCTTGTAGCGGGCGACGCCGACAGGCTTGGCCAGATCGCGCAGGGCATACTCGGCGATGACCCGGCTGCGGGTCTTGCAGAGGATGATCCCGATGGACGGCTTGTCGTCGGGGTGGCGCAGGAGATCGTCCACGGCGGAGAGGTAGAAGTTCATCTTGCCCGCGTGCTCGGGCTTGAAGGGCCGGGCCTTCAGGTCGATTACGACGTAGCACCGCAGGCGCAGGTGATAGAAGAGCAGGTCGAGGTAGAAGTCCTCGCCGTCCACCTCCAGATGCACCTGCTGGCCCACGAAGGCGAAGCCTGCGCCGAGTTCCAGCAGAAACTTGCGGATGTGGTCGATGAGTCCGCGCTCCAGGTCGCGCTCGGCCGCGTCGGTGCGCAGGGTGAGAAAGTCGAAGTTGTAGGGGTCGCGGACAATCTCGTCGGCGAGGTCCGACTGCGGGGCGGGCAGCGCGGCCTTGAAGTTGGTGACCGCCTTCCCCTGGCGCTCATGCAGGCCGGACTCGATCCAGTGCGTGAGCATGGCGCGCGACCAGCCGTTCTCGACGGT
>CAYWFP010000192.1:0-3761 GCA_964457365.1 uncultured Planctomycetaceae bacterium
ACCGTCACCGTCGTCAAGATCGGCCACCGCCGCGACGTCTACCGAAAGTAGGAGGAACCCCATGAATGAGGAAGCTCGCACCGTTCGCCGCGATTGCCACTTCACCACAGGCCAACGAGGCAAGGCCAAGATGCAGACCGGCCCCAAGCCCACGCCCCCGGACGTCGAGCCGGGCAGGCTCCCGCGTGTCACGAAGCTCATGGCCCTGGCCATAAAGTTCGAGGAGCTGCTCAAGGACGGCACGGTCAAGGACTACGCCGACCTCGCCCGCCTGGGCGGCGTCTCCCGCGCCCGGATCACCCAGATCATGAATCTGCGCCTGCTCGCCCCCGACATTCAGGAGAAGCTGCTCTTCCGCGAGCGCGTCCATAGCGCCAAGGATACGCTGAAGCTGCGCGACCTGCAGGCTGTGGCGCTGGAGGCGGATTGGGGGCGGCAGAGGGAATTCTGCTAACGCCGCAAATCACCGGCAGCATAAAGCAGAGCGAGGAACGAGCGGCGCTTTTTGCCGTCCGGTGCAGCGCCTTGTTAGGCTTTTTCGGTTCTCTCAAATGTATAAAGTTTTAGTGGCGAATAATCTCCAGCATTTTCTTGTAGTGCATGGGTAAAAAAATTAACAAACTCCGAATTCCTTTTGACTGGTTTGTCTTTTATAAAAATAGGGTGCAGAACACGAGTAACATAGTAATGTGACGAAAGAAAATTGGATGGAACAATGCAGCCATCTGGAACAAATTTTTTCAATTCTTGAATATTAAAAAAATCATCCTGCAAATATAGATTATGATGAGCTGGTTTTATTGCTGGTAAATCAAATTCTTCTCGTGCCTCATTAAGTTTGGTTAAGGATGATGAGAATGATTCAAGGAACAATAAAGTTCCGCCTGATTGCCAAGAATCAGGCTTCTTAACTGCATGAACAATATTTTTTAATGCTTCTTTCTGATCATTTTCATCAAGCAAATTAATAAGCACTCTTTGACAAATCAGTATATCTGCCACATTACCTGCCATAAAGTTGCTATCACGTATATCTCCCTCCATTATCGAAGCTCTTTTCTCATTTTCAAACCTTGAAATGGCTAATTCCCGCAATTCTTTAGTTTTTTCAACACCTATAAATTTCTCCTTTGGAAATTGGCTGGCCAATACCTCCAATGTATAACCATTTCCACAGCCCACATCCACTATTACTGCCGGATGTTGATTGTTTTCAATTTTTCTATGCCTTAATGAATCACCTACAAAATCAACTATCGCACGAGTTTCTTTTTCCCGTGTGATAATGTCTGACATTGTACTTGTGGATTTGTTACCCTCTTGTTCTGCTACATTTCTATAATGTTCCGCTATAAGAACATCATAGTTCTGTTCTGTTCTGTTGACATGCTTTGTCTCCTTTATTGATTGTCAAGTATTATCTGCGATATTTTGAAGCCTAACGTCACTCCTCAGGCGCGGCCTTCGGGCCGTCGCCTGCAGGAGATTGTTCGATTCATTTTCGATACACATTTTTACGATGTCCCACACGCACGATACAGATTACTAGTCGATCATCCTCGATCTGGTAGAGGATGCGATAGGCACCACAGCGAAGGCGGTACTTTTCGTCGCCGGAAAGCTTCTTTGATTGTGGCGGTTTAGGGTCTTTGCCCAACTCACCGATTGCTTTGGTAATGCGCTGAGCATCCTTCTTCGGGATACCCTTAAGATCCTTGATAACCGACTTTCGAACGACAATGCTATATGCTGCCATTACGCTTCAGTTCCTTGACAAAATCCTCAAAAGCGATAACGGGGTCACGTTTGCGGGAATCGAATTCCGCAAGATCATCCGCGTCCTCCGCCAGTTCATCCCGTATGGCGTCATTTATCAGCTCAGACACCGAAAGAGATGTCTCGGCAGCTTTAAGCCGGAGCGCCTTGTGAAGAACGGGGTCAAGGTAAACCGTTGCGCGCTTGCTCAGAGTGCTCATGAGGTCCTCCTATTCTTCCTCAACTATAACGCTATAACGCCATAACGTCGAGATGATATTTGATCTTAATCGAACGTTGAGGATCACTGGTGCGAAGAATGAGCGTCCAGTGCATCCGTTTGTTAGGTTATCCCATTTGTTCTGCTGATTGTTTGAGCCATGAAATAAGCATTGAGTAGTCTATATTTAATTCACTTAATTCGCCTGAAATTTCCTTTTCTCTAGCCAATAAAGGATCAATTTGCTTGTCAATGTGAATATCGCCAACATGAATGTTTAATGTCAGATGGTTGACGTTTTCATCATGGTGATGTGGATGCTGGTCAACGCTAAAACGAATATGATTTTCTGCGGCTTTTCTTATCGCTAGCAGCAGATCCTCATGTGCTTCAAGTAGTATGGCAGCTCTACCGAGATTTTTTAGCGCATTTTTAATTTCATCAGAAGCAGATCCTCTGAACTCGCCAGACAACAGTAGGATTTTGTTTGCTTTACGATGAATTCCGCCGCCGTATGCGTCGGTTAAAATCTCTTCAACTTCTTTATTAATTTGTTCTTTCGTCATGGTTGTTTTCTCCTTGGTTTGAATTTAAGTAGGCCTAACGTCACAGCTGACAACCGCGCTGGCAGGCGGCTTGCGGCAGTATTGCAAGTCGCATGACAGCAAAGCGAGTTGTCCAGCTGTTTGTTAAGTGTTCATTTTGCCAATTCGGTTCCGCGTGCCTTTTGCGGCTCTCACTGCTCCAAGCAGATCGCCGACCAACCGCTATGCTGTGTTTCTGTTCTTCGCCTGCCGGCTGCTATTCGCATTGCTATGGACCTTTCGCTCGCCAGACTTATTCTTTCTCATTCCTTTTAGCACTTAACTCATTATTATACGCCAAGTCCCTTTTGCCGAGTGACGCACCGGCCTGCTTCAGTATTTTACGCCTGAATCCCTGCTGCGTCAAGAATTTGGAGGCTAGAAGTTGACGAAAGCCCAACTGTAGACTACCATTCCACCGGAAATCCGATGTTATCGGCCGCCGGGTATAGTACGGGAGCACATTATCCCAATGAGCGAAGACCACCTTCAAGCTGTCCTCGACGGGTACCTCAAGTTCTTGCAGGAAAAGGGCTTGGCCGTCGCCAAGCACCAGCCCTACCTGGTACGCTGGGTGCGCGAGTTCCTGCTCTTTGCCCGAGATTGCGACGGTTACACATTCGAGCAGACACTTGACCTCTTCCTCGCTGGTATCGGCAAGCGTGGAGATGTCAAGCCATGGCAGATTCAGCAGGCCGCCAACGCCGTTCGCATCTACCGCTACCAATTCCGTGGGGCGAGCGACGATGGCGAGGGAGGCACCCCGGCAACCGGCCTGAACGATACTGCTGAGGTCCTTGTTCGACTCCGTCAGGTGATTCGGCTTCGCCACTATGCGAAGAGCACGGAGAAGACCTACCTCCATTGGAGCCGACGGTTCCTCGATTACCGTCGCGATACGGGATGCGAAAGCGTACCGACGGCCGAGGACGCCAAGGCATTTTTGACTCGCCTGGCGATGGTCGAAAAGGTGAGTGCCTCCACGCAGAACCAAGCGTTCAGCGCGTTGCTCCTGCTCTTTCGCGAGGTCCTGCGCACGGACCTTGCCCGCGACCTCGAAGCTTACTTCACCCAACGTCTCGCCATGCCCACGGTGGAGGCGTTCCCCTCCATGGCCACGAAGGGCGCGGAGATGTTGCGGGCCGACCTGGACGCCGCCGGGATCGACTGGCGCGAAGACGAGGCCGGGACGATCATCGACT
>CAYWFP010000193.1:0-3609 GCA_964457365.1 uncultured Planctomycetaceae bacterium
TCGAATCGAGCGGCATCGTAGCGTGGTGTCTATGGCGACCAGACAGAATACGTAGACTGCATCGAAGCCAAGCGGCAGGCGCAGGAGAAGTTGCTGGAGGAGTACGAGGCGCATAAGGGCAGGCATGCATCCATTGTTGAATTCCTGATGGCCAAAGCGGAATCTTCCGCGCTGGCACAGCTTGTCCGAGAAAAGATCGAGCGTAGCAAAGCGAAAGCAGCGTCGTGAAATAGACGTTTGCAGAAGTGTTACCGAACGGTTTCTTGAGGCTCGCACATGGTCTCCGCCCCTCCAATTCAGACACAGGGCCATCCATCCCGCCCTCTTTCAAGACAAAGCAGGCGCGTTTCATCGCGCGATCAAGGGTTACAATACGACGGCGACAACGCAATAGCCGATCTCACAGACGGCAATATATCTAAGTTTTATGTTACGCCTTTCCTTGACCAGAATGTTAGTATGACTGTAATAGGTGGGCCAGACGCGGGGATTTATTATTACTCGCAAGACGGCTTAGGTTCGGTGCGGACTTTAACTAACTCGTCAGGCAATCTAGTTAATCATTACGACCACGACGCCTTCGGCGTGCCGCTGGCCCAGGCTTCGAGCGAGACCGTTAAGCAGCGGTATACCTACACCGGGCGAGAGGCCTCGGGTGTGAACGGTGGGCCGATGTATTATCGGTTCAGGATGTATGATTATGAGCTGGGGAGGTTTGGGAGACGGGATCCGGCGGGGTATGAGAATAATGAATTCGGAAATCTGTATGAGTATGTAGCAAGCGATGCTGTTAATGAAACTGATTCTATGGGACTTGGTGATGGGAAAATTGCAGAAGAATTTGTCAAGAATGGGTATAGGTTTGTTAGGTATGCGGGGGATACAATGCATGGGGGGCGGCATTGGCATATCTACAAGGGGAGAGCATTAATTGGACGTGTAGCACAAAACGGAAGGGTGTTGACGGGGAAAGTCTCAAATCGTGCATTAAATATACTCACACGGCGGTTGGCTCAAAGGGGTGCAGTAAACATAAATGCAATGGTTGAAATCCCCAAAGCCATAGGTCGTGGCGCGCAGGCATTTGGTCGATCCGCTGTTAGCGGTGGTGCAGCAAGCACGGTAATTGGAACGGGGCTCGTTGCTGGCGGTGCGTATATGACTTATTATCTAACTACGGAGCGCTTAAAATATGAGCAAATGGCTCGTGAAATACAATGGGATATCGATAATAATAATGCCGTAATAGCAGCCGCCGAAATGTATGGTAGGGCACAAGCAAAAGATTTATTGAGGCAATTTGAAGGCTCAAATATGTCGCTGGTTTGTCCGTTTGGCTTTAAGTGCGGCTGGAAAAATAAGCTTCCGGAGTGCAAGGAGAATTTCCGCAATGAAGTCGAACTTGCGTATGCACATGGCGCTTCACTCGCCTTTGCATTGCTTGAATCAGGTCGAATCTCTGCTGGCGAGTATGATGACGCAAGAGGCTCTATGATTGCCACAAGAATGCTGAAGGCGGGGCAGAATCTTGATAAATGCTTGATGGATAAAGTTTGTTGCTCTGCAAAAGAATGGGAAAAATCCAAGTGAGGGTATTTTGATGGGGTGATAAAGCAGGTAATTGAAAGAATATTATTCGGTGGCTATTGAGGTGACGATTGTAATTTAAGATGCCCACAAAAGATGGGTAATGAGTTTGAGGGATGTGTATGGATGATTCCGCGCGCATTATGGATTCAGATATAGATGAGTCAAATTATTCTGTATTTCGGCGCATTCAGATTATTGATGATGGACTTGTTTTAGTTTTTGAATATCCATCTGGCGATAAATACAGCGTTGGTTTGAATCAGATTATGGGATGGTTCGAGGGTTTTTCTCCCATACTAAATTGGAAAAAAAGTTCTAATGAAGACAATCGCAGGTTATTTATTGAAAAATGTGATTTGTCTCACGGTGGGCATGCCGCAATAGTATGCCTGAGTAATGGGAACGCATATCAAATTGCATGGGACACTGTTTTGATGGCATGTGAGCCAAGATATGAGTGGTATGGTGGTCTTCCTGATGAGTTAAAAGCGATAGTAAAAGAGGCGAATGCTGAGCAAGACAAAAATATGAATTCATAATCTGGGTCATAATTGTGGCGGACCGAAATCTGATCGCAAATCCGACTGAATTGTGATCGTAGGAAATCGGCTTGGAAACAGTCCTTTGACCGAATTATCGCGAAAACTGGAGAAGGGAAACATGCGTTAAACTCCTACTCGATTAGTCTGGTCGAATTGCGATGATTATCTTTCGCGCCGCGCGTGCATCGACACGGGCGGCCTTTTTTCATCGTATCGATTCAGGGGCTTTGCCCTACGGCGCTGCGCGCCTACCCACAGGGCAGCCGCGTGGTTATTTCCGCTTCTTGAAGGTGTCCACCAGCTTGCGGGCGAGTTCGTAAATATCGGCGCTGCTGCCTTCCTTGCGGACACCGACGGCGACCACGTAGACAATCACCTTGTCCTTTTCGACCTTGAAGATGATCCGGTATCGTTGTCCCGCCGTGCGGATGCTCCGGTAACCCGCCAGGCTCCCGACCAGTGGCTTGCCCTGGGCTTCGGGATTGGTCGCCAGCCCGTCAATGGTTTTGACCACCACCGCGCGGGTCCGGGCGTCCTTGATGGATTCGAGCATGTCCAGGGCGATGCGCGTAACGCGGATGCCCCAGGTCAGGCCAGCCGCTTTTTTGCGCTTTCCCATTCCAGCGTCTCTCCCGCTTCGGCCTGGCAGATGCCTTCGGACAAGGCCGTCATGGTCGGTTCGTCGGTCACGATCTCCAGAGTCTCCACCAGCGCCTCATATGCGCCATAGGACAGAACCGCCAAAACAGGCTTGCCGCGCCGGGTAATGGTCAGCGCCTCCTGCTCTTCGTCCAGTTCGTCCGGGAGTTTAGAGAAGGCGTTACGCGCTTCCGATAGCTGCATGGTCTTCATCGCCATAGCCTCCTGTTTGCCTTCTTAATTGTACAACAAACAAGGCAACTGTCAAGGCAGGAGTTCGCGCACCAAGGTATGGCCACGCGCACGGACTGTCTGCGATCCGCAAAGTCAAAACGATTCTCCGGAAGCCGTAAAGCTCATTTCGTAGGCACGTTATGGCTTTCGCGAAAAACAGAGACAAGTTATAAAACCCGTTCAGCTTGGGGAGCCAAACATAAAACGCGGAAGATACGCGACCGAATAGTTAACGGGGACCCCCGGAGACGAGAGTCCCCGGGGGTCTCTCGTAAGGCGTTGAACGGAAAGGGTTATGCGCGTGTTGGGCAAGGTCGGGAAATTCTCTGGTTCGAGAGAGAGCGCCTGGAGTCCGAAAGCAACCCCCACGGTTGCGACCGGTCCGCAATCCGTACGCTCCTTATAACTTGTCTCTGGTTCAGCATCAAGCCCTATTCCCCTGTCATGGAAGGCCTTATGGGAATCGGAGAATTGCGCGCTCTTGTGATGCCGAACTCGCGATATCGATGTCATGTTCACAGTAACTGCGACAGGAATGTCCGGGCGGGCACCACCAGCGGTCCGCCGGGCTGGGCGAAGCAATCCGCGTTCACGTATTCCGCTT
>CAYWFP010000194.1:0-3586 GCA_964457365.1 uncultured Planctomycetaceae bacterium
CCGTTGTCATCTGCAAAACCTTGATGCTCCCGCCTTGATCTGATGAACGCTTACCTGACGGCAATGAAGCGCGTTCTCGGCCCCGCGCATCCGGATACGCTCACGAGCATGATGAATCTGGCGACTGCGCTTAATCTTCAAGGCAAATACGCGGAAGCGGAAGAGATGAATCGCGAGGTGCTGGAAGCAAGGAAGCGCGTTCTCGGCCCCGAGCATCCGGATACGCTGAAGAGCATGAACAATCTGGCGATGACGCTCAATTTCCAAGGCCAATACGCGGAAGCGGAGAAGATGTGCCGCGAGGTGCTGGAAGCAATGAAGCGCGTTCTCGGCCCCGAGCATCCGGATACGCTCACGAGCATGATGAATCTGGCGACTGCGCTTAATCTTCAAGGCAAATACGCGGAAGCTGAAGAGATGTACCGCGAGGTGCTGAAGACACGCAAGCGTGTTCTCGGCCCCGAGCATCCGGATACGCTCTCGAGCATGAACAATCTGGCCAATTCCCTTGCTCGTCAACTTCGCATTGAAGAAGCGCTTGCGGTAATTGATGAAGCCATCAAACATAATCCAAGGCAACGGCAATTCTGGTCGAATCATGCGTATCTATCATTTGTCCTCGACCAAGCGGATCAAGGCAGGAAATCGCTGGCCGAGGCGATGAAGCGACACCCGAATCCGCAATGGGTGCAGGCATATGTCCAGCAGGAAGCCAATCGCTACCAACGTCTTCTCGTTGGTAAGCAGCTTATCGGCCAGGAACTCGATGCGGGCGAGAAGTATATACAGCGTGCGCAATACCACGCTCATATGCACACTTTCGACAAAGCAAAGAAGGACGTTGAATCTGCTCTCAAGCTTGACCCCACCTTGGCTGCCAAGGGCGCGTACCACATGCTGGCCCAGATCTGCGAGAAGCAGAAGGACTGGGCGGGCAAGCTGGATGCGTACAAGCAATGGGCGGCCGCCGCGCCGGAAGACCCGAACGCGCTGAACAGCTATGCCTGGGAACTGCTGACCAGCAAAGACGAAGCATTGCAGGATGCAAAAGCCGCACTGCCCATTGCAGAGAAAACCGTGGAGCTGACCCAGCAAAAACAACCCGCCATTCTCGACACTCTCGCGCTGGCCCAGTTCAAGACCGGGATGATTGCCGAAGCTATCGCGACCCAGGAAACAGCGCTCGGACTTCTTCCGCCCAACCATCCATCGCGCGCGGAGTTCAAGGCGCGCATCGACGAATACAAGCAGGCGCTGGAGAAGAAGGAAGAGCCAGAGGCGGTGGGGACGGAGTAGACAGCCTGGGGCCTCATGGATCATGTTTATCTTTCACTGAAAAAACGTCCTCGCACGTGTAGAGAAATCAATGCGGCAGACCGGTTCTGGAGGAAATCCCATGCCCCAATGCCCCTATTGCAAGACCGATCTTTTTGATAAAGATCTGTCGTCCGGCGTCTGCCCGCATTGTCAGCAGCGGCTTGCGCAAATCGCGACGGCGGTGGAATCAGATACGGACATCCCACGCGCGGACAACACTTCCAATTCCGACATTGCTGCGTACGAAGCGGAAACGATGCCCCCCAAGACGCCTACTGCAAACGAGGCCGACGATGCGACTCGTGTGAATCCCGACCTGCAGCAGCGCAGCATCGTCTCGATGGCCGGGGTCGACGCCGGCGTCACGCTTTCGCTTGAAGACGATTCGTATTTCTACGACATCGATCCGCGCGTTCCCGACACCGAGTCCGACACGGTCGATATCGCCTCCGGACGGGGAATGCCCTCTGGGGACGCTCCGCGAACGCGTGTCGAGCAGGCCCTGTCCTTGGCCCAAGGCGACTCGCGATACGTGATCGGAAAAGAGATCAATCGCGGCGGCATGGGGGCGATCCTGCGTGCGGTGGACCGGGATATCCGCCGGGAAGTAGCGATGAAGGTGATTCTGCATGGCGAGAGCCAGCATCACCGCGCGCGATTCGTGGAAGAGGCGCAAGTACAAGGGCAGCTGGATCACCCGAACATCGTCCCCGTACACGAAATCGGCCTCGACGCGAAGGGGAGTTTGTACTTCACGATGAAGTTGGTGAAGGGCAAGAGCCTGGCTGACATCGTGCGCGATCTGCGCGCCAAGCCCCGCACGACCGAATCGAAGTACCCACTCGGGCGTCTGTTGACCGCTTTTACGGGCGTATGCAACGGTATATCCTTCGCTCATAGCCGCGGGGTTGTGCATCGGGATCTGAAACCGGCCAATGTCATGCTCGGAGAATACGGCGAAGTCTTGGTAATGGACTGGGGACTGGCCAAGGTCGGCGCCACGCGCAAAGCCCGTTCCAGCGAGCGTCTGGCAAAGGCCGATCCGTCGGTGCAAGCCGCCGCCGACGAAGAACTCGCGAACCTGGTCCAGTCGATTCGCCAGGACACGAACTTCGGGCAGACCCTGGAAGGCCAAATCATGGGAACTGCGGCTTATATGCCGCCGGAGCAGGCCGACAGCCGGATCGAGGACATTGACGAGCGCAGCGACGTCTACTCGCTGGGCGCGATCCTCTACGAGATTCTGACGCTTTATCCCCCCGTGGAAGGCGGCACATTCCACGCCGTGCTGAACAACGTATTAAGCGGAAACATTATGCCGCCCAAGAAGCGAGCGCCGGGGCGGCACATCCCGCCGGAGCTTGCCGCAGTTGCCATGAAAGCCATGGCCAAGGATCCCCGAGACCGCTACCAGACGGCAGACGAACTTCGCCGCGACATCGAACTCTTCCAGCAGGGGCACCGCGTCAGCGCCAAACGCGATACCGTTATCGAAGCGGCAGCGAAGTTTGTGAAACGCAACCGCGCGGTCAGTATAGCCACGGCGACGGCGGCCGCGATCCTGCTGATTGTCGTGAGCGTGGCCGCATACAAGAACCAACAGGAGAAGATGCGGCGCGCGCAGGTGGAAAAGGAAAAGGCGCAGCAGGCGCTTGCTGCACTCGAGGAGAAGACGCGTCGGGAAGAACTTGAGCGGCAACAACGGGAGGGCTGGGATCCTGTTTTTGAACCGGTTGATTTCAAGGCAACGAAATCCATCCCCGACGGTTTGGAAGTCGTATACGTGCCGAAGGCGGACATCGATTCAAAGGATCCGGAAATGATACCCGCTCCGGACCGCGCACAATTTACCGATAGTGGGCTGAAATTGCTGGCGAGCCCCAGCGCGCCCGGAGGCCCCGGGCTTACAATGCTGCGGTGGAAGCATCCCATTGGCGAGGATATACGCATCAAGGCGAAAGTCCGCAGCGACGCGCCCATTATGCTGTCGCTGGCCGGCGATGGCCTTACTGGCTATCGATTAGTACTCATGTTCGAAAGTGGAAAACCGCAATCCGGCACGAGCCTTGAAACCGTCGCGCGCGGTGAATACGAAGTTTTGCAGAAGGGGCCGATCACGTTGCCGGAGAAGCCGGTGCACGAGGTGGAATTCGTCAAACGCGGGACCAAGCTGCAGGGATATGTCGACGGCGAAAAGCAGGTGGATTGTTTTCCCGTAAGCGTTCACGGGATTCGCAAGGTTCCTTTCTCCCGTGAGTCCTGGTTGGAC
>CAYWFP010000195.1:0-3517 GCA_964457365.1 uncultured Planctomycetaceae bacterium
CGTTCCGCTTCCGTCTGCGCCGTCTGGGCGTCGATGAGGCCGACAATGGAGGTGACGCCGTTCTTGTATTCCCCTTCGGCCAGGCGTGCGCTTTCGCGTGCGCCGGCAGTGAGCGTGGCGGCCGCGGTCACTGCCTCGGCGGCTTCATTGAGCCGCCAGTAGGCCGTCCACACTTCCAGCTCGATCCCCTGGAGAAGGTCGGCATGATCCGCGATCGCCCGACCAAGATCTGCCCGTGCGCGTTCGAGGCGGTTTCTTCTTTCGAAGCCGTCGAAGAGCGGAAACTTCACGGTCAGCCCGACAGCCCATTCCTCTCGCTCCGGCACGAAATCGGTGTCCCTACGCCCGGCGCTTGCCCCGACACGGAGTGTCGGCCAGTAGGCGGCCTGCGCTTCGCTCACCTGTGCCCGGCTTGATTCGATTCGGCCCAGCGCGGCCTGGAGCTCGGGCCGCTTTCGGGCGGCCTCGTCCAGGAGTCCTTCAATCCGGGGCAATTCATCCCGCTGGACATCGTCGGGCAACTCCGCGATTTCGAAGGTGCTGTGAACCGGAACACCCATTGCGTGGGCCAGTCGACCGCGCGAGATGCGCACACCATTGCGGGTCTGGACATGGAGCAACTGCGCATCGGCTCGCTGTGTCTCCGCCCGGAGGACATCGGCCCGGGTGACAACCCCCGACTCGTGGCGCGCCCGAGCCAGTTCCAGCTGATAGCGGGTGCGCTTCACGGTGTCTTCGGCCACTCTGAGCAGCCATTGGGCACCCAGGAGCTGGTAGTAGGAAGCCTCGACCGCCAGCGCCGTGTCCTGCAGGTTGGTGTTGTGCCGGAAACCTGCCTCGAAAAGTGCGGCCTCCGCACCTTGTATCCGCGCTCGGCGTGCGCCGCCGTCAAACAGCAGGTAGCCCACGTCGATGCCCCCGGCATAGACATCGCGCGTGCGATTCTCCTCCTCCTTGTCCAGGGAGACGGTCTTCCCGCGTGAGGTCTGAGCCCGCAGGTCTATCGACGGCAGATAGTCCGCACGCTCCTCTCCCACTCGTGCAGCGGCCGAACGGGCCGCTTCCCATGTGCTGCGTGTTCGGGGATTGCGTTCGACCGCGATGCGGATGCATTCCCCGAGCGTCAGTGGGTGTTTAATTGCCGGCAGAGCGTTGCTCCACGCGTCGGTCGCGCCGTTCCCGGCACGTTCCGACGCCTGGTCGAGTTCCCCGGCGCGAAACTGCTGCGACTGCGCGATTGGCATGGTATACCCGTGCTCCCGATTCCGCACTGAGGTGCATCCAACCCCCGCGCACAGGAGCAGAGAAGCCAGGAGAACAGCTTGGGACTTTCTTACAGTGAATGCGTCGTCAGCCTCCCCGGTCATCGATGTCCCCCGGCGGCTGTCCTTGCACAGCTGGCACCATGACCACCCGGACGATGCAACCGACCTCTGCCGCCAACAGCAAGCAGAACTGCAATGGTGACCACGAGGGCGATGACTGCGGCAGCAGCCCATACCCATGAACGGCCAGGCCGCGCCGCACTGCCGCCGGCTCCATCGGCTGCACCGATACCGCCACTGGACCCATCCGCGCTCGCATGCAGCCCGTCCTGGAAGGCTCGGCAGCTTTCGCAAACTTGCAGGTGTCTCTCCACAAACTCGATCTCGTCAGGCTCAAACGTACCTGCCTCACGCTCGCGAATCAGGATTCTGTATGCGTCGCATTTCATGGTATCACAGTTCCTTTTTCCGGTTCGTCAGTCCTGACGGCAGCAAGCGCCGCGATCTTCTGCCGCCGCCGCGCCGTGGGAGGCGCCGGAGGCGTTCTTTTCGGTTCCGGTTTTCGGCTGTGCGTCATGGCAATTCTTGGCTCCGGCAGGGCGGGAGCACCGGGCCTGAGTGGACATGCATCCGGCACCCGTGCGCTTCTCGCATGTCGCGCGTGTATCACAGACGCCATCACCATTGCCATCCTTCAAGTCGGGGCACTGCGAGCATTCCTTCCCGTCGCGGGGGCAGGCTGCCTCGTTGTGGTGGCACGTTTTCGCGGAATCGCAGGCTCCGTTGGCGTCCTTGTCCACAGCAGCACCCGCCGCAGCGCTCGCGACGCACTCTCCATCACCCTTGGCGACCTGTTTCTGGGCATAGACGCTGATTGCGAAAACGGCGATGATCGCCGCCATTACTACTGCACACATTGTAAGTGTCTTCTTCATCTCTTACTCCTTCTTTGTTGACTTCGTTTCGGCTGGTTTTTGGGGCCGAACAGCGATTGCCGACCGCTGCTCACTCGTCCTGCGGCGTTTTGCCCTGCTTTTCCGCCCCGTGATCGCCACAGGACGGTCCGCCGCGCATCGGCCCGGCGATAGGGCCGTGGCCTGCACATTTCGCGCGCTGCTGCAGCATGTTGAACAATTGCCGTTGCTGGTCGGGCGTCAGCGTGCGCTTTTCGGCCAGCAGGTAATCGATCACCAGCAGCTGCATGCGTCGTTGCCCCGCCAGAATCTCTTCCTGCTTGGCTCGGATCGCCTCCGAGTCCGGGTCGGCACCGGCAAGGAGATCGATCAATTCCGTGCGGCTTTCGCTGACCTTTGCGCATATTTCGCGGGAGGCCTTCTGGAACTCGATCAGGCGGGGCTCGATCTCCCGCCACTGGTCCTCAGTAGCAGCCAATTTCCGGTGCAGCGGACACCAGACGCCTCCCGCGGCCGCCGCTTCCCTGTGCCGCATCATCGCCGGCAGCGCGTGGAAAGCCCATACTGCGACGAAGGCGACATTCAGCGCCAGCGACAGAGCGATCAAAAGCAGAACAGCTTTTCGTCGCATGGCTATTCACCCCCTCGGTTTGGCCCCGTCGCCAAGGCGATGTAAGAATCCGCCAGCGACCCGTCCGGGGCATCGGTGAAGTAGTCGAAACCGTACGAGGTGTTCGACCCCGTCCCGGCAGCATCCGCCCCAGGAATCCGGCCGCGCAGTACGTCACGGCTCATTACAGCCCCCAGACAGATGCCGATAACGACCATGGCGGCAGCGGCAATTCGCATCGAGGGCGAGACGGACTGCCAAAACGTGAGGAGTAGCCCCTTCCCGGCACGGTCCCGGGCGGCGCGATTCATCACTCGTTCAGCCAATCCGACGGGAAGCTCAGGCGGTTCGGGAAGCATTTCCATGACAGCCACCGTGCCCCGCAGGCGCTCCAATTCACGGCGACATGCCGGGCATTCAGCAAGATGCTGTTCGACATGATCGCGATCCCGGACGGGAAGTTCTCCGTCCACGTAGCGGTTCAGCTTTCGTTTTGCTTTCTTGCAGTCCATGGTCACTTGTCCTTTCACGCATACAAACGGACATTCCGAGGGAAACCCCCGCCGGTGTCCCGATTATCTTGTTTGTCACATGTGGTGCCATCCCGCGAGCCTGTCCGCAAGCGCCTCGCGCCCCCGGGCCAGAAGGCGCTCGACCGACTTCACCGACGTACCCATGGCTTCGGCGATCTCCTTGTAGCTCAAGTCCTCGAAATACTGCAGCACGAG
>CAYWFP010000196.1:0-3473 GCA_964457365.1 uncultured Planctomycetaceae bacterium
TTGCCGCCAGAGATTGAACGCACAATTCGCCGGAAATCTGTTGAAAGCACAGCGACCTGCATGACGGACTCCGATAGCGCAGTCACGGAAGTTCCGGATCCCCTTCCCGTCCGCATGCTCAACGAGTATGCATACTGCCCGCGCTTGTTCCACCTGATGCACGTGCAGGGTCGATGGGCGGATAACACCTACACCATCGAGGGGAAGAAGGTACACAAGCAGATCGACAAGCTCGATCACGTCCTGCCGGACGCAGTGACGGATGATAACGAGGATGAAGCGGAAGATAGCGAAGCTCCGGAAAAGGCGGCCGGTGAGGACCCGCCCGACGTATCGACTTCCGTGTCTTTATCGAGTGAGGCGCTGGGATTGACCGCGAAGCTCGATCTGGTCAGCACCGCGAGCGACGAAGCCGTGCCAGTCGAACGCAAGCGCGGCCGTGTGCCGAACAATCCCGAACGTTCGTGGGAGCCCGAGCGGGTACAACTCATGGCGCAGGGCCTGCTGCTGCGCGAACACGGCTACCGGTGCGATCACGGCCTCCTGTATTTCGCCGCCTCGCGGACGCGCGTGACCGTGCCGTTCACAGAGGAATTGGAGAAGCGGACCCTGTCGCTGCTTACCGAAGCGAGGGAGGTGGAGAATCAAACTCATCCACCGGATCCTTTGGAAGACAGCCCCAAGTGCATCGGCTGTTCTCTGGCGGGCATCTGCCTGCCTGACGAGACGATTGCGTTGTCGGCGATTCGCGAAGGCGCGGTGGTTCCCGACGTGCGGCGGTTGTATCCGGTGCGCGACCATGCGCTGCCTCTGTATATCCAGGAGCAGGGCGCGTACGTCGGCAAGAAACGTTCGACGCTGGTGATCGGCAAGAGCGGCGAGGAACTGGCTACGGCGCGCTTCAAGGACGTCAGCCAATTGGTGCTTTGCGGCAACGTCTCGATCTCCACGCCGACGATAAACGCGCTCTGCGAGGCCGGCATTCCGATTATCCACCTCTCCGCCGGGCACTGGTTCTACGGCATTACCGCCGGCATCGACGTGCGCAACGGTTTCGCCCGGGCGGCCCAGTATCGCATGGCCGAGGATGAGGATAAGCGTTTGGCGTTGGCGAAAAGCATCGTCCGGGCCAAAGGCGCCAACCAGCGAACGCTGCTGCGCCGCAATGCCGAACCGCGCCCGGATTCCGCGCTCGACGAGATGATGCGCCACCTGGCGCGCGTGGACGAAATCGGTAGCCCGGAGGAACTGCTCGGCGTCGAAGGGAATCTGGCGGCCGCGTATTTTCGCAACTTCGGCGCCTTGCTGAAAGACGACGGCGTTACCCGTCATTGGGATTTCTCCAAGCGTAACCGTCGCCCCCCGCTCGATCCGATCAACGCCATGCTCTCCTTCGGGTATGCGCTGCTGGCGAAGGAATGCACCACCGCGCTTCTGGGAGAAGGGCTCGATCCGTGGTGGGGTCTGTACCATCGTCCGCGCCACGGTCGCCCGGCGCTGGCGCTGGACTTGATGGAGGAGTTCCGCCCCCTGGTCGTCGACTCGGCCGTGATCACGGCGGTCAATACCGGCATGGTCAGGGAAAGGAATTTCGAGGTCTCCGCCGCCGGCTGCGTGATGAAGCCGAAAGCCAGAAAGGCGCTGATCCAGGCGTACGAATCGCGTCTGGACCAGTTGGTCACGCATCCGCTCTTCGAATACCGCTGTTCCTGGCGCGCGATCCTGCGCATCCAGGCGCGCCTGATGGGACGCTGGTTGCGCGGCGAAATGGCTGAATATACCGGCTTCACGACAAGGTGAGACGATGCGTTCTGCCTACCTCATTGCCTATGATATCGCCGACGACAAGCGCCGCACCAAGGTGTTCAACACGCTGATGGACAACGGCGACCATGTGCAGTATAGTGTCTTTATCGCCGAACTGAGCCGCCGGGAGCATACCGTGCTCTGGTATGAAATCGATGATCTGATCGACGCTGGCGAGGACCAGGTTATTTTCCTGCGCTTGGGCAAGGGGATGCGCAGCTTGGAACGCGTGCTGGCATGTCTCGGGAAGCCATACGAGCCGCTCTGCCGTGTGCAGATTGTTTAGCCGATAGTGGATCGAGCGGCTCGGTGAAGAGAGTTTGCCGGGAGGCGCTCGCGCTCTTTGACAATCAGGAAGTTATGGCTATAATCAATCCCAACCGAACAGGCGGATTGGCCGTATTTGGCAACCGCTCGAAAACGGCATCGCAAGGTGCCGCACGACATGACATTAGCCGAGAGGCCCTTTCCGTGCCTTCACGGGCACGGCCCCATTGAAGCGCGCCGATGCAGCCGGCGCGCGGCTGGACCAGCTCCTTTCCGTGCCTTCACGGGCACGGCCCCATTGAAGCTCCGTTCTATATTTGCAGTCCCGACACAGGGCTTTGGCTTTCCGTGCCTTCACGGGCACGGCCCCATTGAAGCCAACTGACTTTTCATGCCGCCAAATCCGCCAAAGTCCTTTCCGTGCCTTCACGGGCACGGCCCCATTGAAGCAACGCCGTGGCGACCTTCATGACCAACGGCACAAGCGAGCTTTCCGTGCCTTCACGGGCACGGCCCCATTGAAGCTACACATTCGCCGCGTCACCACCGCCGGCGTCTGTGCTTTCCGTGCCTTCACGGGCACGGCCCCATTGAAGCCCAGCCTGGCTGTGGACCATCATGCCCTCCGCCAGCTTTCCGTGCCTTCACGGGCACGGCCCCATTGAAGCGCATACTGATAGAACAGCTTGGGTTGCCGCACCCATTCTTTCCGTGCCTTCACGGGCACGGCCCCATTGAAGCAAGTTGAGTTGCATGCCGCCCTTGCTCTCCCACTGGCTTTCCGTGCCTTCACGGGCACGGCCCCATTGAAGCGCCGGCGTCGCGCCGGCGGGAGCGTACGACCCGATCTTTCCGTGCCTTCACGGGCACGGCCCCATTGAAGCGTCAGCGATGCGACGTTGGCGGACAAACTGCAGACTGCTTTCCGTGCCTTCACGGGCACGGCCCCATTGAAGCTCGTTCTCCTTTTTCTTGTGCCGAAGTCCATTTTGTCTTTCCGTGCCTTCACGGGCACGGCCCCATTGAAGCGTGGCTGAGGCGCCAGGAGAAACGGAGGACCGCCAACTTTCCGTGCCTTCACGGGCACGGCCCCATTGAAGCCGACAGCTTCTCAGTCTCTTCTTTGTTCATCCTCTCCTTTCCGTGCCTTCACGGGCACGGCCCCATTGAAGCAACCGATTCGGCGACAAGGCCGATTATCTCAGCCTGCTTTCCGTGCCTTCACGGGCACGGCCCCATTGAAGCTCGATTATCCCGCCGCTATGAAGCGATTGAGAAATGCTTTCCGTGCCTTCACGGGCACGGCCCCATTGAAGCTCTTGATTCACGCTATCGCGTAGACGGCAAACGCCCCCCCCTATGCTCTTTTTCTCCCAGCATCGTCCGCCCACCACTCGCAA
>CAYWFP010000197.1:0-3437 GCA_964457365.1 uncultured Planctomycetaceae bacterium
GATGGAAGCAATGGGCTAGTAGGCCTGCAGGCTCATCTAGCTTCGAAGGTTGACGTAATAGGCCACTGCGAAGTTGGCGGCTACAGTCCCTACATTGTACGCGTAAGAGGGATTCCGGACGATATTGCAAGTGATTGCACCTTTGAGTTCATGGGGACGAAATGGTCATTAGAAAAGCATGGAGACCATTACTATCTTGAGGGTGGCTCCTTAGGCATTGCCGCCGCTGTGAATGTGCAGAAGGAAGGTGGGGCAAAGGAGCGTGTGGTTATAACCGCACAGAAGACTGGGCCGGTCACCAAGAAGGATATCACCTCAAAGAAGCTGCTGGACTATGTTGTTAAGAAGAACAATGTTACCCTCGCAGACGACAAAACTAGAGTCGTATGGGCAGAACTGGCATTTACTGACAAGATGCCCTTTATCGAGAAGGATGGCAAGAAACAATACTACATCTACCCCTCTCAATGGGCGGCATTTGAAACGGATGGAACTACTCCAAAGCAGCTTTTAAAGTACAGTGGCGATTTCACGGCTTTTACCCCTGAGCAACTGGAGAAACTCGTCAAGAAGGTAACACTTCGTGTGGAGGCCCCCCACGGCAAGCAAGGAGCGACTAAGCACATTGTTTACGAATATCTTGCTGAGCAGAATGGTAAACCTGTAGTCCCGAGTTCGAGTGCTGTGAGGAAATTCAACTGCGTTACGACCTATTATACCGACGATTCTGGGCAGAAGCAGATGACATTTGATGCTGATGGCAAAGACAACTCTCTGGATGCTGATTGGCAGACAAACAGTAAGGGGTGGAAGTTTATTGACCCCGGCACCAAAGGCAGCGCGAGCTTCACGGCTACCTTGGATGTTGTCATGAGGAATATTGGCGGCAAGCCAGACGTCCATGTTACTGCAAGCGAGTCCTTTATGGTCAAGAAGCGAAACATTTGGATAACAAATTGGTGGGACTGGCCAGCCAATGAGTGGGGGCCGGACCAAAACCACGATGGACTAGCTGTTTTCGATGCTTTGCAGTCGCCCCACACAAAGGTGGCACGAGAGCCCGAATCCGACGCAGACCTCTTGTTTCTCAAATTCAGCGCTAAGACGTTTGCCGAGGCTTACAGCTATCTTACACCACGCGGTAAGCTCGTTTCGGTCGGCCATGGAGAGTGGTGGGCACCCACTGAGCAAGACCCGAGACAGTATGGCGGCATATATTTGCCCAAACCCGACTCTTATGAAGGCTTTGGCGATGGCACTGGTTTTCCAGCCGGAGCAGGCTTCAAAGTGTATCCTCTCACCCCCGCCAACCTGAGCGATGTGACAATTGACTTGAAACACTGCTGGACTGCTTTGAAGTCCAATGCCAGAAGCGTAGCCCAATCTTTGGCCGAACATCCTAAAAACCAGAAGGTAAATTCTGGGAATGTCATAGGGTATAAGGGTCTTCATGAGTGGGACCTTTCTATGAAGCTTCTGATTAACCCAGATTATGCCAAATTGGGGCTTGATAAGAGCGACTTGAAGATTTTCCGGCATGAATTCGGGGTAACCATCAAGTCATTTGCTACCAAATATAATAATCTTGGCCTCATCGAACTTGACCGTGTCGCCACGACAGAAGATAAGCCTTTATTGGCAATGAAAGCCTACATTGAAGGACTTGCTGGCGCCGACCTTGGTAAGATTAAGGCAGCGGGTGTGAGAAGGTATAACGCACGAGGCTCTAAAAAGATTACTACAAATGACGTGGTTTTCAAAAGCCATGGTATACCATTGGATAAGAAGACTGGGAAACCGCAGATTACTCTCAAGGAACAGAAGAATGCGGCTCCCCCATTTGCAATTAAGAAGCCTTAGTTGATTTTGTGTAGCGAAGCACAGGAGGTGTCAATATGTTGCGATTGGCAATGATGGCTATTGGCCTATCTCTCTTTCTCTTTGCAGGCTGTACAAAGAATAGGTCGGGATTGCCTAAGAATCCAGTTACGCTAGTCTCTGAGATTAAGCCGCCTCAAGAGTTGTTTAAATTGGGGCAGAATGTAGACGTCAAGTATATCATCAGCAATATATCTCGTGAACAGATAAGAATGAAGGAAACATCAAAGGCATTCTCATACGTTGTGAGATTCAGTTGCGATAGTCATCCCCTGTTTCTGATTGAACCTCTGATAGTTGGCGAAGGAGTTTCTGGTGGGCACGAACGAGAGGATATAGCAATAGTTATGCCGGGGAAATCGCTCAATCATCATACGGCAGTGGCGTTGAAATGTAGCGGAGAGTTAGCGATTACTGCGGTTTTTGACAACATGAGCATTGCCGTGGGTTCTGATGTGCCCGGTGATTTCCAAGGGGATTATCTCCTCAGCCCGGCTACCGATGAGGCTGGGGGCAAGTACTATCGAGGTAGGCTATATTCGACAATGGATGTCTCAGTTGGCAATGAGCCAGCGCGAGATTTGGAGGAGCATGTTAGCAGACTTGTTGGGGCTCTCCTAGAAGACAAGCCTTTGCCCATGAGTGAACTCATGTCCGTCATTGAAATGGCCCCCGGGTTTGTCGCAGAGCGGCTACTTAAGAAGATATGGAAAATCGCCCCTGCGAAACGCTTTGGTGTTCTGAAGACGTTAATGCGTTGCACAGCTGATGCCGGTGGGCATGAGGTCGTTGAGCAACTGTACCATGCGTTTGAGAAATCCTCAAGGCGTTTTAATGCAAAAGAGCTCTTGTTGCTGAGGAGTTTGTTTAGGGAAGTCGGAGAGGAGGGAGTTTCCGTAACCGACTACGAGTACCGCTACCAGTTCAAGCCAGATGCCTACAGGCGTATATTGGCAACGATTACTAGACAGGAGTCAAACCAGTCCACCCCACCCAAATAGCGAACCCACTTCTCAATCCGAAATCCGAAATCAAGGGGAAAGCGGGGGAGGGATTTGAACCCTCGCGGGGGAGGGATTTGAACCCTCGGCCTCCGGGTTATGAGGACTTTGGAGGCGTTTTCCGCTAGTGGAGTGATCTCAGTAACTTACGACAAACAAAAGCCCTTACGTGAGAGCTTCAACCTCGGGGGAGGGATTTGAACCCTCGGCCTCCGGGTTATGAGAGAGACGTGGCCGAATCTCGCAACTCTCCTTATGTCAATAGTTTACCGAAACAACTCTAGCTTATGGATCGTCTTAGTCAAGCGCATAATGGGCATGGTGTGACAGGGTGCGCATCCAGATGCTACAATTTTGCTACAATTTCGGGGGCTGGGAGTGGCTGCCGATGTAGCATGTTCCTTGTTGAAAACACGGGTTTGTCGTCTTGCCAGAATCCGGGTGAGCGCTATAACGCGCCCCGCCCCGTCTAGCGGGGTGGAAAAAGGATGTCGCGTCCGGAACGCCCAGCTTTTCAGCCCGTTTTTCACGCAAGGACACTGCCATGTCGGTCGCCTT
>CAYWFP010000198.1:0-3436 GCA_964457365.1 uncultured Planctomycetaceae bacterium
CCGAACGGGACGGGGTGCATAAGCGCCTGACATGCCGAATCGCGCTCCGGAGGCACGGGCGCTAAGTTCGGCTTGGCAATTGCCAGGAACGGCTTGGCAAATAAAAAAACCTGCCGGAACGGGCAGGTTTTTTTGCGAGAGGCAGGTGGATTTACTGCGGTATCACATGTTCCAGCTAACCTTGTTGATGGGGTGATATTTCATGATCGTGCCGGTCGGAGCGAAGGCATCGAGGTGATCGGCCAGATCCCTCATCTCCTCGGCTCGAAGTCGCTTGAGAACCTCCTTCATTGCTGCTGACACAGACTTTCTCGCGCGCTCAATCTCGTCGCCTTCTTCCCGAATCCGCTCATGCAAGTCGTGTGTTGTGCGCACGTGCTCTTCCAATTCCGCAATCCGGATCTTCAATGACTGCGCCCCGCCGTCACCATTTGTCTCCGCCTCGGCCAGTTGGTGCTGCAGATCGTCCATTTCGCGACGGATCTCGTTCAGAGCTTCCCGATCAGCGACCTCTATGGCCATGCCGGGCCTCGGCGCATCGGGGATGCGCTTGGCAAGTATCCTGAGATCATGTGCTGAATATGGTATGTAGGGGTTCTCAAGGAGAATAAGGTAGTAGTTGAACCCGAGGGTGTTGTTGAAGGTTTTCGTCTCGCCTCCATTCCAGCGGACATTCCACCTCTCGCCCACCTTCTCGAAGCGATAACCCGGTTCCATGGGGGCGGCGGTCAGGGACAAAAGACTGCTCAGCGACCGCACATTGGTGGCCCCTCCTGACACTTCGCGGGCGATATCTGATAGCGCGAAGACATGCCCGGCGCGATTTTTAATCAATCCGCGCGTGTGTTCGTCGCAGACATTCATCGTTGGCAGGAGAATCATCATCGGCTCTTGCGTGCGCAGCAATATGTCGCGAACCGCTTCCGACACGGTTGCAAATGTGACCGGCATGACGAAATACACGGGTGCCGTGCTTCCCTGCGGGAGGCACACCGAGCCAATATACCATGCGTTATCAAGGATTTGATTTGCCTGAGTTGACGCATCGATTCCGAGCAAGGAGGCGATCACCTGGCATACCCCCGCCATATCCAGAGCATGGATAATTGCTTTCCGGGGCTCCAACTCCACGGCCTGTACTTGCGGCGGAGTCTTTGGGCAGTATGCCGTAAGACGTCCATCGCGCGATTGCACATGCATCCTACACTTCATGCCGCATGGCGCAAGGCAGGGATACCGGGTGACGGTATTTCCGACGGGGCGAAGAAATGCAGATGCTTCCTTATGTGCCGTGCCGAAGGCCTGCTCCCAATAGAAGGGCACGCCCCGCAATGTATGCGCTTTCTCCAGACCGGACCAGAATTGAGTGCTAACCATTATTCTCGACCTCTGCAAAATCGATTCCGGCTTCATCCTCAATCTCGACACTGGTCGCATCCTCGGCCTGGATCGGCACAAGGAATCCTTGTTGCTCGAACCACGGCCACAGCAATTCCAGATCCGAATCGCGTGTGGCACTGATGTGGCGCGTCCCTTGAATCTCGAAGTACCGTTCCTTGGCAACGCCACGGATTTTGAGACTGAAGCGGGCAAGGGAAATTACCGTATCGGGGAAAATACGCTGTACGGTCGGCAGGACCGGGATCGCGTCATTGCCCTTGAGTTTGAGGCTGTCGATCTCTCGGCCTTCCACTGACCATTCCACCCGGCACAGGCGGATGGACTCTACTTCCGGGATCATCGGGCAGGCAAGCGAGTCTTGACCGCGATCAATCAAAGGCGAGAGACTGAAGAGGTCTATCGGCTTGAACGCATCGGCGTCGGCGAATATCAGCAGGCCGAATCCCTTGCGGTACATTTCGGCCTGCCACAACGGTCCGTTAGGAAGGCCCAGTATGCGCTTGTCTATGTCAAAGTGAACGCCATCCGATTTTTCGGGGCGAAAGAAGATGCTCGTAACCGCGCCGTCATCGGGTTGAAGCACGCCACGACGGGTAACGGTCTCCCCGTGCCTGACGAGAAAGCGGACGATTCCCCCGTCGTGGAACGCTTTGACCTGGGCGACCTTGCTTCGCTTGTTCTTGCGGAACTCTTCCGCGAAAAGACCCTCGACACGAACGAGCGGCAAAGCATCAGGATCGAACTTGTCGGGGAGTGGCTTCGCTGATTTCAGGTAGTTGAAGCTGCGCTTGTTGAGTACGGCGCGGCGGTCGTGACGGTCAATCAAGATGGACGCATTCTTCATGAATACGCGTACCGCGACCTCTGCCGGTGTGATGTTGTCGTCGGCACCATCGATGATCAGCCCTAACGCCTTCGCGTCGGGGAATAGCATATCCATCCCAGCGGAATCCGACATTTCGGAGATCATGTAGAGGTTCCCGGCCAGATCCCCGGGTAGTTCTTCCCGGTGTTGTTGCAGGGCGTTGGCGAGGTCTTCGAACGGGAAGCTCTCGTCATCACCTTCGAGCGAAATGCCAATGCGGTTGAAGAAATCCTCGTGGGTAGATAGCAGCGCCGATAAGACCGTGGCCCCCATAACCCGCAGTGAATCCACATCCATGAACGTCCGAAGAGCCTTCTTCCCCATGTCCACTTCCTCCTTCGACCAGAAACGCGGCAACAAAAAAACGGCCCCCGTCCCGACAGCACTGCTCGGACGCGGACCGTAGATCGCCTACAGGCGGTGAAGGAATCGAAACCCTTCAGGAAACTGGTTGTGTATCGCGCATTATGCTCCGGGCGAAGTTGAGGTCAACCCCCGTTTCGCCGAGAATCTGCGCCTGTACCCAGTTGCCTTATGTATCCCAATAGGTTAAGGCCGCAAAAAAATTCTGCAGGCTTTCGGGAATCCATGACCCGGCAGATGCCGGCGGGCAACCTGTGTGACACTCACCCTCTGAGCGGCATATATAGCCAGTAGAGTTCGGCAAGAAGACCACCCCGAACGAATTCAGCAACGACACGAACCGACCGAGATGCCGGTCGGCGCGGTAGTTCATTCTGTCGCGAAAGGAGAAGGGCGTGCAGGAACAGATCGCCAGGGACGGAAGAGGCATTCTCACCTTTTCGGCATTGAACACCTACCGCAACTGCCCGCGCAAGTACAAGTTGCGCTACGTCGATCACCTCCGGCCCCGTGAGAAGGCCGAGCCCCTCGCTTTCGGCTCCACCATCCACGCCTGCCTGGAATTGTGGCATGGCGCATCTGGCGATCCGAACGGGCTCATGAAGGTCTTGGATCTGCTCGACACCGAATTCGCCTCCCGCGATGCCGACCCCGACGCGAAGGCGGCATGGCTTCAGGCCAAGGCCATGATGGCGGGATATGCCGCGCGCTATCCTCGGGAAGATTTCACCGTTCTGGAACTGGAGAAGGAATTCCAGGGCGAGATCCGCAACCCCGCCACCGGCGCTGCCAGCAAGACCTTCACCA
>CAYWFP010000199.1:0-3426 GCA_964457365.1 uncultured Planctomycetaceae bacterium
CGCTCCAGGCAAAGATCGCCCACTTGGCGGAGCGTTCCCCGGATCATGCGGTTGTGGCCATCGCTGTGGAAAATGATGTCGGGATCGAAGTCGCGCTGCGCCACGGTGACGGCCAGGTGCTTGGCCTGCCCGCAGCCGAGGCGGTCCTCCGGTTGCAGGACCACCACGTCAGGATCGCTAGAGAGCTTCTCGCAGGAGCCGTCCGTGGTGCCGTCTGCCACGATGAAGAAGCGGATGTCCACTTCCTCGCCTTTGACGTCCCGGTAGCTTTGCACCGTGCGCGCAAGGTCTGCGCCCTCGTTATGGGTATTGATGATGACAGAAACCTTCATTTCCTCCTCCTCCGTTCTCGGGCGAATTCGAGACGAAATAGCCCAGAGTCTTCCGTGTCCGCGTGGCCCACAAGCGGGTCGATCCGGGCGCTCGACACGAGGTCGAAGCCAGCCTTGGCCAGAGCCTCCACATACCAAGCCTGCGGCCGGGGCACCCAGGGGTAGCGGGCTTCGGCCAAATTAGGTGCCTCTGCCAGATCCTCGTAGACCAGCACCGTGCGACTCGTGACCCGGGCCATCTCGGCGAGCAGCGCGGCCGCTTCGGCGTCCTCGGGGATGTGCTGCAGGACCGTCACGGTGAACACGAGATCGAACCGCCGATCCGGGAACGGCAGCGTGGTCTCTTCCGACTGGACGAGTTCGGCGTGGGTGCGGTTCCTGGCCCGAACGAGCATCTCCGAAGAGCAATCACACCCCGTGATCACCTTCGGACCGAGCGCCTCGATGGCGGCCAGATTTCCGCCGGGGCCGCAGCCGACCTCCAGAATGGACTTGCCCCGGAGGGGGCGATCCAGGAGATCATCCAGCATCTTGCCCCGCCGGGCACTGTACTCCGGCCGGTCTTCGCTCGCGAGATCGTCCACGACGAGGTCGGCGAATTGGTCCCAGAAGTGTCTCCGCTCTTCCTTCATATGAGCCCCCATTGCCGAAAGTTCCGGACATAGCCCAGTCCATTCCGGGCGATCACCTCGCGGTAGCAGTCCCGCAGCGTCGCTCCGGGAGCAAGCATGCAATCATCATGGCCACTCGCCTGGACGTAACGCAGCCCCGAAAACCAATCTCCGTCTTCAGGGGCCTTGGCGTACTTGTAGTCGAGGAGGAGCTTCATCGCGGTCACGGTCTTGAACCGGTCGGTGCGCATGAAATCCCGCATCGTCGTCTTGCCGCCGGTGTGACGGAAAACCGCCCTGGGCGCGCGCAGGAGCTTCATCCCGTGCAGGCGCGCGATCTTTAGGCAGTAGTCCACCTCCTCGAAGTCTCCCCCGAGCCAGCCCGACCGGAGGCCGATGTTCGTGTCCCAGGAAAGATCGGGCGGCAATCGCCGACGGTCCATCAGCATGCAGGCGGCGGGGCCGTATTCGACCTCGATCTGGTCGACCGGGAGCATCGCCGGATCCCCGAGAGGCCGCGTCTCCGTACCCCACAGCTCGGCCCCGAAGACCGCGCCGGCGTCGGGATTGGCCGCGAGGACGCGGTGCAATTCGTCCAACCACCCGTCCCTGACCATCTCGGAGTCATCATCGATGAAGCAGACCAGGTCGCCCCGGACCACCTCGCCCATCGCCTTCTGCCGCGCCTCGGAGACGTTCAGATCGGACTCTTTCACGATGTGGAGCCGGAAGCCCTGGGTGTGCCGGTGCAGGAGATCCAGCGTCCGGTCGAGCTGCGCGCTCTCCTTCTGGACCGGGACCACGATGTCGATATCTGGCCGTGTCATTTCGTCAACTCCACGCGAACGTTCGAGATTTCGATGTACTGGTAGCCCGAGTTGTAATGCGTCATGCTGGACTTGAACTGCGGATACGCAAAGGGGGTGCGCACCGTTTGCTGGATGGCCACATACGCATAAAGGTAGTTCCCGGTCATGTTCTCGATGACCGACTTCGGGAACGGAATATAGACATCCACCGCAGTCTGTGGCGTGCCGCCGCGCTCCTGAATCATCTGGACAATTTGCGAGAAGCTCATCGAAATGTCCGGGCTCGACATGGAAAGAAGAGCGCCGCCGCTTCCGAACATACCGCCCGTCTCGGAGAACTTGATTTTCAGGTTGAAGCGGTTTGCCCACGGACAGAATTCCCGCTGGTAGTAGGTCGGCGGGGGCATGCCGTGAGAGTTCCAGCATCGGGGAACAATCCGCAGGTGCGTGGCGAGCAGGTTCTGCTTGTCGGTGTCGGAGATGTAGAACCGCACGAACCCGCCGTACACACGGCAATTGCTTGAGACGTAGTCGTACTGATCCATCAGATAGTGCTGCGCGACCAGCGCCGAGCCAGACACGCTATCAAGCGAGGTGTCGGCCATGAAGTTCGCGAGGGCGTCGGACTGCACATGGTCGAAGATGTACCCCGCACCGGCGTCCCAGTCGTCGGGCTCGAAATCATAACCACCCTGATCATTCGACCCGCCGTAGGCGACACCGTAAAACCGCCCGCACTGATCCGCCCCCTTGGTGGTTTGAGCGGCATTCAGGTTGATGTCGATATCGAGTGAGAGCCCGAGTTCCGGATCGGTTACGCGGATAGTAACCACCCCGGAGCCGGTGCCGCCGTATAGGTGAACGCCGGTCACCTCCTTGCATCCGTTCACCCAGCCGGTGGTATCCACTGACGTGGGGGTAATGCCGTCACCCGTTGGGTTGGTGACGAGTGAGAGCGAGAGCGGCTGGCTTGGCGTGTGATCGAGTGGCTCCCAATCGTCAAAGTCATCGCCTGTGACCTTGTAGTACTGAATGTTCAGCTCGTAGTCGGTGCCGCGCGTCCACCAAGGGTAGTAGCTGATCGACCAGGAGATGTTGGCCCAAACGGTCGCGCTCAGTTCCCGCGTCACCATGTTCGTGACGGTCGCTCCGGGCTTCGATAGCATGGCCGAAACCTCGCGGGTGACCGTTCGCTCCCGGGTCAGAACGTCGGTGACCATCCGGGTTGCGCTGAAATCGCGGGTTACGGTGAGATCGCTCACGCCTGCGGAGACGGTGCCGACGCCAGACAGAAGGCGCGTGACCTCATTGGTGCCTGCCCACTCTGTGAGAACCCGTTCCCGCGTTGCCGAGAGAAAACGGGACGCCTGGTCCATGGTCACGGTGCGGATGCGAGATACGGTGAGTTCCCGGGTCACTTCCCGTTCGTGAATAGCCACGTCCCCCTGACTCACCTGCCAGGCGTTGTCGCCCACATGGGTGAGCTTGCCAGCCACCTGCAGTGCGCCGACGGGGATGGAATTACCCTGTCTGTCCACGATCAGAATCATTGATATCTCGTCACGGCATGCCGGCGGGTGACGGTAATCTCCCGCGTGGCGGTCAGCGGCAGCGTCACGGTCGCCGCGTATTTGTCATGGGTCACGATGTCGGTCACCGATACATCCCGGGTCA
>CAYWFP010000200.1:0-3362 GCA_964457365.1 uncultured Planctomycetaceae bacterium
CCTGCACATCGTGCACGGCATCCTTGCCCCAGATGCAGATCCGCGGCTGCCACGGACCGAGACACTCGATGTTGCGGAAGGTAATGTTCCGCACACTCCCCATGGTGTCGCGTTTGCCAAAGACTGTGATCAATGGCTCGATCTTGATCAGGTCCTTTTTGTGGCGGTCCTCATCCAGGTGGATCACCATGTTTTCGACGACAATATCCTCCATCCGGCAGTCTTCCGCGGCCTCGATGCAGACGAACGGTGCACAGCCATCCCAGTCGCCGAAACCGGTCTTGTTGACTGACGGGCCGAGGTAGAGCACCTCGCAGTCGTGCATGTGGATGTCGCCAATGCGATCGGCGTGCGACTCTGGGCCGACCATGAGGATGCGGGAGAGATCGCTCCAGTGCAGGCAGTTGCGGATCTCGATGCGTTCGCTGGGGCGGCGATCGTCACCGTGGGCCTTGACTGAGATGTTGTCGTCGTGGGTGCGGATAAAACAGTCTTCGATCAGCACATCGCTGGTGCTGCACGGGTCGATGCCGTCGTCGTTGAGGTTCTTGCCCTGGCAGAGCTTGAGATTGCGGAAGGCGACGTGCTTGCAACCCAACGTGCGAATCGTCCACTGCCAGGAGCAGCGCAGGACAATGCCCTCCATGTGCAGATTGTCCACGTAGTTGAACATGTTCATGTGCGCCTGCGGCCCGGCGCGCCAGCCCCAGGGGTCGCCGCAGAGGATGCCGCGGCCAAGGATGCGAATGTCTTTGGCATCCTGGGCGCAGATCCCGCCCTCGACCACTGCGCCTTCGGCCAGGTAAAGGGTCTCGCCATCATGCAGTTCGATCACGCCAGCCCGATGGAGCCCCGGGCCGTAATAATGCACTTTCGGGTCGTCGGGATCGAGGATCGCCGTCTCCGGTTCGTTGGCGAAGAGGAGCAGCCCGCCGTGCCGGCCGTCGGCTTCGATGGAAACCTTGGTCGGCCCTGCGAGGGCGATCGTCAGCGTATTGCCCTGTACGTTCTTCGCGGTCACGGTGGCGGCCGGACGGACCTGCACTTGGTCCAGAGGCAGGGAGCTGGTGATCTCGACCTCGACCGGGCCTGTCACCGGAAAGCTGGCGAAGGCATACGGTGCGTTGCCGGCCTCGGCGATCTGCGCCGGCCCCATCTTGGCGTCCGGTCGGGCTAGGCGGACATCGGGATGCTCGCCGGCCTTGAAGACCTTGAACGGGAAAGGCGCCTGGCAGCTCTTGGCGCCGTGGACAAGGACAGGTTTTCCGTTGACTGTGACCGTGTAGTCCGAACGGGTCAGCGGATCATGGGGGGAGGAGGGGGTGTTTTTCATTGTCAAGCCTTTCTGTTGTTTTGGGATCGTTGGAGTTGTTGGCTCCTACTTCTGTTTTTCAGTTCTGGCCGGAGGTACATTCACCACATTGATGCGGCCTCCGTCGAGGAAGGACTGCACATTATCATAGGCGGTCTGCATCAACCGGCGGCGGGCGGCGACGGTGGCCCAGGCGATATGCGGCGTGATGAAGCAGTTGCGGGCGGTCAACAACGGGTTGTCCGGTGCAGGGGGTTCCGTACTTAAGACATCCCGTGAAGGCCAAGTTCGAGAATTGGGCACTGGAGTGGATGGGTTCGCTGCCGGGCAAGCGCGAAAATCGCCACTACGTCGGCGAGCACATTCTGACGCAGAACGATATCGAGGCTGGGGGCCAGTTTCCGGACATCGTCGCCTATGGCGGCTGGCCCATGGACGATCCGGGTCATAAAGATCGTGGAATCTTTTCGGGGCGTACATCTCGTTATGGGGTTTCTCCAGGCCGACCCAGAGAAAGAAGGGACAGTCATCGGTGGTCGACGGTCGGTGACCGGAGTGACGCTGAAGAAATCCGATTGCTCGATTAGTGACCATGTGATCGAAGATCAGTTCTTCTGCCAACTCAATAGGCGCGTTGGCCGGGTTGATACCGTTGCGCGTCGTCGGGTTGGACGGCGGATGGTACTGGGGCAGGTAGCTGGCATACTTCCAGAAGTTCTCCAGCCCGATGGTGTGCTGGTAGTCGTTGGCCTTGGGCGTGTAGCTGCGCAGTGCTCGCTCGTCGAACCCGAGGTTGTGCTCTTCGTCTTCACCCGGGACATGCACTTTTCCGAACGCCGCGGTCGCGTACCCCGCCAGGCGGAAGATCGTCCCGAGGTTCGGCAGCGTCAGATCCAGAAGCCGTTTCGACGTGGTCAGATCACGGCACCGGTGCACTTGGCGCCCGGTCATCAGCGCCGACCGGCAGGGATGGCAGATCGGCGCGGCGGCATAAGACTGGGTGAACCGCGCGCCACCGGCCGCGAGGCGATCGAGATTCGGGGTCTGTGCATGGGGATGCCCGGCGCAGCCCAGCGCGTCCCGGCGGTGCTGGTCGGAGAAGAGAAAGAGGATGTTGGGACGCGCAACGATCATTCGGCCTACTTCAGAACCGCCTGGATCCTTGGCACCAGTTTGGATGCGATCTCGGCCATGCCCTTGTCGAACGGATGGATGCCGTCTTTGGAGAGACCGTCGAAGCTCAACAGGTCCGGGCCACTGACAAAGTGAACGTTCTTGTGCCTTGACGCTCTGCAAATCTGCTCCAGAGTCTCCCGGTAGGCTTTGGTGCGTTCTCCCTGTCTGGCCCCGGGCCCGTCACCGCCTTTGTAGGGCAGGATACTGATGCAGACGACGGTTGCCCTGGGGTTCTTCCCGGCAATCTGTTCGATCATGTAGCCGGCGCGGTTGCGGAATTCGTCGACGGAGTAGCCATTGCCGATCATGTTGACTGAGATCTCTAGCAGGAAGAGGTCAGCGGGTTGCATCGCCAGGTAGTCAGCCATTTCCTTCTCGCAGAAGGCGCTGCCGCTGCAACCAAGATTCCGCAGGCTGTAGCCGAGCGCAGCCGCTGTCAGCGCCGTGTACGAGCGGTCGGGCCGACTTGCCCTGGCACCCATACTGATGGACGTGCCGTAGCTCACCAGTACAGGAGGCAGCTCTTCGGGTTTGGGCGGACGAATGTCGCCCTCAATCCCGGTCAGCGTGATCACGCCGCCGTGAAGCATGACGCGACAGACCTGTTCCGGAAAGCGCTTCGCCGGTTTCGGTCCATCTGCCTCCTTAGAGACCTTTGCGGGCAATTTCAGCTTGGCCGGATTCAGCTCGATCTCACAGGCCTTGTCAGGATACCGTGAGGTCGAAGTCTTGCCGACCAGGCTCGGGGGGATGTCCGGCTCAACGCCTTTCTTAGCGATGAGGGTTGTGCTGCCGCGCAGTTTATCGCCGCTATAGAAATTGTAAGCGTTCACGGGATTTGAAATATGCCTCGACCCCGTGAGCCTTGATTGAC
>CAYWFP010000201.1:0-3262 GCA_964457365.1 uncultured Planctomycetaceae bacterium
TTATCGTCAACTTCAACCGTACGCCTTCAGTATTTCTGGCGTTGTAGTACTAGACCTGCTGTTGCTTCTTGGGTTCTGCTGCGTTCTCCTACTCTCTTTGCAGTCATGCTTGGACTTCCCGATTGCCGGATGGATTCCCTGTTACACGAAACTTCCCTTATGGCTTAGCATGGGAATTGGCGTTGTCCTCTTCTCTATCCTGACGCTGGTATTGATTCGACTCGGGGCCTTGGGGTTGCAGTACAAGGCGCGAACCATGGTAAGGTATCCGCCAGTCAGGGTTGTCGGCCTGCTGGCCGTGCCAGTCACTTGTGGATACCTGATTTTGACCAATCGTCAGCCGATGCCAAGTGTCTTTGACGTTGTCGTAATCCTCGCGCAGTTAGTGGTGGGGGTGTTCTTGGGGATTATTTTCCAATGCATGAAAGCGTCAGGCGATGGAAAGGGGGGTGAAGGTGCCCTCCCTTCTTCAAATCAGCGAGGGAAAGACGGGACAACCAGCAATTCCCCTGCACTTGACCAGCCAGGAGATATTTTCGAATGGCTGAAAACTGAATTGCCTATCAGCAAACCCGGCCAGGATCGCTTTGGTCATACTGCCAAAGCCAAGCGGATTGCTCAAAGAATCTTGCAGAGAGAAACCGCCTCGAGCATCGCGGTGCTGGGGCCCTACGGCAGCGGCAAGTCAAGTCTGATCAACTTGGTCGAGCATGAGGTCAAGAAGAATGACAGAAGAGGCCGGTTCATTTTCTGCAACATCGGTGGGTGGGGGGTTTCGAAGGATGCCATTGTCGAAACTGTTCTTCAGCAGGCTCTTGAATCCCTCAAACCGCATGTTGATTGTTGCGCGCTAATCGGACTGCCGGAAAGCTATCGGTCAACTCTTGAGGGGAGCACGGGGATTGGCGGGGCAATCCTTGCTTTTGTCCTGCACAGTGGCCGGAATCCGAAGGCACAACTTTCCGGCATGGATGATCTCTTGGCGGCTGCAAGGATGCATCTAGTTATTTCGCTTGAGGATCTGGACAGAAGTACTGAGCCGGAAGTGCTGATATTCCAGGTCGCCTCCTTGCTGGATCGCCTTCGGCAACTTAAGAATGTCTCGGTCATTCTCTCTATTGATTCCGAGCATTACCTCTCGCAGATTGCGCAAAGAGTCTGTGACTATGACGAGGTGTTGTCATGACATTCAGAACTCATGCTGTCGAGCTTATCAAGATGTTTCGCGAGACGTGTTTCTCTCGCTATCCTGATGATATTGATCTAATCAGTCGAGAAGGCCGGGACACGGCCATCGGGATCGAAACAGAGGAACGCCCCGTCATCCTATTCCTGATGCGTGGTGAACTGAGTCCCGCCGAAGCCATTGCGGGTCTTTTGAAGACACCACGACTATTGAAATTCTCCTTGCGCCGCACTGACGACATATGGGGCCGATTGCATGGCGAGATTGACTTTGATGATCTTCTGGCCATGACCACAATCCGGTACGGAGCGCCAGAAGCTTTTGAGTTTGTCCAGAACCGCATCAGTCAGCTCAGACAGCTTGCCACTGAAGACGAACATAACAACACCGAATCTCCTTTGAAGACCATTGACGCCGAATGGGATGAGATAGCGGAATCGGTTCACTGGGATTCGTCCTTGGCAAAATGCATACTCCAGTTCATATTTCCAGCCTGGAAGAAGATGCAATCCTCATCGGAGGAGAAGAGAAAGCAAGGCATTCAGGAAGGGCACCCAACAGATTACTGGTTGCGGTATGTTGATGAAGAGGTGATCGACGGCGTGAAGGACCAGGACGTGCTTCGATTGATTCTTTCGTGGCTCAAGCCTGAAGGCGAAGATGAGGATCAGAAGGGCAGGCTGATTCAGAAACTCTGCACCAACAAGCCCTTTAGCGAAAAGTTCGAACATCTTGCCACCTCTGGGCTATCAGGACAGCAATTGCGAGAGATCGCCTCCAAGGTCTTTGCTTGCGGAGTGCGAAAGGATGGGGCAAAGGCTTGCGAATATGTTATTGTCGGTTTCATCCCACTGTGGCGAAGTGCGCTTGATCGGCCGCTGAAGGAGGAAGAGCACCTGTGCTGGTTGGAAGAAGAAGTGAAGAAAGCAATGGAAAAGAGCCTTCGGCTCTGCATCGACATCTTCTACTACTGGCGGTCCAATAGACGCTCGGATGTGAATTTTAAGAATCGACCCGACATTTCGGGGTGGGGCCTTGGTGACTATGCCAAGGGCCTCTTCCGGGGAAATGCACAACAGTTCGTATCGGTGCTGGACCCATTGCAGATGTATACCTCCGTCTATATTCTGGCTTATTTTGGAGAAATGAGTATTGAAGCAGACGAGAAGAGCATCCGCCCTGACTGGGAATGGTTTACTGAGCTGCTGCTGATAGCTGGGAAGAGTTTCCCGCAAGAGGTCAATCCTCAACTGGCGGCGTTGGTAGTGAAAGAGCAGCATGTGTTTGACGGATTCACCTGTTCCTTCCACGAGGGTTGGGCACAGACCCTCTTCAAAAAATCATTTCGAGAACTTATGGAGACTCTCGCTCTTCCAGTTGACGCATCGGCATTTCAACCCCGTGAAAAGGCCATCATAGAAGAAGCGCACAGGGCTGCGATTGCATGGTTGAAAACCGGGGAGAACCCGAAGCCGCCCAAGTCTCCTCCCCCCGCACCGTAAAGCCTCATCGGTTGCGATTGCTGAGCGCACCCCATAATTGGAATGGTAGGCCTATGAGGATGCGTCCAGCACTTTTCGCGCATAACGACCAGTGAGGGCAATTTCCATAGCTCCCGTTCTCATCGCTTGCAGGACGTGCAAAATCTTACATACCCTTTCGCCGCCCGGAAGGCTCCCGCAACCCCGTCCTGCAACGAAGCTTTTACGGGAAGGCGCTTCGCTATGGTATGAAGCGCCAGAGGGTTACATGAATGGCCTACTGGCCCGAACCGTCGCGAACGCCATTCCTCTGTCAAGCGCCTCTCGAAAATAGACCCAGTTTGGGGCATTTTCAAGCGGCTAGCAAACGGCCCACAGCCATAACCGATTCTACGTCCTGCAAGGGTGAAATTCATAAGTCCAGTAAAATCAGTTCCTTCTGTTGCAGGACGTCTCTTTTCACACGTCCTGCAACTTTCGAGAGTTCGAGAGGTTTTGGCGCGTCTCGGGGCGGTTTTGGGGGTAGCGCGTCCTGCGAGTGCGTCCCGGAAGACAGGCGGCGGCGACAGCGGATCGGCGGGCGGCGGCGGGGCAG
>CAYWFP010000202.1:0-3261 GCA_964457365.1 uncultured Planctomycetaceae bacterium
ACCGCGAACGCGGAGAAACCGAGCAGCAGTGCGGCGACCGCGACCAACGTATTCCAGACCACGACCATGAAGAGAGTCACCTCCAGGATGTCGCGCTGATAGGAATACCTGAAGAAATCCTGGATAGAGACACCCGTGCTCAGCCCGAGGAAGAGAAAGGCCAGTCCCGCGGGCATCAGACCCAACAGCAGCGCCCGCGTCTGCAAGCGCACGAGTGAACCGCAATAGACGGTCAACACCAGCAATAGGAGAAAGAACACCGGCAACAACCAGACAAACCAGGGCGCAAAACTCCGCTCATCGAAAAGGAGCGAACCGAAGAAATACCCCCCCAGTGCCAGCGCGGCCATCCAGGCGGCGATGCCGAGTACGGTGAGAACGCGCAGATCCGTCGACTCGTGATTGATCAGCGGCATGCCGGCCAGTCGCACCACGGTCGTCAGCGAGAGAACCGACGCGATCATGAGCAACCCCAGGCACGCCTCGGCCATCGGCTCGGCGTCGAACTCTCCCGTGAGCAAGGCACCGAGGATCGTCTCCCGAATCCACTCGTCGTCCTGCGGCCCGATCGGCGTGATAAAGAATAGGTGAAGCACAAAGAGAAGCAGCGCCAGCAGGCGAAGCCGGACCCGCGGCACCGGCAGCGGCTCGTACGCGTCCAACTCGTCCCAGTCGTCCGCGGCGAAAGGTTTCTCTCCGGACCGGTGCCTCGTATCCTGCTCCAACGTTCGTGCCTCTCGATTGGACGAGCGCGCGCGTTTACGTTCTGCCCAGCCGCTGCCAGACCATTGCCTCGGCCGCACGCGCGAGATTCAAGGGCGAACGGTTCAGCACGTCGGCGGCTCTACGGCAGTCCTCGAACTCGGCCTTCACTGCCGTTACCTCGCCTTCGAAGCGGCCCACCTTGACGCGGATCTCCTGGCCGCCGACGGCGACGGCAATCGTCTCGCGTGGCAGTATAATGCGCGCGCGCAGGTGGTGACGGATGCCGAGAGTGCGGCTGCCGCGGAAGACCAGCTCGCGCAGGTGCGTAAACCCCGACGGCGAGGCGAGCACGGTCAGTTCGAAGCCCGGCCGCCCCTTCTTCATCGTCACCGGCGCAATCCACGCGTCGATCGCACCCGCGGCGCGGATCGAGTCGACCAACTCGGCGACATATTCCGGACTCATGTCGTCGATGACCGTGGCCATCTCGACGACGGTGTCGCCATCCAGATCATCTTCGACAAGCTGTCCGATACTCGCGCGTACGGCGTTGACGCCCCCGGAAAAGTCGGCCGCGCCCGCGCCGTAACCGATGCGCTCCGTCCGCATCGCTACCGGCTCGCATCGCTCGCTCAGCACCGCCAGGAGCGCCGCGCCGGTCGGTGTCAGCAGCTCCCGTTCGACCGGACCCGGGCGAAAGGAGATGTTCGCGCGCGCGAGTATCTCCGCCGTGGCCGGTGCCGGCACAGGCATGACGCCGTGCTGACAGGCGACGGTGCCGCCACCGACGTGGACCGGCCAGACGCTGACCGTCTCGACACCGAGACGCTCGAGCGCGAAGCAGACGCCGCAGACGTCGACGAGCGTATCGATGCCGGAGACCTCGTGGAAATGAACCTTCTCCGGCGTGCTGCCGTGCACCTCGGCCTCGGCCTCCGCCAATAGACGAAAGACCGCCGCGGCGCGTTCTTTCACTCCGGTCGAGGCGTCGCTCTCCTCGAGAATCGCGAGCATGTCCTGCAGATGTCGGTGCGGACCGTGATGATGGCCATGGGCCTGATGATGATCGTGGCCGCGGTGGTGTTCCTCGACGACGAAATGCGCGCAGTCTATGCCGCCGCGCTTGGCGCGTTCGAGACGGCAATGAAAGTGTTCCACCGGCAAGCGCCGCAGCCGCTCTCGAAGCCAGTCCCATTCCACGCCCAGATCGATCAGCGCCGCCAACAGCATATCGCCCGCGGCGCCGCAATGGCATTCCAGATGCAGATGTGACATGCGAATCCCCCCCTCGGCGCCTTCCCTTGGGCGATAAAAAAGGGGCAGGCTCGGCCTGCCCCGGTATTCGGATCGAGGATGGACGATTATCCCCAGTCGAACTCGAACTCCTCCTCTTCTTCCGGTTCGGGTTCAGGCTCGGCTTCGGGCCCGAGTTCGACTTCCGGTTCTTCCTCGGCGCCCGGCTCCTCGGTCGGGCGTTCTTCCCGGCCGGGAATTGTCGAGCGCTCGGTATCCGGCACCGACGATTTCCCTCGCACCATTTTGAGCGGATCGTTTGGGCGCTGATCGACAGCGATCTCTTCGCGCTGCACGTCATTCCGGGCCGAGCGAAGCGCGAAGGCGGCGGCCGCGCGGATCTTCTGGTGTTGCTCGTTCATGGCTTCGAGCTTGAGCTTCATTTCGTTATTGTCGACATCGATCATCCCGATGGCACGCATGCAGGCAGCGCGAAGATCGACATGCTCTTTCGGTTCGTTCAGGAAGACCTTTTTCAGCACGCGAACGCCGCCCCGCGCGCGGAAATGCCCCAACGCGCGCGCCGCGGCGATACGCAACGCCTGCTTGTTGGCCGCTTCGGGCGGACCGATGCGCGTCTCGTCCTCCACCACGTCGGTAAGGGCCCGGATCTGCTTGCCGTTGAGCTTCAATTCCGTCTGCTCGAGATCGATCCGTTGCAGGGTCTTGGCGCTCATTCGGGCCGTTCGGTAACTCATCCACCGGGCGTAATTCATCTGCGAGACCGGATTGAGCTTGCGCATATCCTTGACCTCTTCGACCAGTTCCTTGGCCGCGATGGTCTTGGGCAGGATACGCACATCCGATTTGTCTTTTATGAATTCCTGGTAATCCGTCGCCACCTGCTTCTCCCGCGAGGCCGAAGCCAGCATGGCGATGGGCACCGGCCGCGTCCGCGGATCCTGCCGCATGGTCAGGACCGTTTCCATCGCGTCGAAGCTGGTCAACTCCTCGTCGAGGAAGACGTTGACGAAAGTGCGACGCACGCCCCAGATATCCCCGAGAACATGCTCCTGGTTGCGCAGGCGCGCCAATTCGGTGAGACGCTGCGGTCGCCCGCGGCGCTCGGCCTCGAGCAGCAGGTAATTCTTCAGGTTGATGCGCGCCCGGCGATTCTCATTGGTCAGGATCACGACCGGCTGATGTTCGTCCGCGTAACGAGCGATATCGCGCAGGTCGTCGAAAACCGCCGCCTGGTCAGGTTCGACGCGGTGTTTGACGATGACGCGGAACGGCAATTCCTCCACCTCGCGCTCGGTTTTG
>CAYWFP010000203.1:0-3154 GCA_964457365.1 uncultured Planctomycetaceae bacterium
ATTTCTTGTGCACGTGCATTCTGCCTTCAGTCACGGTGATGACATGCACGTTTGCTACACCGCCTTCGCCTCCAGTCACGACTCTCTCGGTTTGCCCATACGGACATTCCTTGGGCTCTGTAGAATCGCGATAGCGAACCAACGGTTTCTTTGCAGTTCCGCCTTCCTGTTGTTCGTTCATTAATATGCTCCCGGTTCCATACTTGGCGCTTTGAAATGCCGGCCGGCGCGCATGAACGCGTCTATGTTTTTCAACGGAGTTTCGCGAGGCAGGTCGCATCCCATACTCAAAATGAAATTCGGATAGGCATCTGTATCCTGCAGTAAGGACATTGTTTTCGCGTAAACGCGATCCGGCTTCTCCAGGAGCATGGTCGTCGCTGGTGCGATATTGCCCATAATCGCGATGTCTTGCGGTACACGTCTAAGGGCCTCCAGGATATCCACTCCGCTGTCGGGTGCATCAAGACTGATGCCTTCCACCTCTGCCGCGACCATGTTGTCCAGGAGATGCATGGATTTCCCACAGATGTGATAGATCAAATGCACCCGGTTGAAGCGAAAGCTCTGTACGAGATGTCGAACATATCGGCCTGAAAATTCGTTGAAGTGCTCGGGGCCGAGCATCACGGCGCTGGGCTCCAGGATACAGATGATTCCTGCCCCGGCGGAAATGAGTAACCGGATATACTCCTGAATGCACTCGGTCGCGAATTCACATACCTGATGAAGCAACTCCATATCGGTAATCGTGTACATCGCCGCTTCGTCGGCTCCTGCGATCAAGGCGGCCAGCGAATATGGACCCGTTACGTATGCTCCACGAAGGACGCCTTTCGGCAATCCTACATGCATCAGTTTCATGGTCTCGACATAGCTGCAAAGGCGGGCGTCCGCGCCGATATTGACTTCGCGGTATTGCCGCAATTCATCGATGGAAAACGGATTTTTCGGCACGGTGGCCGACTCGGAACGAGGGAAGATCGTATATCGCCCGATCGCATTCGCCTCAACCGATAGATCCATCAAAGGAAAAAGGATATCGGGGGCAAATCGTTCGGCCAATGCCTTGATCGCCTTGTAATGCTCGTAGTGGTTCTGTTGGGCCAACTTGATATTGCTGCCGACCATCTCTACTCCGGGAAACCCCATGAGCGGCGCGACAAGACGTTTGCCTTCGCGAAAACGCTCTTGGCATATTTCAACCAATCGCTTTTCCTGCATTGAAATCACCTATACTTCAACCGCTTGAGCTTCGGGAAAGCTCATGGCCTCCATGAACGCCATCTGAAAATCGGGGCGCGCGGAGAGTTCGATATATTCCACATCGTTCGCGATCCGCTCCGCCTCTTCACGATACGCGTGGCTGAGTAAGCACAAACGCGTGCCGGCCAATGCGGCATTTCCTACGAACTCAATCTGATCGGCGGGAATTCGCGAAGGCAGAAGCCCGACGCGCAGAGCGCTTTCCGGGCGGAGATAGTTCCCAAACCCTCCGGCGAGGAGAACCTGCTCCAGCGATTCGGGAGTCAGTCCCAAACATCCGAGCATAACCTCGATCCCGGCGGCAACCGCACTCTTGGCGAGCTGGAATTCGCGGATGTCTTTCTGAGTCAGTGTAATTCGAGGGAATCCATCGGACGCCTCGGCCAGCAGAAAAGAAGGTTGCCCGTCTTCGAGCAATACGCGTTTCAACATATCCTGCGTGAGATGGTCGCAGGTTTCCTGCGCCTCATCCGGTGGGAGCAGCCGGCCTGTATCTTCAAGCAGGCCGAGATCAAGCAAAACGGCCACGGCATCAAGTAACCCGGTACCACAAAGACCGCGCACGGGCGAATTGTCCAGCGTGGAGATGAGCACATCACTGCTTCCGGCATCCACGGCGCAGATCGCACCCGTGGCGGCTCGCATGCCGCAGGAGATACGCGCGCCCTCGAACGCCGGTCCGGCGGCCGTTGCGCAGGCATAGGTCTTTCCGCCTGCGCGAAGGGCCATCTCTCCATTTGTGCCGACATCCACGAGCAACACGACCTTATCGCTCGTGTGCACTTCATGTGCGAGCAGACCGGCTACGATGTCGCCGCCTACATATGCGCTGATGTTTGGCATCGCGTAGACCCGCGCGCCATGTCCGGCCTGTATGCCAACCTCGGATGCACGCACCTCGATCCCACGCCGCACAGACGGTACGAATGGGCTTTGCGCAATGTTGGAAGGATCCAGCCCGAGAAAGAGATGATGCATCGTGGTGTTGCCGCCTACGGCGATCATGTAGATCTGGTCATGGCGTACGCCGGCATGCGAACATACCTCTTGCATGATACTTTCTGCCGCCTTGATCACGAGTTCCTGAAGTTCATTCCGTTCTTCCTCCCCGTTTCTGGCGTAATCGATACGCGTTACAACATCGTCACCGCGAATCGCCTGATCATTGGTGCGGCTTGCCAAGGCCATGGGAGTTCCGCTGAGCAAATCGAAGAGCGCACCAGCGATGGTGGTTGTACCGATGTCGATGGCAAGGCCGAGGGTTCGGGGAGTCTCCCAGTACGGTTCAATGCCAAGAAGTTCGTTGTCTTCCATAATGGCGGTAATCTTGTAATCACACTCGCGGAGGCGCGCCGGCAGCTCGCGCACCAGGGATAGAGCGGCTTTGGGGTACTCCTGCATATGCAAACCGCGCATAATTCGGCCGAGATCGCAGATCTGATCTTCCAGCGATGGGGAGGGAAGCTCCAGAGCGATACCATGGACACGTCCGTCCGGTATGGCCTCCCGCCCGCCAAAATCGGTCAGAATTGCCGTGCGGATCGGCGTATCGTTGGGAGTCTCGATGACGAGATCTTCCGTAACTTCGACCAGGCACGCAAGCCGCCATCCGGCATGCACTTCGGCCAAACTCAGAGCCTGTTCATGGCCGATCCGTTCCGGGACATCACCCTCGATAACACGTATACGACATTTTCCGCAGATGCCTTTTCCGCCGCAGGAAGCGGGAATCCCCACGCCAGCCTGGTGGCAGGCTTCAAGCAGATTCGTCCCTTTGGGCACCTGTACGGAACGTTCGGAAGGTTTCATGGTAATCGTTGGCATGATATATCCTTTTCGTAAGCGTTCACCAGATCAAGGCGGGAGCATCAAGGTTTTGCAGATGACA
>CAYWFP010000204.1:0-3115 GCA_964457365.1 uncultured Planctomycetaceae bacterium
GTCCGCCGTTGCGGGCCTTGCCCCCCAGCGGCTGCTGGGTGATCAGCGAGTACGGCCCGGTGGCGCGCGCGTGGATCTTCTCGGCGACGAGGTGATGGAGCTTGAGCATGTACATGTACCCCACCGTCACCGTCTCGTGGAACGGCTCGCCGTTGCGGCCGTCGAAGAGCTCGGTCTTGCCGCTCTTGGGCAACCCCGCCTCCTCGAGCGCGGCGACCACCTCCTGCTCGGTGGCGCCGTCGAAGACCGGGGTCACCGCGCGGAAGCCGAGGTTGTGCGCGGCCCATCCCAGGTGGGTCTCCAGGATCTGGCCGACGTTCATGCGCGAGGGCACGCCCAGCGGGTTGAGCACCATCTCGATCGGCGTGCCGTCGGAGAGGAAGGGCATGTCCTCCTCGGGCAGCACGCGCGCGACCACGCCCTTGTTTCCGTGGCGACCGGCCATCTTGTCGCCGACGGAGAGTTTGCGCTTGATGGCGACGTAGACCTTGACCAGCTCCAGCACGCCCGGGCGCAGTTCGTCGCCGCGCTTGAGGCGGCCGATCTCGACTTCCATGCGCGTCTCCAGGAAGGAGATGCGGCGGTCGTGCTCGAGGCAGACTGCCTGCACGCGCTTGGTCTTGCCGGCCGGGATGTCCAGGTCGCCGAAGTTCATTTGTTCCTGCAGCTCGATCAGGCGCTCGTAGTCGCCCGCGCGCGGCACGCGCAGCACCTTTCCGGTCCGGCGATTGACCGGGTTTTCGCCGAGGGCCTCCGCGAGGCGCTTGAACTTGAGCTTGATCTCCTCGACGATCTTCTCTCTGGTCTCGTTCTCGATGCGCGCGACGTTCTTCTTGATCTGCTTCTTCTCCTCGTCGCTGGTGGCGGTACGGCGGCGGAAGCGCTGGACCTTGATGACGTAGCCCTCGGTGCCGGGCGGGACGATCAGCGAGTCGTTCTTGACGTCCTCGCCGGCGCGGCCGAAGATCGCCCGCAGCAGCTTCTCCTCCGAGCTGAACTCGCTCTTGGCCTTGGGCGCGATCTTGCCGACGAGGATGTCGCCGGGGGTGACGTTGGTGCCGATGCGCACGAGGCCGTCCTCGTCGAGGTTGGCCAGGGCCGCCTCGGAGACGCCGGGGATGTCGCGGGTGATCTCCTCGCTGCCGACCTTGGTCTCGCGGATCTCGACGGAGAACTCCTCGATGTGGACGGAGGTGTAGGTGTCCTCGACGATCAGCCGCTCGCTGACGAGGATGGCGTCCTCGAAGTTGCACCCCTCCCAGCTCAGAAACGCCACGAGGATGTTCTGCCCCAGGGCCAGGCGGCCGCCGGCGGTCGCCGCGCCCTGGGTCAGCGGGTCGCCGCGCTTGACCTTGTCGCCGCGCTTGACCATCGGCGTCTGGTTGAGCGTGGTGCCGTCGTTGAGGCCCTTGTACTTGTGCAGGCGGTAGGCGCGTTCGCCCTCGGCCAGTTCCGTCGAGGTAGTGCGGATCTCCAGCGCGTCGGCGTAGGTGACCGTGGCGTCCTCCTTGGCGCGGACGACCATGCCGGAGTTGCGTACGATGTGGTCCTCCATGCCCGTGGAGATGATCGGCGAGTCGGGCTTGACCAGCGGCACGGCCTGCCGCTGCATGTTCGAGCCCATGAGCGCGCGGTTGGCGTCGTCGTGCTCGAGGAACGGGATCAGGCTGGCGCTGATGCCGACCATCTGGTTCGGCGCCACGTCCGCGAGGGTCACCTGGTCGGCGTCGCACATGGTGAATTCTTCTTTATGGCGGCAGATCACCCGGTCACGGGTGATGCGCCCCTTGGCGTCGACCTCGGTGTCGGCCTGGGCGATGAACTGCTCGTCCTCCTCGTCGGCGCGCAGCCAGACGATCTCGTCGGTGATGCGACGGTTTTGGACGGCGTAGTACGGCGTCGCCAGGAATCCCAGTTCGTTGATCGAGGCGTAGGTGGCCAACGAGACGATCAGGCCGATGTTGGTGCCTTCGGGCGTCTCCACCGGGCAGATGCGGCCGTAGTGCGACTGGTGCACGTCGCGCACCTCGAAGCCGGCGCGCTTGCGGTTGAGACCGCCCGGGCCCAGCGCCGAGAGGCGCCGCTCGTGCACGAGCTGCGAGAGCGGGTTGCTCTGGTCCACCACCTGCGAGAGCTCTCCGCGGGCGAAGAAGTACTCGATCGAACTCGAGACGGTGGTGGCGTTGATGAGCTGGTGCGGCTGCACCTCGTCCACCTCCTTGATGACCATCTGCTCGCGTACGCCCCGGCGGAGCTTGACCATGGCGTTGCGGAGCTCGGTGACCACCAGGTCCTTGATGGTGCGCACGCGGCGGTTCTCCAGGTGGTCGATGTCGTCGATCTCGCCCTGGTCGGCGCGCAGCTTGAGGACGTAGAAGCAGATGTTGGCGAAGTCGCTGACGTTGAGCGTCATGCGTTCGTCGCCGTCGATGCCGAACTTGCGGTTGAGGCGGAAGCGGCCGATCTCGCCGAAGTTGTAGCGACGTTCGTCGAAGAAGCGTTCCTTGAAGAAATCCCACGCCTTCTCCTGCGTCGCGGGCGTTCCGGGGCGCAGGCGCTTGTAGATGCTCAGCACCGCCTCTTCGTGGCTGTGGCTGTCGTCCTCCTTGAGGGTGGTCAACGCCAGCGGGTCGATGCCCTGGCCGCGTTCGTTCTTGGCCCGGATGACCTCGAGGACGATCTTCTCGGTGGTGGCCTTGCCGCCGCTTTCGCGCTCCTGCTGGCGCTTGTTCTCGAAGAATTCCACGATGCGTTCGCAAACCGAGGAACTGAGCGTCTCGCCCACCTCCGCGACGACCTCCTTCTCGTCGCCGATGGCCGGCGAGACGAGGATGGCGTCGTCGAACTCGCCGGCGTTCGCGGCGGTCAGTTCCTTCTCCTCGGTCTGGTAGAAGAGGCGCAGCAGGTCCGCGTCGGAGTCGAGCAGCACGTTCTTCTGCGGCTCCCCGTCGGGGCCTTCGACCTCCTCGGCCGCGAGCGCGCGCAGAAAAGTCGTCGCGGCGATCTTGCCCGAGCGGTCGATGCGCACCACCAGCGCGTCCTTGGCGGTGACCTCGACCTGGATCCAGCTTCCGCGCTCGGGGATGATGCGGCAGGAGTGGAGGCGTCGGTCGCC
>CAYWFP010000205.1:0-3083 GCA_964457365.1 uncultured Planctomycetaceae bacterium
CTCTTCGGCGGCGTCGTGTTCGGTACACAGGTTGTAGATGTTCCACGGCAGCGCCGGCGAGGGCTGGTAGAAGACCTCGGTCAGGCCGATGGGCTGGCCCATGCTCACCGCGGCGGTGAAGATGATCGGCGCGGTCTCGCCCGCGGCGCGGCCCATGCTGATGACGATGCCGGTGAGGATGCCCGGCGCGGCGGCCGGCAGGATTACGGTGACCACGGTGCGCCAGCGCGAGGCCCCCAGGCCCATCGCCGCCTCCTTGTACGAGAGCGGCACGGCGCGGATGGCCTCCTCGGCGGCGCGGATGATCGTCGGCAGGATCAGCAGCGAGAGCGTCAGCGAACCGGCGAGGACGCACTTGTTGCCCAGGACGCCGTCCAGGAAGGTTCCCTCGAACCAGCCGCCCTTGAGCAGGCCCAGCGGCAGGTAGCCCTTTTCGCTGGGATGGTTGAGCACCCAGCCGATCGAGTTGAGGAAGAACGCCAGGCCGAAGAGGCCGAAGACGATACTCGGCACGCCCGCGAGCGTGCTGATGCAGGTGCGCAGCAGCGAGACGATCATCCCCTCCCTGGCGTACTCGACGAGGTAGATCGCCGCGATGACGCCGATCGGGATGGCGAAGACCATGGCCAGGACCGTCAGGTAGAAGGTGCCCAGCAGTTCCGGCCAGATACCGCCGAGCATGTGGTTGTCGATCGACTCGTCGGTGAGGAAGCGCCAGTAGAAGGTGAACTGCGGCATCATCATCGCGCGCAGATCCTTGTAGTCGTCGAAGTCCGGGCTGTCCGGCAGCGGCAGGCGCTTCTCGAACATGGCGTAGAGCGAGGTGTCCTTGAACATGTCCTTGCGCGGGACAAGGGTCTCGACGTTCATGTTCGTCTTCGGGTCGAGCACCCACTCGGTGATATAGACCACATCTTCGTAGACGATCTTGCTGCGGTCCCAGCGCAGTTCGCCGAACTTGTTCCGTGGCAGCACCACGTTCTCGGCGTCGGGTCCCGGGCCCAGGAGCTGATGCAGCTCTTCCTCGAGATCCTCGAGCTGTTCCTCGAGCTTGTAGTAGCGGCCGGGATCGGAGTCTTCCAGCGGCGGCAGCTCGCTCTTCTTGAACTTCGCGATCGCGTCGTATATCGGTTTGCGCGCGGCCTTGGCCCGGGCGATCTGCCGGTCGACGCGTTCGGTGTTGCCGCGCTCGAACTTGTCGATCTTGTTGAGCATGGCGCGGTGTTCGACCGTTTCGAAGAAGAAGAAGGCGCCGATGCCGCGGCTGAAGATCGGCACGAGGATCACCAGCAGCGCCAGGCTCATGAAGACGATCGAGAGCAGGCAGAGCACCGAGAAAGAACGGTCCAGTAGTCTACGCGTCGCCAGTTGCATCATTCACCCCTTAATTTCTTGCGGTTGAGGGCAACGACCCACTCGCTGAGCAGGTTGCATACGAAGCAGAATATCAGCAGCGTCAGCGCCATGGCGAAGAGGACGTGGTAGCGGGCCGAGCCGGTGGTGTGGTCGGCTTCGCCCATGTCGCCGGCGATGGTCGCCGTGAGGGTCCGGACCGGATCTGTCAGGTTGTACCACGGCTGCGGGATGCGCGCGGCGTTGCCGGAGGCCATCCAGACCACCATCGTCTCGCCGATGGCGCGCATCACGCCGAGGATCACCGCCGCGCAGATGCCGCTGCTGGCGGCCGGGACGACGGCCTTGAGCAGGGTCTCCGCGCGCGTCGCGCCAAGCCCGTAGCTGGCCGCGCGCAGTTCCACGCCCACCGCCTGCAGCGCGTCCTCCGAGACGCTGACCACCGTCGGCAGGGCCATGATACCGAGGATGATCGAGACGTTGAGGGCGTTAGTGCCGCTGTTGATCTGCGTGGAGCCGAGCTTGATCGCCAGGGCGTTGATGAGGAAGTAGCCCAGGACCAGCCCGGCCGAGATCAGAATGCCGCGGGTGAAGCGCGGGCTGGTGCTGCTGAACTTGTCGGCCATCAGGTCGCTGACGACGATGGAGCCGAGAATGGCCAGGGGCGCGAGGATCACCCAGGTGGCGATCTCGAGCATCTGGCCGCCGTTGTTCTGGAGCATCGGCGCGAGCACCACCATCGCGAAGAAGCCGTAGGCCACCGACGGGATGGCGGCCATGAGTTCGATGATCGGCTTGACGATCTGGCGCGCTTCGAAGGGCAGCAGGTCGCTCAGGCAGACCGCGGCGCAGATGCCCACCGGCACCGCGATGATGACCGCGCCGACGGTTACCATGAGGCTGCCGTAGATGATCCCCAGCACGCCGAACTCCGGCGGACTGGCCGTGGGGTACCACTGGGTGCTGCCGAAGAACATGGCGAAGCGTTCTCCCACGCCCGCGTCCGCGGCCCAGAAGAACGGGATGGCGTCCTTGGCGATGAACAAGATGATGAAGAGCACCGCGAGCATCGAGCTGGAGGCGACGAGGAAGAGGAGGACCTCGCCGACAATGCCTGTGAAGCGATCCCACCGGCTGGCGCTCTCGCTCATCACGAGTGACGGCTTGGTCTTTTCGGATAATGCGCTCATGATGGTTGGCTTTCCGCAATCAAGGGCTTAGGACCCGCTAAGCAATAAGATCGAAATTCTGAAATTATTGCTTAACGGGTCCTTAATTTGCGTAGATCCCCTGTGAACCGCGTATCGCGTGTCGCGTCGATCCCGAAGGCGCGGGGGGCGCGCAGCCCCCCGCGACGCCGGAAAGGTTTCTAGTACTCGGTCACCGGCACGAAGCCGATCTTCTCGACCATCTGCTGACCGTCCTTGGTCAGGTGCAGGGTGACGAACTGGTAGACGTGCGAGCCCATGGCCGGGTAGCCGCTGGTGACCATGAACAGCGGGCGCGAAATCGGGTACTTGCCCTGGCGCACGGTCTTGACGGTGGCCGGGATGTTGTTGACGGTGATGGCCTTGACGTTCTTGTCGATGAAGCCGACACCGACGTAGCCGACGGCGAAGTCGGTGCTGGCGACGCGCTTGCTCACCGCGCCGTTGGAGCCGACGTACTCGGCGCTGTCGACGATCTTCTCCTTGCCCATGACGCGCTTCTCGAAGGTCTCGTAGGTGCCG
>CAYWFP010000206.1:0-3077 GCA_964457365.1 uncultured Planctomycetaceae bacterium
CTCCCACCTCGGCTACCAGGGCGTCGACTACGTCAAGTTCATCCGCACCTTCCCCAAACGCATCTTCCACGCACACATGAAGGACGTCTGGTGGGGCCACGGCGACGGCACCGTGGGCGTCTTCGGCGGCCACACCGACTTCGCCGACCCGCGGCGCTACTGGGACTTCCGCTCGCTCGGCCACGGCGACATCGACTTCGAGGAGATCGTCGTCGCCCTGAACGACATCGGTTACAAGGGCCCGCTGAGCGTCGAGTGGGAGGACTCGCGCATGGACCGCTTCCACGGCGCCACCGAGGCCTGCCAGTTCGTCCGCGACGTCGACTTCGAGCGCAGCAATATCGCCTTCGACGCGCAGTTCGACAAGTAGACCGATTCACGATCCGATTCGTCCGGCCCGGAAGGCGTCTCGCTTTCCGGGCTTCTTTTTGCAATGCTGGGCGGCATGGGCATTCAAGAACGACTCCGCCGCCACGGCGACGCGTACACCCTCCCCCCGCCCTGCCGGCGGGCCTGCCGGCGTATCGCGCTCTTCATCGAACTGATCGCCTTCGGCCTGCTGGCGCTGCTCTACGGCATGATCCTGCACGACACGGCGCCGATCGCGCTGTATGTCGTCGCCTTCCTCTCGGTATTCCTCGTCCACGCCCGCGCTTATGTCGCCGCGCCCACGAGTGCCGGCGGCGGACTCATCGGGGCAATGCTCTTCTGCGCCATCCTCGACATCTCGGTGGAATGGGGCGTACTCTGGGCCTTCGCCCTCGTCAACCTCGCGGTGGTGCCGCACAATCTCCGCCTTCTGCCGCGATTCGTCGAACCATGGCCCGCTCCGCCGCGTTTGAAACTACCGGCGCTTGACGAAGATGACCGCGCCCGCGTGGCGCAGCTCTACGGCGACCGCGGAGAGGTATCGCAGGAACATACCACGCTTTCGGGATAATTCATGGGCGCGCGCGACCGCATCAAGATGCACAACCTCCTGCGCGAGCTTCCCCGCTCGTGCCGGCGCGCCTGCCGCAACCTGGCGTTGTTCGTGGAAGGAATCTCGGTGCTGCAGATCCCGGCCGTCACGGGCCTGCTGGCCGCGTTCGACCTGCCCGACGAACTGCTCATCGTCAGCGTGGTCTTCTTTCTCCTGGTGCATGTGCCGGTACTGCTGCTGTTCTGGCTTCCGGGGATCTTTCTGCTCTTCGGGGTTATCGGGTTGCTGGCCTTTCTCTTCCGCGGCATGGGCATCCTCCAGACCGCTTTGAGCACGCTCGTTCTGGCGGCAATGGGCGGCGGGATGGCCTACCTGAACGTCCGCGCCCTGACGGATTACTTCGCCCAGTACGTCAAGCCGGCGCTGCACTTTCCCGCCCTGAGCGACGCCGACCGCGCCCGCATCGGCAAGCTCTACAAGCCCGGACGCGACAAAAAAACCGGCAGGCGCAGGCGCCTGCCGGGCAAGTGATCCGCAGCTGCTTGCCGCGCTATTTCATGACGTTGTAGAACGCGCTCTTGCCGGCGTAGACGGCCGCGGCGCCGAGTTCCTCCTCGATGCGCAGGAGCTGGTTGTACTTGCAGATGCGGTCGGTGCGGCACAGCGAGCCGGTCTTGATCTGGCCGGCGTTGGTGCCGACGACGATGTCGGCGATAGTGGCGTCCTCGGTCTCGCCGGAGCGGTGCGAGACGACGGCGGTGTAGCCCGCGCGCTTGGCCATCTCGATGGCTTCCAGCGTCTCCGTCAGCGTGCCGATCTGGTTGACCTTGATCAGGATCGAGTTGGCGCAGCCCTGCTTGATCCCCTTGCTCAGGCGCTCGGTGTTGGTGACGAAGAAGTCGTCGCCGACGACCTGCACCTTGTCGCCGAGCTTGTCGGTCATGGCCTTGTAGCCCTTCCAGTCGTCCTGATCGAGCCCGTCCTCGATGGAGATGATCGGGTACTTGCCGACGAGCGTGGCCCAGTAGTCGACCATCTGGCTGGTCGAGAGTTTCTTGTTGTCGCCGGCGAGGACATACTTGCCGCTCTTGTAAAACTCGCTCGCGGCCGGATCCATGGCGATCATGATCTGTGTCTTGGGCTTGTAGCCGGCGGCCTTGATGGCCTCCATGATGATCTTCAGCGCCTCTTCGTTCGACTTCAGGTCCGGCGCGAAGCCGCCCTCGTCGCCGACGGCGGTGTTGAGCTTTTTCTTCTTGAGGATGCCCTTGAGCGTATGGAAGATCTCGGTGACCCAGCGCAGGCCTTCCTTGAAGGAGGACGCGCCGACGGGCATGACCATGAACTCCTGGATGTCGACGTTGTTGTCCGCGTGCTCGCCGCCGTTGAGAATGTTGCACATCGGCACGGGCAGGACGTGCGCGTTGTTGCCGCCGATGTACTTGTAGAGCGGCAGGTCGCAGAAGACGGCCGCGGCCTTCGCCGTGGCAAGCGAGACGCCGAGGATGGCGTTGGCGCCGAACTTGCCCTTGTTCTTGGTGCCGTCGGCCTTGCACATGGCCGCGTCCACGGCCCGCTGGTCGCGCGCGTCCATGCCGATGACCACGTTGGCGATCTTCTCGTTGACGTTCTTGACCGCCTTGGTGACGCCCTTGCCGAGGTAGCGGTTCTTGACGCCGTCGCGCAACTCCACCGCCTCGTAGATTCCCGTGGACGCGCCCGAGGGTACCGCCGCGCGCCCGAACGCGCCCGACGCGGTCAGCACCTCGACCTCGACGGTCGGATTGCCGCGCGAATCCAGGATTTCACGTGCATGTACACTGACGATGCTCGGCATAGCTTTCCCTTTCTCCGCCTTGAAAGCGAGTTCCAAATCCCCCGAAGACGCGCCCGCGACGGAGCGCGCAACCGATGAAAATCTAGGACGCCGAACGGTTTTCGTCAATGTATTAATTTCTACTTATTCTTTAAACAACTGAACCTTGACACGTTAATAATACCGCGCTCAAATTTAGAGGACCTTGACGTTATTGAGGCATATGGAGCTTAAGTCTTTATTAACAAAAGAAGGCCTGGTTCAAACGAGGGTAACAGGCGGGGGGGCTATCGCATATAAATCGCTTCACTGTAAGTTGTTTCATGGGTTTCGGTTACG
>CAYWFP010000207.1:0-3050 GCA_964457365.1 uncultured Planctomycetaceae bacterium
GCGAATTCCTCTACCGCTTAAACCCTGATTTCCCGTCATCATTTCGTCCGGCGCATCAACCATACGGACGACTTTATCTGCCAGGAATGCACGCTCTGGTCGGGCCTCGGCCCCATCGACATTCTCGCCGCCATCCTGGATATCCACGAGGAGCAGCGCGCGGAACTCCGGAGCTGGAGCGAGCGTCACTGGGCACTGTATCGGATCGACGCGGTCGAACGCGATCATGTCGAGGCGGTGAACTTGATCGTTGACGTCCCGTATACAATACGCCACGCCGCCGATTGCCGGGCATTCGACAACTCGGTCAACGGATCGATATTTGGGAGCGTCATCCCGTGGAAGGGCGAGTGGCACTGGTCAGGAACCCAACAGATGTTTCCCACCGCGTCCGGTCCCGCCATCACGGATTTTATTCGGGAGATGAAGCGCCAGACCTCGTTGGTCTGCCGCTACTGGCCCGAACAGGAGAAGGCCGTCCGCAAGATGCACGAGAAGCAAACGCGCCGCATGCTCGAATTCCACGGCAACGACCTGAAGATCTATCCGGACGGGTTGTCCATGGCGGCGGATTGGGAGCGGGAGTTCACCGCCGCGATGATCGTCCCTTCGTACTGCTGCCAGAGCGGCTTGGACGCATATCGCGGCCTCTCTGCAAATTCCGGTTGACAACGGCGTAGCGGCGTGGCAAGGTGATTATTGCATACGGGCGGACTGGCGCAAACGCCCACAATCCTCACCGGAAAGGAGACGAGAATGCTTCAGCGTTACCTGTCCTGTATTGCCTTTGCTTTTCTGTTAGGCGTTAGCTTTCATTATGCAGCGGAAGGGGAACCCGAGAAGTCGCTGACGGTAGAGCAGATGCTTGATCTTCTCGATAAGCACCACGAACTCCACAAAGAACTGGAAGAAAATGGGTTCACGGTGCGAGAACAAGAAGAGATCAAAGCAAAGATGGACGAATTAATGAGCCAGATCATAGGTGCACGACTTTCTGGAAAGTTGCACTTGCGCTCAATCCGAGAGCCATCGACGGAAGGCGGCGATTACAAATTACTTTTTCATTTCACACGCACCAAGAAAGTGAAGCTGTCGCGCAAGGACGCCAAGCGCTTCAAGAAGAAATATAAAGAAGTCACGCTATATCACCTCAACATTCGCGCTGAGCTTCCAAAGGACAAAATCTTGGATTATGCGCAAGGCACGGAGGTGGAGGTGGGCATGGTATTGCGCAAAGTCGACAATAAAACCCCACTGTATTATCATTTTTGGAATACCAAATAGGAGAATCTCTAATGTCTGACAAACCCAAGAAGCCCCGCAAGAAGATACCGATTCATGACGGCGTGCTGGGTCTGGCCGCGATCCGCGTGACAAAGCGCGGCGTTTACGCCATGACCAACGGCCCCGAAGGCACGGACGTGGTGGCCTCGTGGAACGGCGACCCTGAGAAACCCATCCGCTACCCTGGCGACAAGAAGAAAGACGAGGACCAGGACGAATGAAAAACGCTGTCATTGCAATCAGGGTGAGTGACGAGGACCAGGTAGACGGCTTCTCGCTAGAGGCGCAGGAAGCGGAATGCGAACGCTGGTGCGAGCAATTCGGCTACGAGGTCGCCGAGCGATTCGTCGGCGAAGGCGAGTCGGCGAAGAAAGCCAAGCGCAAGCAGCTCATGGCCGTGCTCAATTACTGCGAGAAGCATAAAGCCGAGATCGACGCACTCGTCGTCACCAAGCTCGACCGCTGGGCGCGCAACAACGAGGAATACTGGCTGGCCAAGTCCAAGCTCCGCGCATGCGGTATTCAGATCTTCTCGGTACGCGAGCAGTTCGACGATTCCCCCAGCGGTCGCTTCATGGAAGGCATCCTCGCGACAGCAGCGCAATACGAGAACGACCGACGCAGCGAGAACGTCAAAGACGGCATGGAAGCCGCGGCCAAGCAGGGGTGGTGGCTGTGGCCCGCTCCGCTTGGCTACCGGATTGCCAAGGTTCCTCACGGGGCGAAGGATCGCACTACCCTTGAGCACGATCCGGATGTCGCGCCCGTGGTTCGGCGCGCTTATGAACTTTACGCCAGCGGCAGTCACAACATGGCCGAGATCGCGCGCCTGCTCTACCCCCAGGGACTTCGGACCAAGACCGGCAAGCCCCTCAGTTACCAGAGCATGCGCAATCTGCTCAGCAAGCCCGCCTATGCCGGCTTTGTCTCTTCCTCTCTCACGGACGGCGAGATGGTCAAGGGCCGTTGGACCCCGATAGTCGACCCGGTGCTCTTTGACCGCGTGCAACTCCGCCTTGCAGACAACGCCGGCCTGGCGCCCGTGATGCCGGAGGACGAGCGTTTCCCGCTGCGTGGCTTGATCCAATGCGCGAACTGCGGCAAGCCGTTGTCGTCAAGCCTCAGTAAGGGCAAGACTCGACGGTATGCTTACTACCAATGCAAATGCGAAAGCGCCGTGCGCGCCCAGGTGGCCCATGTAGAGGACTGGCTGCGCGAGATCCTGGAGCCACTGACCTGGTCCGAAGAGTATGAACGCTTCTTCCGTGCCAATGCTCTGAAATCCGCTAAGGCGGCGTTCTCGCAGGAGCGCGGTAGCGTCGAACAGGCACGGCTCAAGCTGAAGCGTTTGGAGGATCGCCGGGACCGGCTTGTCGAGATGCGTTTGTCGGGCGAAGTCGACGAAGACCTTTACCGGCGCAAGAACGAACAGGTCATGACAGACATGCGCCGAGCCAGGTTGGAAGTCGAGGATTCAGACCGGCAAGCATGGGATGTGCGCACTTCCATCGACTACCTGTGCGAGATTTTCCGAACACCCTGGAAGTTCTTCAAAGCCCTCAAAAAGCCCCAAAAAGAGGCGTTTTTCGAGCTTGTCTTCCCCGAAGGCCTCTATCTCTCCAAAACAGGCTTCCGAACACCCCTAAAACTCAGCCCCATATGCCATTTAGGGACACATGGGGCCGAGGTCTCAAGTCTGGTACACCGGAGAGGAGTCGAACCCCTAACCTCCTGATCCGTAGTCAGGTGCTCTATCCAATTGAGCT
>CAYWFP010000208.1:0-2959 GCA_964457365.1 uncultured Planctomycetaceae bacterium
TGACGGCAAACCAGCTGCGCCGAAATTCTGAAATTATTGCTTAACGGGTCCTTAGCCCTTGGCGATTGTGCCGAAGCGTACCAGCCAGATGCCGATAAATAACCCGATCAGACCGGGGCCGAAGGCGAGGAGGAGGCCGAGGCGGGCCGTCATGAGATATTCGCGAAACGCAACGCTCCATTCGCTTGTGCCTTCTAGGGGATAAGGGAGCATGACCAGCATGCGACCGTAGAGTTCGGTATTGTAGAACTGCGTCGCACCGGCGACCATGAGCGGCAAGGCGCCGGCGAGTATCAGCCATCCGCCGCGTCGGTGCCGGTAGCGCAGTAGGGCGAACAGAAGCAGAACCGTCGTCATCAGCGCAAGGACGGCGAGAAGCCACAGCCCAATCCTGGGCGGCAGGAGCATCCACGAACCGGCGTCGAGGGGATCGAAATCACGCATCCTCTTCCTTTCCTGCCGTCATGAGCAGGCAGGCGACGCAGACCGATAAGACGGAGACGAAAGCGCCGATCAGAAGCGGTATGCTGCTCATGTAGATGCCCGCGGCTAGGTCGGCGGCCGTGGCGGACGGATTGCGCGCAATCTCCCCGAACGCGGTCATCTGGAAGGAAAACGTACCCGTCATTCCCAGAAGAAACGGCACGAACGACAAGCCGAGGAAGGCCATGGCCGCTTGCGGCCTCCAGCAAGGCTTTGCCATATAGGCACGCCGAAACGCGAAGAGAAGCACCGGGATCATCAAGACGATCAGTCAAACGAAGATCCCCGAAGCGAGAAGCATGACCAGCGGATTGGACGGCAGATTAACGTACATTCCCGTTCTCCTAATCTCCCAGCGCGCGGTTGATGCCGGCGAAGAGGATGGTGCCGAGGGTGATGACGCCGACGGTGGCGATGGTCCTGAGCAGCGTGTCCTTGTCGGCGTAGTCCCATATGGCCATGATCGAGGCGGTAACGCCGGCGAGGATGCAGACGGCGATGATGGCCAGCGCAAAGCCGTTGACCAGTCGCGCGTTGAGATAACCTCGCCGCGGCGTCGGCGGGGCGACCGGAGCGGGATCGGTCACTGGCGGCGCGGAAGATTCTTCACTCATGCGGAACTCCACGATATGCTTGACGGTCAGCGAATGGATGGAATCCAGCCCATTCTTATGATACGCGCGGGAAGATATCCCGCAAGCACTTCCTGACAAAGCCTTTCGAATTATAGGGTCCGATAATGTATGTTATGTTACATTGGGACTGTCGAGGCGAAAGGCGAAAGAAATTCACGCTTTACGGTAATCCTCGCTGCTATAGCCAGCCCTCGTCGACGAAGCTCGTGAAGGCGTTGTCGCCGATGATGACATGGTCGAGCACGCGAATGCCGACCAGCTCCGCCGCCTCGCAGAGACGCTTGGTCAGCTTCCGATCCTCCGGCGACGGAGCGGAATCGCCGGAGGGGTGGTTGTGCACGAAGGCCACGGAGGCCGCGGATTCGCGAATAGCCGGCGCGAAGACCTCGCGCGGATGAACCAGAGAATTGGTCAACGTGCCTTCGCTGACGCGCTCTTCGCGCATGACGCGGTTCTTCTGGTCAAGCAGTACCACCAGGAACACCTCCTTGCGCAGATCGCGCAGTTCATGGTGGTACAAGTCGTAAAAGTCACGCCCGGAGCGCACGCGCGGTCCGCGGTGCTTCTGTTCGCTGACGATGCGTTCGTGCAGCGCGCAGCAAACGGCGAGCTTGAGCGCCATCGACGGCGAGACGTCCCGCAGCGCCGCGAGTTCGCCGTGAGCGGCGCCGAATAGAGCGCGGAGACCGCCGAATCGCTTCAGCAGATTCGATGCCACCGCGCGGTGCGACTCCCCTGCCCGACCGCTCCCGATCAGCAGCGTCACGAGATCCTCGTCCGAGAGCGACTGCGGCCCGTAGCGCGCGAGACGTTTTCCCGGCACGAGTTCGGTATCCGGACGGCGCTTCGGCGGGGCGTTGAAATAATCGCAGAGCTTGGTCACCCCGCATGCAGGACAGCGCGGCGTCGGCCCGCAGACGGACTTCTCCATCATCCCGTACCAGCCCGAGGCGTAGATGCGCATGACGATACTGACCTGTGCGGGGCTGCGGGATACGGCATCGGACGTCTCCCGCACGAACTCCTCGGTCAGCTTGCCCTGGCGGGCGGCGGACTCGCGGGTGGGCAGCACGCCGATACGGACGAGCATGCGCTGGACGTCCTCGTCATCGCTCAGCGGCAGGCTCTGCCACAGACCGCTCGCGCGCAGATCCGCGAACATCGCGCCGAGCTTCTCCGCGCCGATGGCGTCCTCGAGCGTCTGGACCATGCAGGTATAGAGCCGGACCGGGTCGCGTTTGGATGAATCGGAGTCGTCGGATCGTTCGGGCATGGTAATATCGCGTTCAGTCCATATTCTCGATCAGCGCGTCGCCGAAAGCGCTGGTGGAGAGTTTGGTCGCCCCGTCCGTCAGCCGGTGGAAATCGTAGGTGACGCGATTCTGCGCGATAGTATTCTCCATGGCCGCGAGGATGCTGTCGGCCGCTTCGTTCCAACCCAGGTAACGCAGCATCATCTCCCCGGAGAGGATTACCGAGGAGGGATTGACCATGTCCTTGCCGGCGTACTTGGGCGCGGTACCGTGCGTGGCCTCGAAGATGCCGTGTCCGGTCTCGTAGTTGATGTTGCCGCCCGGAGCGATGCCGATGCCGCCGACCTGCGCGGCCAGCGCATCGCTGATATAATCGCCATTGAGATTGAGGGTAGCGACGACGTCGTATTCGGCCGGGCGAGTGAGGATCTGCTGCAGGAAGGCGTCGGCGATGGCGTCCTTGACCACGATCTCCCGGCCGCCTTCGCGGATAACCTGCCACGGGCCGCCGTCGAGAACCTCGGCGCCGAACTCTGCCTTCGCCGTCTCATAGCCCCAGTCGCGGAACGCGCCCTCGGTGAACTTCAT
>CAYWFP010000209.1:0-2897 GCA_964457365.1 uncultured Planctomycetaceae bacterium
TTATCGTCAACTTCAACCGTACGCCTTCAGTATTTCTGGCGTTGTAGTACTAGGCCAACCATGTGTTGTTGCTCAACTTGGGCAGTGGTAAGATTGGATCCATCATATAATGCTAAGTCTAGGGCCGTCCCCCTTACTTTACCCAAATATTGAGCCGTTTTTTTGAGCCGTTTGGATACTCTTAATGCCATGTATTGTGCGCGTAGACTCTTCATGGTAGTGTCCTCTTATAGCTCTCTTCATAGATATTGGCCAGGTTTACTAAATCCTCGATGGCATCATCAATCAATGCTGGTATCTCCTGAATTACCTGTATTACTTCAGGACTATTTTCGTCTAATATTATTAGGCGAACCACATCACGGTTTGCATTCCAAACTTTTTCGCACTTCTCAACTGTTTCGACAACCTTTTTCCATTCGGGATGTTCGCCCAGAAGGCGCCTAGCAAATTCTTGCGAAGTTTCTCTTGGACGTGGGCGTATCGTTCCTCGCTTGGTCTGGTCTGGCGATCCTCGCGGCCATGAGCACAAAAACGTTAATACAAAACCGCCGATGAAGCCAATGATTCCCATTACATTCGCAAAAGACGTATTTCCGCTACCCGACAGTACGCCCCCAATAATGCCCATCGCGATTGCGCCCAACAGGCCGTTAAAAATCCCTATTGGGATACCGACAACAATATAGAGGCAACTAGGCATCAATAGCTGACTTCCGGTTGAGACACTACCAGGCTTTCCTTTATCGGGAATCGCAGAAGTCCGTCTGTTTGAATCGGACTGATTTGCGCGCATAAGCATAAAGCAGGCGAAGGCAAATATGCCTATGAATCCCATGATCGCCAAGGTGGCCAAGAGATCGCCGGGGCCAATAATAAATTCCCTCAACACATAGATCAACACGCAATGAGCTAATGCAAGTCCCACACATATAAGCATAAGGTTAACGCACCCCATCCCCAGTGATTTACGTTCGACTGGTGCGGCATTCGGTTTCTTTACATCGGTTTTGCTTGAACAGGGCACATCGGGCTGATGGTCCTGCAGAAGCATAACGGTGCTTCCGATCTGGATTTGCGCCCCGATTTTTAGCGTATAGCCCTTCTTGGCATCTATACGTTCTCCGTTCAAGTAGGTTCCATTGCGACTGCCCTGATCCTGAATGACCAGTTTGCCTTCATGGGCGAAAACACGGCAGTGACTGCGCGAGGCAGTGGGTTCGACCAAGACCCAATCACTATGATCTTGGCTGCGGCCAAAGACAATTCCCGCGTCGGGAATCTCTACCGTCTGTCCTGCCTGAGGTCCTGCAGTGATATGCAATCTCATTTGGGCCTGCACCTTCATTCGCTCGTATTGCTTCCGTGTGCTTTTATCATGGCCACAACCTCGTCGTGCAGTCTAGTGTCGGTGGAATCAAGTCCATCAATCACTTCCTGAAGCGTCACGGCAGACGGCCAGATCTCCCTGCTCTTCAAGTGAGTAAGGAACAGGCGTGACCAGTCTGGCTCATTTGGATTATCCGTATACTTCCACTGATTGTCTCGTTCAATTGCGTACCATGCGGATGGTCCAAACTTCACTTGCAGCCCTGATTCGATGAATTTGCCATCGTCACCGGCAATGTCGATGTTGACAGTCCATTGGTAAATGCCTTGGTATCCGGCACTCACATTGCCCACAATTCCATCACCTAACGTTCTATTGATGTGTTCCTTTACCACATTTTCGCAGTAAAGCTTCAAGTGCCCCTTGATATCTTGCAGCACCTTGCGGCTATCGTTGAATTGTTCTTCCGCTTCTTTCGCCAGATCGTCTGCGAGTTGTTTTGCAGCCATATCTGTCTGTTTTACCTGGTATCGCCTTGCTTCACCGGTCTCGCACATGGCCAAGATGAAGTTCAAAATGTCATGATTTTCCATGCGCTCCCTCTCCTTTCTGAACTTGCTGTGCATCTGTTTAATAAACCAGTAAGCATCCGAATTGATTTTTTGGTATTCAGGGTCAGACTCAAGATCGCCATAAAGCCGGCCCACCAGAGTGGCGTACGTGACAACGGCCGCTTTCTCCCAACCATCGCACTGCAAGCCACGGTCTTCATCCCGGCATAAGAGAACAACAGCGCCACGCTTGTTCCCGCGCAGGCTAAATGCCAAATAGCTATCATATTCGTGGCCGTGTCCATCGGATGTGAAATAGTTCTCAACAACCAGTACGGCCGTATCACTCTCAAGCAACAGGTCCGCGATGTCGGCTGTTCCATTCGGAATTGATTTGTTAACATCTATTTCCTGCATCACAGAATACTCTTCGCTGGGGAAAGGCTCATGTAATTCAGCCGACAAATATTCAGGCAATTGCATGCGTGCATGATTCACCTCATCGATAAAGATCTTCGTGAACCTGTTGCCAAGGTTATGAGTGCCTTCGGGATTGATCAACCATGCGAAAATATCGGAAATCTGTTTCTCATGCGTGCCGTGGCGCATGACGTCAAAGACATTAAAGCCAAGTTTCCGCGACCGCCCAAGGCCCGACAAGATTACTTTTAGGAGATGAATCTGCATGTCCCACCCCATTCCTCTGGATAGCGTGCCTTACAGCAATCTTGTACCTCAAAGGGCAAAAAAAGCATGATAGTCACGTTCATCAATCTGTCAACCCACACGATTGGACTTACTGTTATGGAATATACCACAGCGCAGGAGAGGATCATAAAACTGTTGCTCATCAAACCGCCCCCTCATTCCCATAGGACGCCGAATCGTTGAGTACACAATGTGCATCACTAGACTCCCAATAACCATCATCCGCAACGGGATCTAAAGATAGTTCTTTCTTAACCGATATTTCCCAGATAAGCCCGCCCATCGGGCCTTTCACTCGTAAATCATAT
>CAYWFP010000210.1:0-2887 GCA_964457365.1 uncultured Planctomycetaceae bacterium
GTACCTCGTTTACGGCATCGTCTGGCTGTGGTGCATCCGGCACGGCTACGGAAGTGCGGCCGACACCCTGTCCGATCGTCCGTGGTATGCCGGGAAAAGCAAGCCGTCGTTTCAGGATGCTCTGGCGGCGTTGCGCACAATACTCTGGCGCGAGCGGCTATCGGGACTTCGTATTTTCGACAGGTCGGCGTCTCAAGGGCAAACTCCGTTAATTCACGAACCCCTGATCCAGGCCCTCGCGAGGGCCGCGTAATGTGCAAAAGTCAACTCCTTAACACGAATAGCAGTTGTGTAATCTTTACGATCTATTTGCTTCTTTTGCAGAGAATTGCGACGGCAGGTCTGGTTCCAATCAGCCCCCGATCTTCTCGATCTTGTGGCGCATGTCCGGCAGCCCAACCGGGGGCATGACGCCGAGAAGCGGTTTGCCCCACTGGATGAAGGCGTCGGTGACGTTGTTGCCGGCGTCGTTGATGAATTCTTCGGGGAGGTAACGCGTCTTGCCGGCGACGGCCTTCAGCGGCACCAACTCGTACTCGACCTTGTACGGTACGGTGGAGACGCGCTTGATGGCGACCGAGCCGTTGACGTTGCCGGAGAGCGCCTTCTCCGCGGCGGTGCGCCCGACCAGGAGCGCTTCCTCGCGGTCGACCTCGCTCTGGTACGGGTACGAGCGCTGCAGGTAGCCGAGCGTGTCGCCGCGGGCGCGCAGCTTTTCGCCGAGGCCCCTGGCGTTGAAGTGCTCTTTGATGCGTGCGATCAGCGCGTCGGCAAGAGCGCCGGTGCCCGAGAGCTGGACGTTGCCGTGGCTGTCGGCCTCGAGCGCGTCGGAGGCCAGCACCTGCAGGATCGGGTTGCCTTGCTCGTCCTCGATACCTTCGCTGACGGCGATGACGCAGCGGCCGAGCTTCTGGTACACCTCCTCGACGTCGTCGACGAACTTCTCGACGTTGAAGGCGCGTTCGGGGACGTAGACCAGGTGCGGACCGCTGGTGTCGGTCGCGCGGCCCAGGGTCGAGGCGGCGGTGAGAAAGCCCGCGTGGCGGCCCATGCAGACGCCGAGGTAGATGCCGCCGAAGGCGGTGTTGTCCAGGTCCACCCCGCGGAATGCCAGCGAAACGAAGCGCGCGGCCGAGCCGTACCCGGGGGTGTGGTCGTTTTCCAGCAGGTCGCAGTCGACGGTCTTGCAGACGTGGAGCATGTGGACCTCGTACTCCTCGGCGATGGCGGCCTCGTTGATGATGTCCAGCGTCTCGGATGTATCGTTGCCGCCGATGCCGAAGACGAAGCGGACGTTGTACTTCTGCATGATGTCGAGCATCTTGGCGTTGTCCTCGGCGGTGGGCTTCTTGCGCGTGGAGCCGAGGCTGGTGGCCGGCGTGCGGGCGATGTTCTGCAGCGTGCGTACGGTCTGCTCGCGCAGGTCGACGAACTCCTCGTTGAGGATCCCGTCGATGCCGTGCAGCGCGCCCCAGATGCCGGTGACGTTATCGGAGTTCATCAGTCCCTGGACGACGCCCACCCACGAGGCGTTGATGACCCCGGTGGGGCCGCCCTGGGTGAAGATGATCGCGTTGCCGGTCAAGTTCGTTGCCATCTGCTCGTTCTCCTCATCCAGCGCGAAGGGGCGGCCGACCGGTCGCCCCCGCGATGTCAACCGCGACGGCACGGCCGCCGCGTCCCGTTATCAAGGATTCAATTGACCTCCGCCCCGCTCTCAGCCCATTCCCGCCGCTGCTTGGCCATTTCGTCGGCGTACCACTCGTCTTGTTTCTTCTCTTCGCGGGTGGCGGCTTTGGACTTGACGCTCTCGTCTGGCCCGAGTTTCTCTTCCCCCTCGTACGCGGGCGGCTTCTCGGGGAGCGTGTAGTCGTTCGGCAAGCGTTTGCGTTGCTGGTCGTCCCACCAGATGCGCGGGCCTTCGACAGCGAACATCGAGCAGCCGGCGGCGGCAAACAGGAAAGCAAAGAGCGCAAGCAAGAGCAGAGGGCGCAGCATAGTTATCTCACTTTTCGCAGACGTATACGGCAGAAGCGTATCGTGTAACTCTCTAACACTTATATGTTTCAGCCGACGCCAGTCAAGAGGATTGTCGCCCGCGCGCGATTTTCATTCCTCCTCGCCGCCCGGGGTGTCGAGGTAGAGCGAGGCGCGGCCTATACTTTCGGGGCCTAGTTTACGGCGGATCGCGTCGGCGGCGCGCTCGACCTGTTCGGCCTTGCCCGGGGCGAAACGGGCTAAAGCGTCAAACAATGCGCCCTGCGCCACCGCTGCCTCGGAGAAACCGGAGAGCCCCACGCCGATGAGCCGTACCGGGGTCTTGCCGGCCATGGTTCGCGGCAGAAGCGCCAGGGCGGCGGCGTGGATCTCCGCGGCGGTGCAGGTCGGCGAGGGCAGGCTCAGGCGGCGGGTGACGGTGGAGAAGTCGTCGTAGCGGACCTTCAATTGCACCGTTCGTCCGGAAAACCCGGCACGGCGTACGCGGGTGGCCACCTCGTCCGCGAGTTGCAGCAGCACTTTTTCCAGATACGCCTGATCGAGGATGTCGCGCGCGAAGGTCGTTTCCTTGGAGATGCTTTTCTCCGGATCCCCTTCATGCACTTTGCGCGGATCGATGCCATGCGCCAGGTCGTGCATCGACTCGCCCCAAGCCCCGAAGCGGCGGAACAATTCTCGCCGCGGCCAGGCGCGGAGCTGCGCGATGGTCTTGATGCCGAGACGATCGAGCTTCTTGACCATCACCTTCCCCACACCCCAGATGCGCGAGACCGGCAGCGGCGCGAGTTTGTCCAGCACCTCGTCGGCGCGGACGACGACGAGCCCGTCGGGCTTCTCCAGGTCCGAGGCGAGCTTGGCCATGAATAACGTCGGCGCCACGCCGACCGAG
>CAYWFP010000211.1:0-2861 GCA_964457365.1 uncultured Planctomycetaceae bacterium
AGGCGATTCTTGTAACCAGTTGTCATTGTTTGACTAATAACCGGACAGCAGTGAATCCCGATCTTATTGGGTCCTAAGCAAGCCTGCGGAATATCGTTGCGTTTTTATTTGCCAGCGGCTATGATGTCTCCATCGCTCTTGGGATTCGTTCGTTTCGAGCGCGTTCGCCGGCTTTCCGCAACACAGTATCGCCGGCGGCAGGGGTTCAGCGAAGCTGATCGATATCGCGCGCGAACTGTTCTCGCCCTGTGGTATCCCCCGAAAAAGACAGACTGTTTGCGGAGCAGCAGCCGTTTCCTGCCTCCGCGTTTTTTCGTCCCGCAAGAGCGGGACGGTTTCCCTCATGCGTCAGGAAGACGCTGGAAAGAGATGTATGAATACCTTCACCCAATTGCCGCTGATCGATCCCCTGCGCAAGGCCGTCGCCGCCGCCGGATACGATCGCCCCACGCCGATCCAGAGTCAGGCCATCCCGCTGCTACTGGACGGGCGCGACCTGCTGGGGTGCGCGCAGACCGGCACCGGCAAGACCGCCGCCTTCGCCCTGCCGATGCTGCAGCGACTCGGAGACAAGCCCGCCTCCGGCGCGCGTTCCGTCCGGGCGCTGGTGCTGACGCCGACGCGCGAACTGGCCGCCCAGATCGAGGAGAGCTTCCGCACCTACGGCCGGCACCTGCCGCTCAAGACGGCCGTCGTCTTCGGCGGCGTCGGCAAGGGGCCGCAGGCGAAGAAGCTGCGGCGCGGCGTCGATATCCTCGTGGCCACGCCCGGAAGACTGCTGGATCTGCTGTCCACCAGGGACGTGAATCTGGAGCGACTTGAGATCTTCGTCCTCGACGAGGCCGACCGCATGCTCGACATGGGCTTTATTCATGACGTGCGCCGCATCATCGCGACGCTGCCCGAGAGACGCCAGACGCTCTTCTTCTCGGCCACGATGCCCAAAGCCGTCGCCGGCCTCGCCGATAGCCTTCTGCGCGATCCGGTCAAAATCGAAGTCGTGCCGCAGGCCACGCCGGCCGAACGGATCGAACAATCCGCCTTCTTCGTCGATCAGGTGAGGAAGGATACACTGCTGAAATCCATCCTCGACGATCCGGCATTGAAACGGGTATTGATCTTCACGCGTACCAAGCATCGCGCCAATCGCGTCGCCAAGAAGATCACGCAACGCGGCATCGGCGCGGAGGCGATTCACGGCAATAAAACGCAGAATGCGCGTATCGAGGCGCTTCATGCCTTTCGCAACGGCAACGTTCGTGTTTTGGTCGCGACCGACATCGCCGCGCGCGGCATCGATATCGACGACATCACGCACGTGATTAACTACGAGATGCCCAACGAGCCGGAGGTGTATGTCCACCGCATCGGCCGGACCGCCCGCGCCGGGAACGGCGGCTACGCCGTCAGCTTCTGCTCCGGCGACGAACGCGATTACCTTTCTGCGATCGAGCAGACGATGGGGCGCAGGATCCGCATCGTCCGCGATCAACCGCATCACTCCAGCGAGGCCGAACGCGGATTGGTCGACGGCCAGGACGGAGCGCGGCTGCGCAAGCAAAAGGCTTCCTCCTCCGGCAATTCGAGGTATAATGAGCCCAAGCGGTCACGGCGTGGCGGCAAGGGCAAGAGTTCCGGAGCGGATAATTCGAAAAACGCCCGGGCTCAGCGGCGTCCTTCCAGGTCCGAAGCCGGCGGCAAGGAAAGAAAAAAGGCCGGCGACGCAATCCGGTTCGCGCCGGACAACATCCGGGGGATACAGGATCCGTCAGAATGACCAATGGCGACTCGCGGAAAAACGAATACCCCGCACGAAGCGAAACGGACTCGGATCGCCTGCGGGGTATTTTGGCGCCCGACGCCTTATCCGTCGATCTGATCGCCGGCTATGCCGGGGACCGGATTTTGAGTCAAAGCGAAGAAAAGACGCTCACCGCCTTAAGCAACGCCCGCGGGGAACTGTTCTTCTCCGACCTGCTTTATGCGGTTACGCATCAGTTTTTCCCGCCGGATGCGGCCCGGAAGTTGTGGGCCGAGATTGTCACCCACAAACTCGAGATGTCGCATGCGTTAAAGCGCAATGTCCAGATCGTAGTCGCAACGCTGGATTACATGACGAATATCACCGACAACGTCAATCTGCCCACGCTGGTTTCCGAGGTGCATATCGCCGAGATCGTCAGCCATTCGATGCGCGACGGCCTCACTGGATTGTTCAATCATACCAGTTTTCTGGAGATTCTCGAACTGGAGATGAAGCGTTTTGTTCGGCATGGTGCGCTCGTTTCGTTGATTCTGCTCGATATCGATGACTTCAAACTCGTCAATGATCGATACGGCCATCAGGAAGGCGATCGTGTTCTCGCGCAATTATCCGTAGCAATCGACCACGCCACGAGGGAATCGGATATTTGCAGCCGTTACGGCGGCGAGGAATTTGCCGTGATTCTGCCATTGACCGATACGACGGAAGCGGGGGAGATCGCCGAACGGATTCGTATCGAATCGGCGAAAATCCTTGTTGGAGACGCGGCGCTGACCGTCAGCGCGGGCGTTGCGGTTTCTAATGCTGCGACGACAACGGCAGCCGAACTGATTGCCCGAGCAGACGGCTCGCTTTACGAGGCCAAGAGAGCCGGCAAGAATCGGGTTGCCATAGCCTGCGAGTAAGATTTCCGCCGTATGACAATGCGGTTTTTAAATCGGGTTGGCGCTCCCATGTTTTGGCTGCGTAGTTTTACTGTTATCAAGAAGGGTTTTCGAAATATCCTTGACGCGCTTCACGTGCTGAAGTAATACTTAGGACCCGTTAAGCAATAATTTCAGAATTTCGGCGCGGCTGGTTTGCCGTCAGTCAAGAA
>CAYWFP010000212.1:0-2860 GCA_964457365.1 uncultured Planctomycetaceae bacterium
GTCCAACCAGGACTCACGGGAGAAAGGAACCTTGCGAATCCCGTGAACGCTTACGCCGTCAGCACTTCGCGATGCATCTCTTCAGCTTCCGCGTATTTGCCTTGGAAATTGAGCGCAAGCGCCAGATTGTTTATAACGCCCAATGAACCTCGCTTATTGGCATTCTTTTGCAGCGCTTTCCAGATCTTCTGCGCTTCCTTCGGCTTACCCTCATCAAGAAGAAGATTTGCCTCGGACCAGCGCAGCAAGCCGAATTCCTCACTGTCTTCCTTGTAAACCTCCCGCCCCAGCGCCAGCGCCTTGTCCATACGATGCCGCGCTTTTTTCAACTCGCCCAAACTCCGGTACGTGTTGGCTAGCACTTTGTGAATATTGACCGCCGTTTTCGGGTCGTCCGCGAACTTCGCGTCCACCTGCTTCGCCTGAATATCCATCAGCTCGCACACCGTCACTTCCTTGCCTTTTTGCGACGGATCGGCGGAGGCGAGAGTAGTGGTCAGAAAATCGGTCACGCTCTTGGCGCGCTCGGCCTCTTCCTCGGCAGTCTTGCGGCTGGCTTCTGCCTTCAGTCGCTCCTCTTCTTCCCTTTCTTTCGCCTCCTCGGCCTGCTGGCGTTTCTCCTCCGTGTCGGCCCGGGCCACTTCCGCCGCTTCGCGCTCCTGCTCGGCTTCCTGCTTGGCATCGAGCGCGACCTGGCGATCCTCCCTGGCCTGGGCTTCGGCATCCAATGCCCGTTGCTCTTTCTGCCGAATCCAGAAAAACGCGCCAGAGAGGATGGCGATGATCAGCACCGCCGCCGCGGCGGTCAAGCGCCGGAACAGGATCAGGCGTTTGGCGCGCTGCTGGCGCTGCTTGATTGCCTGTTTTATCTTTTTCCCAAGAGATGTCTTCTCCATCCCTCCGCGCCTGAGCAGATTCCCGGCCAGTTCCAGGTCGCCCTGTTCGTGCGCACAGGCGGCATAGGCTTTTCGCGCCGCTTTCGCCCCATCCTGCGCCGCCCGGTTCTCGGGCCACAAGTCCAGGGCCTGCTCGTACGTGAACATCGCGCTGGCGTAGTCGTCGTAATCGTGCGAGTCCTCCGCCTTTTCGAGCTGCTTGCCCGCCTGCTCGGTCAGGACGATGCTTTCCTGGTGGCTCTGGTAATCGCGAATCGCCTGCTGGAAATCCTTCACAGACGCGTAGCGATCCTCCGGGTTCGTCTGCATCGCCTGCAGCGCGATCTCGACCAGCTCGCCCTCCCGGTCGGTTTCCTGGATGATGTTCTGCGAGGCATTGACGATGCAGTTGATGGGGTTCAGGCCTGTGTGGGGCTTGAGGCCGGTGACGATCTCGTAGAGAATCGCGCCCAGCAGATACACGTCGCTCTTCGGACCGATGCTGGCCATGTCGGCGGCGGCCATCTCCGGCGCCATGTACGAGGGCGTGCCGCCGAAAGCCGAATTCGGCCGCAGCTTATCCGCCTTGCCCTCGTCCGACACCGACGCGGCCATGCCCCAGTCCATCACCAGCACCTCGCCGAATTCACCGAGCATGACATTCTCGGGCTTCAAATCGCGGTGGATCACCCCGCGGCTGTGGGCAAAGGCCACCGCATCGGCCACCCGCATCAGGATGTCGAGGTTTTCGGACCGTGTTTTCTCTCCGATCACCTCGTCCCACGGCGTGCCCTCGACCTTCTTCATCGCGTAGAAGAGCTGCCCCTCGTCGTTGGCGCCGAGGTCGTAGACCGGGACGATGTTCGGATGCGCCAGGTCGCCCGTAACCGCCGCTTCGGAGAGGAAAAGATTCTTGTACTTCTCGCTCTTGGCCGCCTCGCCCTTGATCATCTTCATGGCGATGGTGCGGCCCAGGGACGACTGCCGGGCCGTATACACCACGCCCATGCCGCCCTGTCCGAGCATCTCCACCAGTTCGTAGTGGGGAGGAGGTGTGACGGGATCGCCGGCCTTGCCCAACCGCATCGAAGAGATACTCAAACCCGACGGCGTGCGCACGCTCCTGCCTTCGGCCTTGATCGTCGCGTTGATCGACAGATCCTCTGTAATCGTCCCGCTCCAGAGCGCTTCCAGTTCCTCAACGCTCAGATCGGCACTCTTCTTAACCGTTCGGGCTTCGGGACCGGCCATAGGGGCGGTGGCGTCGGGATCGCTCCGCAGCGGCACGGTTTCTTCTTCCGACGCTTCGTCGATCTCCACGCGAGGCAGCTTGTCAGTGTCCTGCGGCACCTGCTTGACGGTCATGGCTTCGCTGACCGACTCCTGCGCGGTGAACACCTTGCCGCAGCGGCTGCACTTGAGACGCTTGCCAAGCGATTTCCCGCTGGTGCGATACTTTTTCCGACAATGCGGACAGAGAAAGAATGGCATGGAATTCCCCCGATTGGCCCGGAATGGTATGAGTCTAGCGCATGACCGGGAAGTTGTCTACTGGGGATTGCACGCCTTGGGGCAATTCACCCTCCTCACGCCGCCTCCCGATAGTAATGATTCAGCAACCCGCCAAGCCTCGACACCCGCCTGACCTTGCCCACACTGGGACTGCACGCCTTCTGATCCGGAGGCGAATTCTCCAGCCCCCGGTGTGGCCTGACGGTGTTGTGATACTTCTCATACTGCCGAACAATATAGTCCAGGTGGTCCAGGCTGAAGCAGGTGAACCAGTTCAAACATTCCCTCTTCAGGTTTGAGATCCAGCTCTCGGCGAATGCGTTCATGCGGGGAGATTTGATGGGCGTGCGGATGATCCCGCCCTTGCGTGGCCGGACAATGTCCCGAAAGAATCGGCGGAACCTCTCCGAATACTTCGTGTCCCGGTCGTGGATGAGGAATCGGAAGGACAGACCTTCGTCCTCGATCCACAT
>CAYWFP010000213.1:0-2859 GCA_964457365.1 uncultured Planctomycetaceae bacterium
TGAAATTCCCCCGGCCTACTCGACTCTCATCGCATTTTTGACTTTTTTGTGATCGTAGATAGGGGGGAAAGGCGTTGCCATACCCGCCGGGCCGGGTATAATGGCGGGAGTGGAGAAGGTTCAATGAAGAACATCTATATCGAAAGCACGATCCCGGGTTACCTGACGGCCCGCCCAAGCCGTGATATCGTCCTGGCAGGCAAACAGGAAACGACGCGTGAATGGTGGAGCCGTTACGCCAAGCAGCTGAACTTGTACACGAGCTTTGTATGTCTCGACGAATCGGGGATGGGCGATCCGGAAGCGGCGGCGAAGCGCCTGGAGGTGTTGCGCAACGTGGTCGTCCTGGAATTTACCGAAGCCGTCGAAGTTGTCGCCAACGATCTATTGGAACGCGGATTGGTCCCGGCAAAATGCGCGGCCGATGCAATGCATGTGGCTTTTGCCACAGTTCACGAAATGGATGTCTTGCTGACGTGGAACTGTACGCATTTGGCCAACGCGTTCATTATGAGAGACTTGACTAACCGCCTTAGGGAGCTTGGTTACGAACCGCCGGTGATCTGCACGCCCGAAGAAATGATGGGAGACTGACATGTCCAGGGATCCGATTGTTGCCGAAGTGCGGCGTATCCGCGAGGAGTATTCCGCGAAATTCAATAATAACGTTCACGCCATGGCGGAATATGCGCGCAAGCGCGAACAGGAATTGAAGGACAGCGGATATCGGGTCGTCTCGTTGGAGAAGAAACGCAAGACCGGGTGAATCCCTGGCCGCGCCTCCCTCCTGCGCTTACCCTTGACGCAAGCCGACGAGCAATCCCGTAACCGTTCCTCGTGCCGCAAGGCAAGTCTACCCGCTAACCTGACCATCCCCGCCGGAGCCGCCTGTCGCTTACCAACTCTGGGGCGACGGCGGCGACGAGGGTGGTCGGGAACCATCCCCGTTGGTGAGTCCCTGAGCGTTCTTTCCTGTCTCCCTCATGCCTGACGCGTATCGTTGCGCCGCCGAAAAATCCCCATGCGTTTCGCGCAGAAACCGCTTGTGAAAACGGGCGGGCGGGGTAAAATCAAGCGTATCCATCGGGAAAGGGCTCTCGCGCAATTTTGTTTTTCCGCCAGAGGCACCAGGAGTTTTTCGTGGTCGCGGCGAAGACAAACTACGATCATGACGCCTTCGGCGCGCCGCTACCTGTGACGACGTCGGAAAGTGTTGAGCAGAGGTATACGTACACCGGGCGTGAGGCTAGTGGTGTGGCCGGTGGGCCGATGTATTACCGGTATCGTGGGTATGAGGAAGAGTTGGGGAGATTTGGGCAAAGGGATCCGATTGGGTATGTGGCTGGAGTGAATTGCTATAGTTATGCAAGGAACCAAGGCTACCAACTAGTTGACCCATATGGATTAGAAGAAAGTAGCCGTCCTTATCTACTTAAACTTGACATGATAGATAAGGATGTGGTCTTTAATGAAGTGGGTTATACAGGTCAAGAGTATAAGGTTAGCGGCACACATCACTACTCATGGGAATCATTTGAGTGGGATTATTGCATGTGCTGGCATGTTACCAATTATATGGATATTGATATTTATAATAGCCAATATGAAGTTGAGTACTACAATAGGATTACCACTTACCATATACACCTTATGGCATCTGGCCGATATGATCCAGGCGTCTTGAAAAAGGCTTTATCTGGGACGAGCCTAACCAGTACTGGTGCAGGATTGGTAGTCACTCTTGGGGGACTTCCAGGAGGCCTTACTCTTGGGGCTATTTCGCTTGTTACTGGTGCAACTGCCGAAGCGATAGAAGGCGATGTGCATCTGAAGCTGAAAATTGACCGATTTTATACTGATTCGACTCTTCAGCTTGACCGGAAAATGACCTATTGGCGTCATAGACATAAAGTTGTCAGCAAATCTAAAACTTCTAGACCTACAGAATACTCGTATACTGAATGCTTATCTGCTGATTCGATAGCAAGGAAAAACACTGTGTCTTTTTATGATTGGGCGCTTAGTTGGGATCCTTCATTGAGGGCAGATTTGGAATTGACGCTACCTTAACTTTAGGCATCACTTTACCATCAAAGCGAATACACAAGATGAATGCTATCAATGCTAGTCATCGTTGTCTCAAAACTTATGTTTTGTTGGTGGCGGTTGGGGTGTTCTGGTTAGGCGTAGCAGCAGTAATATACAGGCACGGGGCTCGAGAAATAATCATTAATTGGCGTGTTAGTCAGATTGAATCTGAATTGCGTAAAGTCAATCCAGGATGGCAAGGAAGAATCTCATGGTTTGGTTCTCTAACTGCGACCGATTATTTACTCCCGTTATCTCCATATGGATTGACAGTTGAGCATGGCGAAGATTTTTTCCAGCTTATTTCAATAAGGAATATGCGGCTAAAGATGTTGGTTATCTCTTATACTAAGGTCGACGATCTTGCCCCCCTTAGGGGACTGAACCTGAGAGACCTTCGCTTGATGAATGCGCCTGTTTCTGATTTAACGCCACTCAAGGGTATGCCGTTAATTTCGCTTGATATTTCTGGCACGCAAGTAACTGACTTGACTCCACTCAAAGGAATGCCATTAAAGAACCTGTTTATCAATGACACACATATTAAAGACTTAACGCCTTTAAAGGAAATGCCTCTAAAAATGCTTATTCTCAATGTTCCCATAAGTGAAAAGCATTCGCTGCCTGACTGGCTTCTTGAGTTGGAAAATGATGGCTGCACAATCGGTTTTGACCTGCCTGGTCGTATCACTTCAGTTGTAGTTGACGGTGATCCGTGTGGCGCCCCGAAATCTGATCGCAAATCCGACTGAATTGTGATCGAAGGAAATC
>CAYWFP010000214.1:0-2852 GCA_964457365.1 uncultured Planctomycetaceae bacterium
TTGAAGCGGAACTTCCGGCAGATCGTAGGTCTGCTCGTCGTCGGGAGCCTGGGGCCTGGAGCCAAATCCTGAAGCCGTCGTATAGAAGAGGCCCGTCCCCGGAATCCCCACCGTCTTGCGCGTGCCGCGCGGCCCGACCGTATACTTCGCCCCGCGCGGTCCGAACGAAAAGGACGGCCCGGACCTGCTCAGGTTCAAGGTAACGCCGGGCGCAATCTTCATCCGGCGAAAGAAACGAAAGCCCATGGAAATCGAATCCTATCCCTTTATGGTGATTCCTCCGCGCTAACCATCGACATCGATGGAATCCGACAGCCCTAAATCCCGTAGCGCGGACTTCAACTGTTCAATCTTCTGCTGGGTTACTGGGCCATCGATAGTAATCTGGACATCAAGGCCGATATTAAGCTCTCGATCCGCTACCAACCCTGTAAGAGCCTTCATATAGAAGTTTGTCCATTTCTGTGGGGAGATTCGACCACTCCATTTGGCCTTGGATATATTGGCATCCGTAGAAGGCGTGGGCGTAGGTGCATCCTCACCCGATTCGGGTTCCGGTCCCGGATCAGATCCGCTCTCCCCGTCAGAACCTCCACCATTCTCCGTCGGTTGGGGTGTGGGGCCTCCTCCTTCTTCATCGGATTTCTGTTTCTCGAGATAGGCTTTTGCATCCGCCTTGCGGATAATGAAAACCTCATCGGCTATTTCGATATCCATCATACTGACAGATTGGCCGAAGAGAAATGGGTCATAAGCCCCATCCGCACGCTTGCCGACATAGGCAAGTTCTCCGTCTGCGATGCCCTTGGCGATGGTATCCCGGATGGAATCACCATTCATCAGGCGCGGGAATTTCGGCGACGCGAAGAAGGCATTCCGGACATCTTTCGTACTCCACTCCGTCTGTGCTGGCCAGTTCCGCACGAGCTGGCGAACACCGACCCCCCGAGTCATCTCATCATCCTGAAGCAGGCGATTCGTGATGAGTTCGAGCATGTTCTTGTTCTGGCTGCTATGAAGGAGTCCTAGGTCAGTGCATTTCATGGTGTTGTCTTTGTTGAGAAGCGCAAGGTAATGATACGAACGCCAGATGGATTCCGTGATGTCACGCTTCGCACGCTTCAGGTTTTGCTGTAGCTGTGCCTGTTGCGTTTCGTCGAGCTGGTGCTCCTCGTCACGGATAGCCTCCCATGCCAGAATCTCCCGTACGGATTCCCGGATCTGTTGTCCGCCATCGGTCCCTATCCAGATAATCGCACTCTTGAATGTCCGCCCGGAGGTCCCGTGTTCGCGAGTCATTGCCTCAACGGATTTCATGGTTGATTTGGATGTTATATCTTCGTCTGGAGCCAGCGTCACCAATGTGAGTGCTGGCCGATCAGGAATGGCATTGCTCTTTTCAGGGAAGAAGACCCTCTCCATACCTGACCCGGTCGCGAACACCTGCTCAACTTCTCGCTTCATACGCTCATCCACGTCGGGTTGGCGCACGTTGGCTTGTTTGTCGTTCAGGATCTTGTTGAGGTTGGGAGCCAAAGAGAAATGATACTTATTCCCTTCGACCGAAAGGTAGTAACAGCTGCGCACCAATTCGTCGAGAACAGGCTCCACATTCCCGATATCAACATCCGGGCCTCCCACGGCAAGCCGGATTTCACCCTCGGATGCATGTTTTCTCTCGTCACCACGCTGCCCGCCGTTGCTCTCAAAGAAAATGGTGGATGCGACGCGCCGGTGCAGATTCGCTTTCTTGATGGAATCCACCGCTTCTTTGTCCAAGCGGATCGCATGGGAATCCTTCGTGCCCGCAATATCCGTGACCACGGGGATTTCCAGCCGGGATTCGCCGAGCTGTTCTGTCAATGCCGAGAGAAAAAGCGTATTCTCGAAAGGCGCGCTACCGAAGGTAATCAGGGGCTCCTTTGCCGCATTCTTGTAGCCCGATTGATATGCTTCAGACACCCACAGTGCGAGCAGGCGGAGAACGCCGCGTGTGCGCTGGAATCGGGTAAGCGACTGCCATTTGCGTTCGAAAACGGAGATCACCAAAGGGTGGAACGGGTACGTCGCTTCGAAAGCTGCTTGGGCATCATCAATATTGAACAGAGATGGAAGGTGGGCGCGATTCTCCTGCACCCAGTCTGCACATTCGCGGCAGATCTTCTTCGCCTCCTCCGGGAGCCCCCACCACTCGAAAAGCCTGCGGCGGATGATCTCGCAGGTATCTCCCCTATCTGTTAGTTTGATCGCCTTGCCCAACCGGTCCAGCATTTTGCTGAACCTGTCGTAGTCGGCTTCATCATCCTGCGTCATCTCGATCATGAGGGACGGAATCGACACCGCCAGCACCATGCCGTCGCGACTGCGCGCGAACTCGGACAGATTCTGGATGAAGTCGTACAATTGCCCCGTAAGGCCGGAGCGCCGGTTGCGATTCATGTAGTTGATCAGTTCGTCCAGGAGGATCATGCACGGCTTGTCGGCGGGAATGATTTTGCGCAGGACATCGCCACCCGGCGCGACCTTCTTCTCGTCGTGCTGGGCGACCTTGGCAAAGTTCTCCTTGCCGCCGAGTTGAAACGCGATCTCGCCCCACGGGGTCTTGCGCAAGGGGGTGCCGTCATCGCCGCCACGACCGGAGATGGAGTCGAACTCCGTACCGACAAAGACGGCGATGTTCGCCGCCGGGCAGGCTCCGATCTTCGCCGCTTCGAGAAGCTTTTTGACCCCATTCCACCCCGCGGCCTCGGGACCGTGCTTGGCCAGGTGGTAGAGCATGGTCAGCGCGTGCGTCTTGCCGCCGCCGAAGTTGGTCATCATGTTGAAGACGGCGTTGGTCTCGGTCTTTTCGC
>CAYWFP010000215.1:0-2834 GCA_964457365.1 uncultured Planctomycetaceae bacterium
GAAAACGGAAAAGGCGGTTCTTGTAACCAGTTGTCATTGTTTGACTAATAACCGGTCAGCAGTGGAACAAGATAAATGAACGGTTCATGAGGTATATTGCGTGCAATCCAATAGGCTAAAATGATCACCAATGCCAGCAAAGGAGCATAACGATTATTACGGAGGGATGGAAAGATATACATAGATATAAGAATCGGAATTGAAATAATCATCAAAGGATTCTTTGAAAAAGCCTCTCCCAAGCGGCAATGTAACAGCAAATGCAGTGCCCTGGTAGATCCACAGCCGGGACAGTAATAACCGGTGATTGCGTAAAAAGGGCATTTGGGATACCACTCAGAAGATTGCGGGTCGAATAAATAAAGTAAAACAGTAGCAACAATCAGCAAAATTGTTGCGGGCAATAAAACTATAAAAAAAAAGTTTTTTCATGAGCGTTAATGGTTAGAGCTAGCCGCCTATCATCAATAGCAAAAAATAGCACATTGCCACGACAAGTCCTGAGATAACAGATAACCAAAAGTAGGTTTTTGCTCGTTTACCTGCTATTCTAGCTGCCACATAGTCCCCGTTTGCGATAGCTGAATTGCGTTGGCATGAAAACACAATAGCTACGACACCGAAAGGAAGGCAGCAAAATAATGTCGCTAGAATAGATAGCACAAAATAATCACCGCTCAGAAGAGCGTTCCTTGCGCTTCTCGGGTCGCCCCTGTGTTTCTTATTTTGTCGAGAGGGATCATCTTGCTTATTAACATACTCGCCACAATGGCTGCATTTAATAGCAGCAACAGGAATATCAGCAAAACAATATTTGCAGGGAGTATAGCCCTTATTTTTCGCTATGAATTCACCACAGTGTTTGCACTTGATTGCCATTAACAATATTGATTCGCCGCAAAATGGACAGTTGCGACGCGATTTTTGCTTGTCTTCTTCGCTAATAGGCACAAATTCTTCGGTATCGCCTTTGGGTGTATCGTATTGATCGGGATGAATCAGTTCGGATCGCTTTCCGCAAGACTTGCACTGCAATCTTCTGCCCAACAAGGATGCAGGCGCTTTCACTGCCTTGCCGCAATTCGAGCAGACTAATCGAATATTCTCCTCCACCTCAATTGGATCAAGGGCGTTTGTATCACCTGATATGGCGGATCCGTTATTTTGTGGAGAGTAAAAGTAAACAAACGTCTTGCATTTCGGGCATTTAACTTTTTTGTTTGCTATGGACGCCTTCGCTTTAACAACAGCAGAACAGACAGGACATTGCAAACGAATCGGATCATTGGCCATAATACTTGCCTAGGTTCAAAAGATGACAAAAAGAACAAACAGCCGTTCCTTCGTTGCCATAAACCATCGTAACTCGAAGTTGCACATCATGTCGCCCAATAATATTAAAACACATGATCCCCGCACCGTCAAGCGTCCCTTAGAGCCTAGTTATAAAACACTGCTATTACAGCAACTACACAAAGAGCTGCTTGGCCCCAAGTAGCTTATTCTGGATTTTAAACAAGACGAAATGCGGCATCGCCCGGCATGCCGGATTTTTCCGAAATGTCCTTTACCAGTTCATTCTGGCTCCGGTCACTCCAGCCCAGACTGCGACGACCGCCCGCACAGCAGATCGTCTTGGCCGACAATAACAGCGGGTGCGTCACGCTTTTGGAAATGGCTTCGCAAAAACGTACAGGTATCTCGGGGATGGTTGCCGAAACCAGTCTTTGATTCCGAAAAGCAACGCCAACCCAACGCCCACCGATGAGCGTTTCCATTTGCTTGATGATGTCCATGTATGTCTGCTCCCCGTCTGCCTCTTATCCCGGGCAGACATCTCGTACGTTACCGCGTTCCTTCGCAGTCGGGACACGCGTTGGATATTTTCAAGGCCATGACGACTTCTCCGTCACCGGCAACCGCTTGAAAAGCTTCCCGGATCGAATCGAAGAGGATATTCGTCTCCCCGCTGATGCGGGTGCTCATGGTACCGGGGGTTACCTCGCAACCGCTTTCGGTCAAGATATGACAAAACCTTTCTATTGGTTCCGACAACTCGGAAGTCCGTAACGGGTAAAGGCTGATCTCGGCCCGCACTATCATTTTCGGACCTTTCCGACAACGAGAGCGCCGTGCTTCATTTGCATGCCCCGTGCGAGCCGATCCCAGGAAGGCGCCAGCCAGCGCAGGAATGCTACCCGGGGAACGAATGCCGCCGTGACGATCTCCGGTTGGCCGTAGGGAGAAAGCAGGCAGCGCAATCGTTCCGGACTCAAAAACCGGGCATGACTGTATGGGGGCTTATCCTTGCGGGCCTGATTGATCGGCGCTTTCCCATTCAACCCGGCCACAATCATACTTCCTCCTGGCCGCACGCACCGGGCCATGGCTCCCAGCATCCGTTCGGGCCGGGCGCAAAACTCAAGAGACGTCACCGCGATGGCAATATCGAAAGCACCGTCTTCGAACGTCAAATCGCCTGCATCCGCGACTTCGAAACGCGTATTCGGGATACCTTTGGCGCGAGCAACCCGTATCATCTCTTCGGAACAATCAACCCCCGTGACTTCAAATCCAAGATCGGCAAAGAACCGCCTCCAATGCCCTGTGCCGCACCCTTGTGCGGGCTCGGGAAACGCATTTGCTCTGTATCCTGCGAGGGCAAGAAGCGGAGAACAGCATCCTTTTCGATCTGATCGTACATCAAGCCCGGCGAGGTCTCGTACCATGCATCGTATTGCTCGGCCACGGGACCGAAATCAAAGGTGGATGCAGACGATTCACGCGGAAAGCTCTTTGAATCCTCAGTTTCCATGGTCGGCGATTATTTCATC
>CAYWFP010000216.1:0-2806 GCA_964457365.1 uncultured Planctomycetaceae bacterium
GCGGCGCAGAGTCTTCTTCCAGCAGTCGTCCTCGCCATTTGCGATACCAACCCTTCGCCGACGAGCTGCCGGATCTGCCGCAGACGCCTGCCGTGCCGCAGGACGGGCAGGTCGCTCAGGCTGCCAGAACAATCGGAGGACCAGCATGATCGAACACGCCAGCGATATCTACGACTACGACCGGAAGCCGCCGCCGCGCACGTACGGGCGGGGCCGCCGCAACAGAAACGACCGGCGCGGCTTCAACAGCAGGAAAGGAAGGTGGAACATGGGTGCCAAGGGAAAACTCAACAGCGCGTACATGAACGGCGCGCTTCTCGTCGGCGTCATCGGCGGAATCGCCACCGGCTCGTTCGGTGTCGGGCTCGTGCTTTTCGCCGTCATGCTCGCCAGCGGTGTCGTCGCCGGCAATATCCGGCGCTGACCGAAATGACGCCCGCGGGCGTCGGGAAAAGGGTGCGGTCATGCCCTTTTTCTTAGGTATCAGAGACAGCGCAAAGATCTTTGGTACGCCCACTCGTTTATTCTGCCTCCTTAGTCCATTCCAAAATAGGGACAAACAAGCTATCATCGTGAACGATAAAAATATCCCATTTTTCGCCAGGCTCAAGCGGCACCTCAATAGAGATATTGCGAGAGGTGGAACGGTTGAATTTTACGGCTGTCCGGCATGCTTTCTTCAGGTCGATTCCCGACCAAGCGGCCGCATTCCATGGATCGCCGTTATCCCACTCTACTTCTTCTTCGTTTTCGTTTACCGATCCGGCGACATGAAAAGATTTCCAGGGCGCATCAGCGATTTCCTCATTGGTAATATTCATGACATAGGCATGCAATTCGTCCTTGCATCGCTGTGTAGAAACAGAGGCCAATTTGGTCTTCTGAGCTATGGCTAGTTCGACAGCCTCTTTTCTTGTCAGATGCACGGGGACGATAAGCATGGGGCGGCCAGAGATTAAGCGAGCGTGTTTTTTCAAATCGACAGACTCGCCACTCATGCATTTCTTGAGATCCTGTGCGATAGATGCGAAATATGACACCTTAAATGAATTTATGCTGACAAGGGTTTTGATAGCCACTATCTCATCCAATGCGTCACTCTTGATGAAAGCAGGATCTAAGCTCAGATGCTTTATAGGCATGGAGGCGATCGCCCGCGCACCCTTGATGTCCATTTGAATGCCCGATATTTCAATATGGGTAGCTTGGCACCGGGCCAATTCTTCTATCGCGTCGATCGGATTATGGGAGATCCAAAGTCTTTCTGTCTGCATCCCGCTTATTGGAGACAGGTCATGTATTCTGTTGTGGGACAAATACAGCCACACCGGATTCATGTCGTTCAGAGGCGAAAGGTCATTGATGTGGTTTTTGATCAAAATCAATCTTATTGGCTTCATGTTAGAAATTGGAGACAAATCTCTGATTTGGTTATTCGAGCAGTACAAATGTGCAATATTCATGGCGGATAGTGGACTCAAATCCACAATATCGTTATTGCTTATGTCGAGCAGCCAAAGGTCAAGGCCTTCCAGTATTTTCAAATCGCTAAGATTCATGTCGCCACAGTTGAGTGATCTCAAGCTGCGGAGTCTGGAAATCACCGAGAGGTCTTCAATTGGGTTTCCACTAATACGCAAGCCTTCAAGAGGCATTTCAGAGATCGGTGACAAATCGTGGATTATGTTGTGACCGCACATAAGATCTTTGATAGGCATGCCCGAGAGAGGCGAAATGTCGCGAATTTGATTACCGCAACAGATGAGGCGAGTCAGCTTCATACCTTTTAAATGAAGCAAGTCAGATACATAGTTATCGAAAATGTCGAGATCGACCAGCGGCATGCCGCTCAGCGGAGAAAGATCTGAAATGGAGTTCCATGCGCAGCTAAACTCAACAAGGCGCATGCCCTGCAGAGGCGAAAGATCGGAGACGCTGTTATCATCAATATCAAGCTTTTTCAAAGGCATGTCTTTCAGTGCCGAAAGATCGGCAATGAAATTCCAGCGGCAATTAAGATCTGTCAGGGGCATCCCCTTCAATGGCGACAGATCGCGAACTCGGTTATTGCTGCAATTCAGCGTTTTCAGCTTCATCCCGGAGAGAAACTCCAGTGACGTTAGTTCAAGCCTGGATACATCGAGGTCAGTGATAGGCAGAAGGCCGAGAATAGCAAGCAGGTCGTCCTGCCGGGGGCTTTTAGCCGGCCAATGCGCTTCCACATCATCGCGGAGTTCTTTCAAGACAAGCAGTTTGACATCATCGCCGACGCGTGTTTTCGGATCCATCTCGTGCGCGCGTGAGGCCATCACCGCGGCATTTTTGAAATCCTTTTTGCTGGCGAGAATGCGTGCGGCTTCACTCAGCCCTACAAGAATGGATTGGCGAAGACGCTGGCCGTCCTTGCCATCCTCTACATCGGCGCCGTCTCCGGATGGGGAAGAGGCAAGCGCCTGTTCGAAAACGCGCAGCGCTTCATCGCTCCGTCCCTGTTGTGCCAGCGATATGCCAAGCAGATACTTCGCTTCTATGCCGATCAGGGAATCCGCATGCGTATCTACCTTTTCGCGAAAAAACGATTCCGCCTGCTTGTTTGCCCCGATGCGCAGCATTGCCCGGCCGATTTCCAATACGGATACGACTTCGGGACTCCGCCGTCTATCGACCGACAGCGATTCAATCACCGGATCGCTGTAAAAGCAGTTCAGGGAAAACGTCTGGTGCTTTTCACCGGATAAAAGAGCATAGGGAAAACGTAAGCGTTCACCAGATCAAGGCGGGAGCATCAAGGTTTTGCAGATGACAA
>CAYWFP010000217.1:0-2786 GCA_964457365.1 uncultured Planctomycetaceae bacterium
GTTATCGTCAACTTCAACCGTACGCCTTCAGTATTTCTGGCGTTGTAGTACTAGAACGGCTTTACGGAAAAAGGTTTATAATCCACACCATCGCTCACACGGTCGCCAGCAGGATTAACGTTGTAATCGCCATCGCCAAATTGGTGTGGAGGATCATGTGGACCATTTGAGCTACTCCAGAAATTATTCTTTGCATTGATGAAACTATACCCCCCCAAAGGCCCTATCGTGGGCGCGGCGATAAACACCGCGTAGGTGCTCAGAGAAGACCCGTGGTTGATGAAATTGCTCTTATTGATTTGAAGGGTACTACTTGAATAATCACTTTTGTCGATCCACATCCCAATTGAGGGGCGGCCTTGGCCGAATGGAGCGATGAAGCTGTTCTTAGTTATTGCAAGCCCCTTCGCTTTCGTGATCTTTAAATGATACGTTGCATTTCCTATGAAATCGCTATCCCGAATTGCTCCATTCGACTGAAGAACGGTGAGGCCCACGCGGTTTCGGGTAAAGGTGTTCTCTTTCATATTCACGCTTGATGATTCTGTAGTGATACCTGCCCCCACTTGCGTTACAAATTCATTCTTGTTTATTCTCGCTCCAGTCGCGATCGGTATGTCAACAACATAGATGCCTGCGGTGCGTGTGCCAGTGACCAACTTGGCGGATGTGTTTGAGATAAACCGGGAATCCAGAATCCTCAAAGAAGGCATACAAAAGGGCGTGGAAATATCCTTAGCCAAAATCGCCCCAGCATGTCCTTGCGCCTGATTGCTTTGGAAGGTGTTTGCTCCGCGTATTCTGTAACTGGCGAAAGGCAACCCCAATGAACTAGCTAGGATAGCGGGCGTCGTAGTCTGAACCCAGAGCGCCATGGCTCCTCCATCCGCTTTACTTGCGCGGTTGGCAGAAAACATGTTTTGACCATTAGCGCGAAGTGTTGCATTGCGGCAGTAAGAGCCTCCTCCAGTCCCATTTAGCGCGATGTTCTCTTGCAGGACGCATGATGTAAGCGTGACTGCCGAGATGGTAGAGGCATGCAGGGCACCTCCATTGTTATGGGCGCTGTTGTTCACAAACCGGCAGTTGGTCCACACGCCTTCGCTGGCACCGCTATGGCTAACTCCGCCTCCATCATCGTCGGCCTTGCGATTAGAGAATATTCTCACATCATTGGCGTCGACGCTGCCAAAATTCATTAGGCATCCACCTGAGCCATCGCCGTCCACGATGTTATCAAAGATATCAGCATTCATGAGCGTCAGCACCGACCCATTGCCTCCATTGTAGAAACCACCACCTCGGGACTCACCTTGCCCATCTGAAGAAAACCCTCGCGGACATTCGTTCTTGAATATTGAAGTATTCGTAATTAGGGCGGGCGTGCCTCCCCATTGAGCATAGATGCCCGTTATCGGTGCTCCAGCTATAAGAGAGTCAAGGTCATCGTTTTTCGGCACAATAGCAATTCCTGCGCCTGCTGTCCCAGTTTCGTTATCCTGAACAATGCAGTCAGAAACTTCCATATATCCACGGCTCAAGATAAGCCCTCTACACCCGATTCCGCCGCCATAACGGACTGATGTGTTGTGCTTGACATTATCAAAGGAAACCAGGACGCGCGATTCCTGAATATAAATCCCGCCGCCGCCAACAAAGGCGGTGTTGTCGTGCAAGTAATTACTATAGACAAATATATTAGGGGGCTTTTTTCCGGATGGCGGTGAGTCCAACACGCAGATTCCTCCACCATACCCAAAACCTTCCCCACCAGTAGCCACATTCTTATAGATATGGCAAAAATCAATAGAGAGAGGCCCCTCGCAATTCTCGATCAAAATACCGCCTCCCAATTTGGCGGAAGACTTGTCCACAGCGACAGCCAAAACAGTGAGATCGGAGCAAGTTTTTAGGCGAATTCCTCCCCCGAGTTTTGTTGACTTGCCTCTTGTGATTCGGAGGCCACCGATAGTCACGGCATCCTCCTTTTCCACGGTGATACCATTTCCCGTGTTTGTCGCATCAATTTTCGGGAAAAGACCATAGGCAGGTACATGAGATACCTTGACGCGCCAGAGAGGATCGGGATTATCAATCCATTTCCCTCCAAGCCCTGCGAGTACAATGGAACTCTTCACCTGAAGGGCGTTTTCATTATATGTTGCACCACGACTGACAACAACATTATCGTTGTCCGTGGCATATGCAAGGGCGTCCGCGATCTTGTGCGCGGCTTTATTCTCAAAGTCATTGTATGGCTCGTCATCCTTTCTCGACGAAGGATTCACAAATACTATACCGCCGCTCTTGGGTGCACACACAATGGCGGATACACGAACCTGATCGCGTGCGAGTTCGCGTGAATCTTGATAGGCGATCAACGCCAGATCAACCACACCGCCCTCGACAGCCTCCACATGGTATGTAGCCTCCAAGTCCTTCTTTGTAAGCGTCCTTTTCGTCTGATTTTCGTCCAAGAAATAGGCCGTGGTGTCGCCGTTCTTGATAACGCGGATCTTGCCGACACTGGCAGAGTCACCAACCTTTTCAAGCTTCAGGGTAATCTCGTCAAGAATTGTCGCTGGTTCCACGTTGAGACGGGGTAGCTTGATCCACCAGTTCTTGCGAGTCGCAACAGCCGTCTCTTCGTCGGGATGAAGATATTTCGTGATGCTGCCCTCGGAAGACTCTACCGTTTGGGGGACGGCATTACCTTCAAGCCTTGAAATATCGTAAGCGTTCACGGGATTCACAAGGTGCATGGTTCCCGTGAGCCTTGATTGACT
>CAYWFP010000218.1:0-2681 GCA_964457365.1 uncultured Planctomycetaceae bacterium
CACTTCTTCCGCAGGATCTCGTTCTCGACCTTGAGGAACTGGTTCTCGGCAATCAGCTGACGATGCATGTGACGTGAAAGGAGGAGCAGCAGAGCCTGAAAGGCGGCCGACATGGCAGTGTCCTTGCGTGAAAAACGGGCTGAAAAGCTGGGCGCTGCGGACGCGACATCCTTTTTCCACCCCGCCAGGGCGGGAGGGGCGCAGTATACCGCCAGCCCGGATTACGGCAAGGGCTCAATCCATCTCACACCACCCTTGGCTGGCAGCCCGTCGGGCGGGTTCTGCGCGGATTCCATGGCGACGATCTGCGCGGCACCAAGCCTTCATCGCTTCTGGGGGCGGCAGCTCACATCACTTTGAAGTACGGCGTTCCAGTCTTCTGGTGCGGCTCGCGCCAGGCGGCGCGGGCCTTCACCGAGATGTATCTGCGCATGGCGGCGAGGAATTCGGTCATTCCTTGATGAGAAGTATCAGCTCCTCGCGGGATAGGCCGTGATGAGCGGATAGATCCCGCAGAATTGCGTTAAGCGTGCCTATCTTCAAAGGATCGTGCGCTGGAACCGTGAGGTGATGTTGACCGTCTCGCTCAGTGGAAAGACGCATATGACTGCCGACTTGTCGTGTGACACCATAGCCGAGTCTGGAAAGACGTTTGGATAGATCTGAACCGGAAAGATCGCGGGGGAGCTTCATGATGCGAGTACTTCATCATGAACATAGTGGAGGCGAATCACGGCAGGGCGAAACGCCTGATCTTCAAAATGACAGGCAACCGCCTCAAGAATGGCTTTTCGGATTTCGTCCATGGTTTCGCCCTGCACGAAAATACTTGTTTGTACCGCGCGCGCAGAAAATCCGCTTTCGGGATCGTCCTCGACAAGAAACAGGAGTTCCGTCGCATTCATTTGTATCCCCCTTTTGAGCAAGTCTACCCCAGAGAGCGGGAAAGTCAACTATGTACGAGATCATCCACGGCACGGTCAAGCATACCTTCTTCTCCTCGCCTACATTCACTGCCGGGATCATGAAAACCGTAGATGGTAAACGAGTTAAATTCAGCGGCAAGTTCCACGCGGGGGTGGGGGATACGCTCTTTCTTGTCGGCGAATGGGAGACGCACCCGAAGTACGGTCTTCAATTCGTCGCGCGAAGTGTATCGTACGATCTCCCCGAGACGCGCGACGGATTGATCAATTACCTCGCGAACAGCCGCGTGTTCAAAGGCATTGGCAAGACGACGGCAGCGAAGCTCGTGGAGTACGCGGGCAACGGCGAGCGACTTGACCAGCTCATCCGCGAAGGTCTCCATGAACTCCGTGCCGCCCTTCGCATCCCCATGACCACGCTGGAGACGCTGCGCGAGGAGTGGATCGCTCACACCGCCGAATACTCGGTGCGCACCGAGGGGCGTGGCCGGATCGTGGACGAATGGCAGGTGCGCCCGTCGCATCCCGACAACCACTTCCTCGACTGCTTGGTCGGTTGCGCCGTAGCCGCGTCAGAGCAAGGTGTGGTGTTGCCTGGCACCGGCGGCACGCAGGCCAGGAAGAAACCGCCGATCAAACTGTCGAAGCTGCGAAGGAGGGGGTGATTATGGCGCAGGAACAGGCCCAAATTGAACGCGGCATCGCCTGCCCCCATTGCGGCTGCCGCCACCTTCCCGTCCTCTACACCCGGCAGGTGCCGGGCAAATCCATCATGCGGGTGCGGGAGTGCCGGAATTGTGGCAAGCGCGTGCGGACGCGGGAGGAGGTGTCATAGATGCGGACCTCGGATTGCCGACAAATCTCCAAAAAAACATGAATTCCGACTATATGGTAGTCGCCGCTCACCATGGGGTCAATGTCTGACCCGAAAGGCGGCTTGACGCGCCCCTTGGCTGGTGGTAGCATTCTCGTGCTTCGTGGATCCATCAGCAAATGGAGATTTGTGTAGAATAACGAGTTGGATGCAGACAGAAAGATGACAATAGATATGGCGATACAAGACGAAATCAGAGCTCTCGCTGCGAAGTACGCATCTGAACTCAAGGCCAAGGTGGACGCCCGTGTCGCCGAAATGAAGGCAGATGACACATCTCACTATCTGATCTACAAGGTCCTCGGCATAACGGATCAGGAGGGGGAACTCATAGATGTCTACCAGAACAAGGGACGTTTCCTCTACAAGTATGCTGGCTCATTCCTTTAGGAAGCCACAAAGCTGTGTTTCAAGTCGAAGTTCCCGGATTCTTCCTCGCAACGGATACCCAACACTGAGGGAACACGCCCGAAGACCTTTGAAATCGACTGCGTCGTCGGTCAAGATGCCATCGAAATCAAGTGGCGTGACGCAACGACTGATGGTGATCACATAGCGAAAGAGCACACGCGCCTAAAGACTGTGAAGAACGCTGGCTTTCACCCAATCCGTGTCATGTTCTACTACCCGAATCGAACTCAGGCAATGCGCATCCAGCAGACGCTCCAGACCTTGTATGCAGGAGTCGACGGCGAATACCACTTCGGCGACGACGCTTGGGCGTATGTGATGAAGCGAACAGGTGTGGGCTTGCTATCAGTTCTTCGGAAACTGGCGAAGGAGAATACAGAGAAGAAATGAAGTCAGATATACACCAAGGCGATTGCCTAGTACTACAACGCCAGATTCGGTCCGAAGCACTTGGGTAGATCGTTTATGAA
>CAYWFP010000219.1:0-2661 GCA_964457365.1 uncultured Planctomycetaceae bacterium
CGTCCCCACGTTGATGTGCGGCTTCGTCCGCTGGAACGTTTCCTTCGCCATTGTCGATGTATCCTCCTCACGCAATGCCGTCGCACAGGTCCGGGGCGCGGGCGTCTCTTCGTCGTCCCCGTGGCCAACTGGCCGACTCGATCAACTCCAATAAAAAAACATCGCTTCACCACACACCGGTGCCACAAAAGGCGGATCGCCGTCAAAACCGCATGATGGCGTTCCGCCGCTTCCGTGGTCGACCACTCCGCGCGGCGAACGCGATTGTCGGTATTGGAGCTGCTGTCGAGATTCGAACTCGAGACCTCTTCCTTACCAAGGAAGTGCTCTACCTACTGAGCTACAGCAGCAGCTAAGTTTTATGCGGCCAACGAGTTATAACTCGACTCCGTTGGCCGAGCCGCTCGCTGCCCCCAAACAAACAAAGCCCTTCATCCGCCGCTGGCGAATTCGGAAGGGCATGCTTTACGCATGTTTGAGGGAAAGGCATTAAAACAAATCGCGTCCCGAATGTCAACGACGGGAAAGATTTTTTCGAATCATTTTTTCGATTTTTATCGGAAAGTCATAACGGATTACGGTGTTTTCTGTTGCGACCCGAACAAGGTGTCGGAGGCACCCCGGATGAAAAAAAAGCGCCAACCCGGCAGGCTCCTCCGCCAGGCTGGCCATGGCAATCCGCCTTTTCAGCGGCAGGATGGACAGCGTTACTGCATTTCATCGACGCTTGCGGCGCCCGAACTTGAGATCAGGCGAAATCCGAGGAGATTTCGCCGTTCTCGACGTTCATCTTGTAGCCGAGGAAGCGGTCCTTGAGCGAGCCGATGTGGTCCTTGACCGCCTGGATCGCGTCGGTCTGGTAATCGTCCTTGAACGATCCGTCGGTCTCCGAGAGGTTGACCAGGGCCGAGCGCGCCGCGATCAGGGCGAAGCGCGCGGCGAAGACCGGCGTGTCGCCGAGTTTGGTGTGCCGCGACGGTTCCTCGTCGCCGACGCCCATGAGAACGCGGCCTTTGCCGTCGAGCTGCATGGAGATTCCTTCGCCGCCGCCGAAGGCCTGCTCCATCCGGCGGAGGATGCCGCCGAACATTTCCTCGAACCCGGCAAAATCTTCCTGCAGATCCTGCCGGACTTCGCCGAGGGTCTTGGTCGCGCGCTCCCCGCCGCGGGCGAAGAGGATCTCGCTGGTATCCATCATCTTCATCAGATCGTACTGCGCCACCGCGTCGCCCGAGAGGTCGACCGTGTCCGGTACGCTTCCCGTAACGGGTTGAGAATAAATGCTTTCCAGAGAAATGCCGGCGCTGCGCTGGGCGTAGATCCGGGTGATGTCGTACGCCGCGGGTATTCCCGTCCCCTGTGCGATCATGATTTTTCTCCTTGCCGGCTTCCTCGGTTATCAAACGCGGTTGAACCCTCCGGGATAATCTGTGCAAGGAACGTGCCAGGAAGGTTTTTTCAGGCAGGGGAGGCGAGCGAGGCGAGGATCGGCCGGAGCGCGGCACAGAAGGCCTGGGTGAAACAGGCCGCGCCGTACTCGGCGAGATGGATGCGGTCGGCGCGCAGGTGCTCCTCGCGCAGGTTGAGCGACAACCCGTCGATATGCCACAGCCGCGTGTCGCCGGAGTCGTTGCGCGCGGCGCAGACGCAGGCCTGGGCGCGGCGGAACGCGCGCGGGCTCTTGTCGTCGCCGCGTTCGTCGCGATAGGAATACAGCGGCGATACCGTCACGATGGGCAGTGCCGGCCGGGCGGCGCGGATCGTCGCGATGAACGCGTCGAACTGGCGGGCGAAATCGTCCTCGGTCGGCCCGCCCACGCAGTTGACGCCGACATGCAGCGTCAGCAGGTCCGCGTCGATCCGCGAGGCGAGGTACGCGGCCATCTCCGGCTCCATCTTGCCGAAACCGCCGATGCCGAGATTGACCGGACGCAGACCCAGTATGCGCGCGGTCATATCGACCCACGTCGCCGACGGGGCGGTGACGTTGGCGCCCTGGGTGATCGAGTCGCCGTGGGCGATCCAGGTCAGCCCGGCGCGTTCGCCCAGCCCGGTGTAGTCCCAGTCGGCTACCGTTTCGGCCTCGGCGTTCTCGTCCACCTCGATCCGGAGGATCTCCACCTCGCAATGCGTCGGCAGCAGCACGCGCCACGGGCCGGCGGTGACCTCGTCGGGAGCGGGCGACCAGCGCAGCACCTGCGACCTCCGATCCGCGGGATCGAGGCGGTGCGTGGGCAAGACCTTGCCGGCGCCGCGGTGGAGGTCCGCGAAGACGCCCCAGCCGTCGGTGCTCAAGACGCGGCAGTGGACCGCGGTCTGGCGGAAATCGCCCTGCAGGCGGAGCTCGATGCCGGTGGCGTAGCGGGCGATCTCGCGCATCATGCCGTAGCGGGCGAAGCTTTCGGTCACCGCCTGCGGGAAACGCAGCGGGACCAGCCCCGCGCCGGTGTCGAGGATTTCGGCGGCGTTGGCGAAACGGACGAGGTCGGTATCGCGCAGCGGCAGGTTTTTCATGCAGCGTCCTTGCGCGGCAGTCGGATTCGTGGAATCATAGCCGAAGACCCGCGGTTGTCAATCGCGCGGAAACGGACGAAACGGGGGACGATCATGACCAGGACCACGGTTCGAGCCGGCTCCTGCGGCTTCGCCGTCGAGGTGCGC
>CAYWFP010000220.1:0-2654 GCA_964457365.1 uncultured Planctomycetaceae bacterium
GCGAGCGGAGTTTGAACAGCGATTTTCAGAGCGGGGAATTGCGCCGGGTCGCGTTAGGTTCATGGGTTTCTCCAGCAGTGCGCACGAACACCTGGGCGTGTACAACCGGGTCGATGTCGCAGTCGATACTTTTCCCTATAATGGGACCACAACAACGTGTGAAGCGTTATCCATGGGCGTGCCGGTTGTGACATTCACGGGAGACCGGCACGCGAGCAGAGTGAGCGCGAGCATTCTGAGTGCCGGCGGCCTTGGTGAGTATATCGCCAAAGATGAGCAGGGGTATGTTGAAGCGCTTGTCAGGCTGGCGAACCGGGGCGTGTGCGATGGACAGCAACGCAACGCATTGTCGAAAAAGTTTCTTTCTTCTCCGGCATGCGACAGCGACGCCTTTGTGCGAAAGTATGAGGCCGCGCTCGTGGAAATGGCGCGGATACAATCGGGAGACAGCGCATGAAAACAGTGCCCGATATTATTGACCTCGCAGTCAACGCATTCAGTCAGGGCGACGAGGCCCGGGCGCAGCGCTGCTACGAACAAGCGCGGAGCCTGGATTCGAATCATTCGGATTTTGCCAGATACTTTTATAATATTGGAACAATTTTTCAGCATCGCGGCAAGTATGGCGAAGCCGAAAAGCAGTATCGTCAGTCCCTAGCTATACATCCCGATTATGTATCAGCTCTCAACAACCTGAGTACGGTGCTTTATCTCCAGGGGAATCTCACGGAAGCCGGGGCACTGTGCAGAAGAATCATAGAGCTGGATCCCTCCATGCATTTGGCGCACAATAATCTGGGCAGTATCCTTCGAGACCAGGCAGAGCACAGCGCCGCAATAGAGCAGTTTCGTCGCAGCACTCAGTTGCAGCCGGACTATTTGCCGGGGAGATCCAATTACCTGATATCGATGCTGTATGACGCGGACATGGTTGAATCAGAGATCCTGTCCGCGCATAAGAGCTATGGGGGCACAGGTCCGGTTGGGAGTTGTGACGGCGGTGGACTGCCGGCACCGGATCGCCGGCGTACTCGACCTTTGCGAGTGGGGTATGTCTCACCGGATTTCAAGACACATTCGGTCGCCTATTTTGTGGCCCCGATTCTTGCCAACCACAATCGTGAACGGTTTGAGGTCTACTGCTACTCGGATGTCGCGAATCCCGATCCGATAACGCACCGTTTTTCGCACATGGTCGATGTCTGGCGCGATACACATGAGCTTGACAACGTAGAGCTTCGTAAAATTATTCTGCAAGATGGTATCGATGTTCTGGTGGATCTTGCCGGTCACGGGAACAACAACCGTCTTCCTGTATTCGCAATGAGGTCTGCGCATGTGCAGGTGACCTATCTGGGTTACCCGTATACCACGGGTGTGCCTCAGATGGACTATCGGATTGTTGACGAGAAGACCGACCCTTCGGGTGCGCAAGAATGGTGCACAGAGAGGTTGCTGCGCCTTTCAGGCGGATTTCTGAGCTACGTGCCGCCGCCGGATGCACCAGAGGCGTCGCCGGCACTTCCGGCGATGAAGAACGGTCATATTACATTCGGTTCTTTCAATAATCCGGCCAAAGTGAATGACCGCGTCATTAGGGTATGGTCAGAGATCCTGCGGATGGTTCCACAAAGTCATCTGCGTATAAAGGCCAAGCCATTCAGGGATCAAGCGATTCGCGAGAAGTTCGAACAGAAGTTTGCCGGCCGCGGGATAGATGTTTCGCGCCTGGAGTTTGTTGGCCATGCGGAGAATACCCAGACGCATCTTGCAATGTACGACAACGTTGATATTGCTCTCGATACTTTCCCCTACAATGGCACGACAACCACATGTGAAGCTATTTGGATGGGAGTTCCTGTTGTCAGTTTGCAGGGGACGACACATCGTGGCAGAGTCGGCTTGAGTCTTCTTTCCCAGATCGGGTTGCCCACAATGGCAGCCAAAGACATTGAGCAGTACAAAAAGCTCGCTCAATTCCTCGCACAAAACCTGGAGCGACTCTCATCTTTGCGCAAATCTCTCCGTGCAACCATGGCGCAATCTCCGCTTTGCGACGGCGCAGCATTCACGAAGCGCCTTGAGATGGCGTACATGGGAATGTGGCAAGAGGCGGAATAATTCGCTTATACTCCAAACCACATGCTTCATTAAGCTCCCTATCCGTCTCGCGACTGCTCGACACCTTCCCCCCTGGAAGGGGGAAGGCTGGGATGGGGGGTATGACTCAGCCATGACTAAATATCCGACATTTCTCACCATACGCGCAAACGCGATAGGCCGGCCGGAGCGTGGGCCCATGGACGGGCCCAGTATTGCCGAAGCAGGATGCGTAAGGCAATACCGACCGGAGGGTAGCGCGGAGAAGGGCCGACCCCGCCAAGCGGGGGATCGCCCATAAGAGAAAAGAAGAACTTTCTATAAAGGAAAGAGGGCTCCACCGAAGAATATGTGGGCGCTTTGACCCTGCAATGTCGCGGAACTATACTGCAAATCAACAACTTACTGATGGTTCAGGCATACTCCAAACCACATGCTTCATTAAGCCCCTATCCGTCTCGCGACTGCTCGACACCTTCCCCCTGGAAGGGGGAAGGCTGGGATGGGGGGTATGACTCAGGCATGGTTACCCACACATTTCCCGGAATACCCTT
>CAYWFP010000221.1:0-2621 GCA_964457365.1 uncultured Planctomycetaceae bacterium
GATATTGAGCTGCCCGCTGGATGGAGCCGGACAGGATAAAAGGCCAGGCAAGTCGCCTATCTGTAATGCCTGCTCGTGTTATTCGAGTACAGAATACAACGGAGCCAAGAAACCGGTTTGCTTTTTCTCTTATCAATGAATAACATCCAAGGCATGGAGACAACCAGCTTGTTTGACGGCAAATCGATTCTCGTTACCGGCGGCACCGGCTCGTTCGGGCAGAAGATGGTGCGGACGCTGCTGGCGCAGAGCACCCCACGGAAAATCATCGTCTTTTCGCGGGACGAGTTGAAACAGTTCGAGATGCGGCAGGCGCTTCCGGAAGAGCGGGCGCGGAAGGTCCGTTTCTTCATCGGCGACGTGCGCGATTTGCGCCGGTTGCACGAATCGTTTCACGGCGTCGACATCGTGATCCACGCGGCCGCGCTGAAACAGGTGCCTGCGTGCGAGTACAATCCGTTCGAGGCGATCAAGACCAACGTCCTGGGCGCGCAGAACATCATCCAGGCCGCGATCGAGCAGGGCGTCGAGCGGGTGGTGGCGCTGAGCACCGACAAGGCTGCGAGCCCTGTCAACCTGTACGGCGCGACCAAACTCTGTTCGGACAAATTGTTCGTGGCCGGCAATTCCATGCGGGGTGGCGAGAAGACGCTCTTCTCGGTCGTTCGCTACGGCAATGTCGTCGGCAGCCGCGGCTCTGTCATTCCGTTCTTCCTCTCGCGCCGGGATAGCGGGGTTCTTCCCGTGACCGACGAGCGGATGACGCGGTTCTCCATCACGCTGCAGCAGGGCGTCGACTTCGTCCTGCAATGCCTGGAAACCATGCACGGCGGGGAGATCTTCGTGCCGAAGCTGCCGAGCTACCGGATTCTCGACGTGGCCGAAGCGATTGTCCCGGAGGCGAAAGTCGAGATCGTTGGCATACGCCCAGGCGAGAAACTGCACGAGATGATGATCACCGCCGACGATGCGCGCCAGACGCTAGAGTTCGACGATCATTACGTGATCCAGCCCCATTTCGTCTGGTGGACGAAGAGCGATTACCTGCAGCAGAACGGCGGCATCGCCTGCAGCGACGGCTTCTGCTATACCAGCGACACCAACGACCGCTGGCTCTCGGTGGAAAAAATAAGAAACCTTGCCGAAGATTACCTGCGTGAGCACGGAAACGGGCATGATTCCATACGCACGACAGGCGATTGACCAAGACGACATCGACGCGGTCGCGGAGGTGCTGCGCTCCGACTGGTTGACCACCGGCCCCGCCGTCGCCCGCTTCGAAGAAGCATTCGCCGATTATGTCGGTATCAAGCACGCCGTCGCCGTCTCCAGCGGCACCGCGGCCCTGCACGCGGTGATGCGCGCGATCGGCGTCGGACCGGAGGACGAGGTTATCGTTCCGGCCATCACCTTCACCGCCAGTGCCAACGCCGTCGTCTATGAAGGCGCGCGCCCGACCTTTGCCGATGTGGACCGGGCAACGCTTCTCATCGATCCGTCCGATGTCGAGGCAAAGATCACCTCCAAGACGAAAGCGATCATCGCTGTCGATTATGCCGGGCAGCCGTGCGACTACGACGCGTTGCGGGCAATCTGTCAGAAGCACGGACTGGTTCTTGTGGCCGACGCCTGCCATTCCGTCGGCGGTCGTCTCGGGGAGAAGCGAGTCGGAAGACTGGCGGACCTGAGCGTCTTCAGCTTCCATCCGGTCAAGCACATCGCCGCCGGAGAAGGCGGCATGGTCGTGACCGATGACTTGAAGGTAGCCGAGGCGATACGACGATTCCGCAATCACGGTATCGTGACCGATCATCACCAACGGGCGAAATCCGGCGCCTGGTTCTACGAGATGGTCGAACTGGGCTACAATTACCGCATGAGCGATATTCATTGCGCACTCGCGACGAGTCAACTCGCCAAGCTGGACGCATCGGTCGCCCGGCGCAACGTCATCGCCCGCCGCTATGACGAAGCGTTCGCCAACATCCCCGGCGTCGATCCGCTTGCGCAACGGGCGGATGTCTTGAATGCGTATCATCTGTATGTAGTACAGATCGGCGACGCGGGTGGCGAACCGGCACGCGACAACGTTTACGCCGCCCTGCGCGCGCGTGGCATCGGTACGAACGTGCATTACATCCCGGTCTACCTGCACTCGTTCTACCAGGAGCGCTTCGGCTATGGTCCGGGATTATGCCCGGTGGCGGAAGCCACCTACGCGCGCATCCTGTCGCTGCCGATGTTCCCGAGCCTGACCGATGAAGAGGTCGAGGCGGTGATCCAGGGAGCGCGGGAGGTTGCGGGAGAGATGGGGTTGCAAGAAGCTTTACGGCAAACAGACGAAAGCGCCTAACGGTAAGAGCAACTAACACCATGCAGAATATCGGCGAAGATATGTATTCTTGGGCGGAAGCCCTTTTTCCCATCTGCCGCAGTTTGACGGGAGACGGAGTTCGGCAGACCTTTCGATATCTACAGGAACTTTCGCCCGGTCTCCAGATTCATGAAGTCCCTACCGGTACGCCCGCATTCGATTGGGAGGTGCCCGAGGAATGGAATATCCGCGATCACTGCTGTCCGGTTATTAGTCAAACAATGACAACTGGTTACAAGAATCGCCT
>CAYWFP010000222.1:0-2610 GCA_964457365.1 uncultured Planctomycetaceae bacterium
GATCCGCGAGATCGGCTACTGCCAGGGCATCGAGAACTACTCGCGCCACTTCGACCGGCGCGCGCCCGGCGCGCGCCCGGCCTGCCTATTCGACTACTTCCCCCGAGACGACCGGCTGCTGATCATCGACGAGTCGCACGTCACCCTGCCGCAGGTGCGCGGGATGTACAACGGCGACCGCGCGCGCAAGCAGGTGCTCGTCGACCACGGCTTCCGCCTCCCCTCGGCCTTGGACAACCGGCCGATGACCTTCGAGGAGTTCACCGCCCAGCAGCCGCAGACGCTCTACGTTTCGGCCACCCCGGCGGCGTACGAGGTGGAGCGCGCGCAAGGCGACATCGTCGAGTTGATCGTGCGGCCGACGGGGCTGGTGGATCCGCCGGTGGAGGTGCGCCCGACGACGGGGCAGGTCGAGGACATCCTCGGCGAGATCGAGGCGCGCGCGGCGAAAGACGAGCGCGTGCTGGTGACCACGCTGACCAAGCGCCTGGCGGAGGACCTGGACGAGTACTGCCGCGAGCGCGGCCTGAAGACGATGTACCTGCACTCGGATCTCGACGCGATCGAGCGCGTCGAGATTCTCAAGAACCTGCGCACCGGCGTCCACGACGCCATCATCGGCGTCAACCTCCTGCGCGAGGGGCTGGACCTGCCGGAGGTCTCGCTGGTGATCATCCTCGACGCTGACAAGGAAGGCTTTCTGCGCAGCGCCACGAGCCTGATCCAGACCATCGGCCGCTGCGCGCGCAACCTCGAGGGGCGGGTCATCCTCTACGCCGATCGCATGACCGAGGCGATGCGCAAGACGCTGGAGGAGACCGGCCGCCGCCGCGAGATGCAACTGGAGTACAACCGCGAGCACGGCATCACCCCCCGGACCGTGGTGCGCGGACTGGAGACCGGCTTGGAGGAGTTCTTCGGCGTCGACAAAGAGCGCGAGATCGAGGTTCCCGCACTCGGCAAGAGCGTCACCGCCGGCGCCGCGAAGGAGGAGGAGGTGCGCCTGCTGCAGCAGGAGATGGTCGCCGCCGCCGCCGACATGCGGTTCGAAGATGCCGCGGCGCTGCGCGACCGGCTGCTGGAACTGGACGCGCCGATCGATTACGTCGCCGAGAACGCTCCGCGTTACGGGCCCCAACGCGCGCAGCGCAAAGGGAAAGCGCGCAAAAAAGCAAAACGGCGCATTCGGTGAATACGCGACCATAATCAGTCGTGTTTCGCAAATACATCAGACGGAAAACGGTTGCAAGGAACCGAGTCTGGCGCTAGGTTTTCACTGGATGGTGGGCCTTCTGGAGCCGGAAAGACCGCGATGACCGAAGACATCCCCAATGACGATGCGGCGGAAGACGCGGGCAATTCGGCGTCGGATTCGTTGCAGATGCAGCAGACCGCGACCGGGCGGACGGTCTGGCCGTACAAGTCCGAGGACGAGGTCAAGCGCGCCATCGAGAAATATCTCGATCGCAAGACTCCCAAGGCCCAACAGCGGAAGATCTTCGACCGGTTGCTGGCAAGCCCGCACTTCGCGCACATCTCCGCGCCGATGCTTGTCGAGGAGTTCCACAAGCTCGACATGGGCACGCGGCACACGCTGGTGGAGCATTTCCAGACTATGGTCGAGGAAGGGGCGGATCTCTCGGTCGGGGCGAAGGACTTCGCCAAATACCTGGCCGATCCGAACTTCGCGCTGCGCGAGAAAGTCGCCTCGCTGATGATCGCCATGGGCGAGCAGGGCGCGGGCGGGTTGACCCGGATTCTCGGGTACCTGCGGCACAACATCCCCGACATCCGCATCGCCGCGGCGAAGGTGCTCGGTGCTATCGGCCCGGTCTGCGCCGACGAGGCGCTGCCGAAGCTCAACGCCGCGCTGAAAGCCGCGCAGGGGCGGGAGAAGAACGCCGAGTCGGCGATTTACGCGGCGATCAAGTCCATCCGCGGCGAAACACCGCCGCCGAGAGCCGAGGCGCCGACGGCCGCGATCAAGTCCCTGCCGGCGGAACAAACGGAGGCGGCGGCGGACGCGCCGGCCGAACCGGCACAAGAGCCGACGAAGAAGGCGGAGACGCCCGCGCCGGGCGACGAGCTGGAATGCCTCAAAGGCGCGCGCATCCTCATCGTCGAGGACAACGTGCGCATGCGCAAGCTGGTGGTCAACCGCCTGGTCGCGTTGAAAGCCGACGTCGAGGAGGCCGAGGACGGGCTGCAGGGACTGAAGAAATTGGGCGAGGCCGCGCAGGGCGAGAAGCCCTTCCGGGCTGTGCTGCTGGATCTGATGATGCCGCGGATGAACGGCGGGGAGATGCTGCAACGCATGCGCAAGGACGAAGCGCTCAAGGATACGCCGGCGATCGTCGTCACCGCGCGGCAGGAGCGTCAGGTGGTCATGGCCATCGCCAAGCTCGGCATCTCCGGCTACATCAGCAAGCCCTTCAAGATGGCCGACGTCCTCGAACGCCTCTGCGCGGTGCTGCGGGGGGAGGACTGAAGGGGGCGGGGCTTTCCCCAAAAAAATCCCCGCGACCTCACGGCCACGGGGATTTCCGATCTCTGGAGCGGGCGACCCGGTTCTGCGGCGACACGCGGGGGGCGATCCAGCGACGGTGCGAT
>CAYWFP010000223.1:0-2602 GCA_964457365.1 uncultured Planctomycetaceae bacterium
TTTGTCAGGGCGAGACTTACGTCCGACAGGGTACGGTTCGAACTGACGCATTCCAAAATTTCGCGTCTGGTGGCGCAGTTTGAACCGAGCCGGATGACCGTGAAATATCCTTGACACGACACACACGATGAAGTAATACTTAAGTAAGAGAATTACTTACCTTGCCAGGCCGGGAGGCAATCATGCGCATCACATCCAAGGGACAGGTGACGATTCCTGTCGAGATCCGGAAGAAGGCCGGGCTTCTGCCCGACACCGAGGTGGATTTCGTTTACGAGCGGGGCAAGGTCGTCATTCGCAAGCACGAGGAGGACGAAGCGCGCGGTGACCGCCTCGTGGCGCATCTCCGGGGCAAGGGTTCGGTGAAAATGACGACCGAGGAGATCATGGGCCACACCCGGGGCGACGCATGAAGCGGGTACTCGTGGATTCCAATGTGCTCCTCGACGTAATGACCGAGGACGAGGAGTGGTTCGAGTGGTCGTCGGGCATTCTGCGGAAGCAAGCCGACGAGAACGTCGTCTGTATTAACCCGGTGATCTACGCCGAGGTGTCGATCCGCTTTGCCCGCATCGAGGAGTTGGAGAAGGCGCTTCCGACTGATCTGTTCAAACGACTGCCCGTACCGTATGAAGCGGCCTTCCTTGCGGGGAAGTGTTTTCTCGATTACCGCAAGCGCGGGGGCAAGCGGGAATCGACGCTGCCGGATTTCTTCATCGGCGCCCATGCGTCGGTTTCGAGGATGACGCTGGTCACGCGCGATGCGAGCCGCTACCGGACCTATTTTCCCAAGCTGCATCTCATTGCTCCTGAATAGCCGCCGATTCCGGACGTAGTTTCGCGTACAGGGGTTGACTCGAAGCTGCTCCTTGGCGCGCTGGATACGGTTCCCTCTTCGGTGCGCGCAGGCTATCACGCGCGGCTGATTGCCGACGCTGCCGCTGACCGTCGCAGGCGCGAGGCTATCGAGCGCGCGGCGAACGAACTTGATCGAGGCGCCGATCCCGGAAGGGTTTTGTCCGACCTGCGGGCCGAGGCCGACAAGGCCGCCGGTGCTGTCGCGCCTGCGACTGTCTCGCCGGTTGAAATGCTGGCGGCCGTCGAGGCTGCGGCAGACGGGCTGGATTGTAACCTGATCACGGGCTGGAAAGCACTAGACGAAGACCTGATCCCCGGCGGCATTCCACCCGGTAGCTTCGGCATTCTCGCGGCCGGTCCCGGCGTCGGCAAAACGCAATTGCTGTGCAACATGCCGTTCAGCGGTTCCGTCCGGGGGCGTCCCGTCAGGGCGTTGATGCTGTCGCTGGAGATGAGCGATCGGATGCTTTCGGAGAAATTACTTTCGATCTCTTCCGGCGTCTCGCAGGGTATTACGCGGCGCGCACTGGCGGGGATGGAGAACGCCGCCGATTACGCCGATGCGCTTTCGGCTGGCCGCGAGACGCTGGCCGACCTGCCGCTGCGGATCGTAGCGCAAGGTCCACTCACCTTGGAGCAGGTCGAGGGCGCGATTCTGCGGCACGCGGCCGAGGTCGACGTCGTTCTCTTAGACTATCTCCAGCTTGTCCAGGTCGACGCCGACTCCAGGCGCGACACCGTCGAGGCCGTCACAACTGCGCTGCTACGGATGGCACGGCAGACCGGCGCGACGATCCTCGCAATCTCCAGCCCCTCACGCACCGGCTATCACGAAAACGCACGTCCGACGCTGGCGACCTTGCGCGAGAGCGGCGCGCTGGAATTCAGCGCCGACTTGGTGCTATCGCTCTGGCGCGAGCAGTCGGGCGCCTCGTTTGAACAGCTTGAGGTCGAGGCGTTGAAAAATCGTTTTGGCGCTATCGGGACTGCGGCGTTGGAAATCGACTTGCCGACCGGGCGGATTAGCGATTTGCCGGGCGTCGGTATGGTGGGATAACCGAGGGCGATTTCGCCCTCAGTTCGCAAAGAAGGAGATAGCATCATGAAAGCGAAACTTCGTGAACTTGAAAAAGTTTTGGCCAAGGCCGAACGCGGGCTTGCGAAGGCCGGTGAACGGCTTGCGGCGGCACAGGCGGCGCGTGACGCGGCGGCGGCGCGGCGTGACGAAATCGCTTCGGCGTTGGCGTCGGTCGGGGCGGCGATTGAGGCGGTCGCGGGCGTGGTCACGGGCGAAGCGTAGGGCAGGCAGGGCGTCGGCCAGGGCGCCGTGGCAACCGAAATTCTCTCACGCGCGAGCAGGGCGCGCGGCAGGCGGATGAATACGATGGACACGACCGACACGACAGGCGACCTTGTGGCAACCCTCCAGCGACTCGCCGACGCGCTGGAGCAACGGAACGGCACCCCGCCGCCGGAACTGATCGGCGCGGACGGCGTCGGGGAGCTGCTTGGGCTTGGAGCGCGAACCGTTCGACGCCTGGACGTGGAGGGACGCTTGCCCATGCCCGTCAAGATCGGCGGATCGGTGCGCTGGCGTCTCTCGGAGCTGCGCCAATGGATCGCCGGCGGATGCCCACCTCGCCAGAAATGGGAATCCCTGAAAGAACGGGCTTGACGTAGGCCTTGATCGTGATATGATGTACACATAAGGCTTTCGGTCAAGGAGATCAACCATGGAGCACAA
>CAYWFP010000224.1:0-2600 GCA_964457365.1 uncultured Planctomycetaceae bacterium
GCGTCTCTTCATCGAAGCCCAGGTGCGAGAGGTCGTAATCGAGATCCTGCAGGGCAGCGATCTCCAGCGGCAAGAGATCGTAATCCCAGTCGGCGATGGTTCCCGACTGGTTATCAGCAATTCGAAGCGCGCGGATCTGCTCGGGGGTAAGGTCCTTGGCCACATGGACTGGAACTTTGGTTAAGCTCAATTTGCGGGCGGCCAGCAACCTGGTATGCCCGCAGACGATAACGCCGTCCGAATCGGTCACTACTGGTTGCCGAAATCCGAATTCCCGAATGCTATCTGCCACCGCATCTACAGCGGCTTCAGGAATGCTTCGCGGGTTTCCCTCGTACTCCTTGAGTTCCTCAATAGATTTTTCGATAACTTGCATTCTGTTTGTCCCTCCGATACTTCAACCAATCCAAAGAACTACACCATGCCATGCCTCGCCTAACCAGGCCCAACCCAGCCCTGCCATGCCTGGCCGCGCCAAGCCAAGCCGCGCCCCGCAAATGACTCATGCCAGCATCTCAAACCCCGTAATCCCGAACCGCCCAAAGGACGGACGGAAATCTCCCACCCCAACAAGCTGCCCTGCATCGGTCAAAGCCTGCCGCAAAGTGACCGGCTCAATATGCGCAGGGGTGGTCACGAGGAAGCGGACTGTGGCGACCCACCCCCGCGCCAGAGCAGGCCGCTCGCGGGTAATCCCTGCACGCTGTACGGTCACCCGCCGACGGTCAACATAATCCCAGGTCTCGGCTTCCGTCCCATCGGCCTTTCGGAGCGGAGCCAGATCGGTCAGGGAAATCACGCCGGCCCGAAACAGATCAAGCGCACTCTTTCGAGGACTTCTTGGATCCTGCCTGTACTTGGCCGCCCCATTCTTGGGATCTATAAGAGAACCACGCACATACTCGCCGGGCAGGCAGATGATCCCGTCCTCGTTGCGCCAGACGTATGACTCCACGTCATCACACTTCCTGGCCATCGATCCTTTCTTAGCTGCAGCCTTTGCCGCCACCGCTTCGTTCTGCCACCGATGGAACAGGATCGGGGCATCCCCGGTGATGGTCACCTCCACGCGATAGGGCGCATCGGCCGCGATAGTTCCCGCGCCAGCGTTGGATACATCCCCGCCCAGTGCTTTCACTTCCGCTGTCATGTCAACTCTCCCTGGTTGGTGTCGAGACGCCAGCAGCGCACGCCGCCGACTCGGAATTCGTTGTTCTCTCCGTTGGCCCAGGCGTATCCGCCGTTCGGATCCCTGACCAGCGTTGCCAGCAAGACTGTATCGTGACCACACAATACTTCGCATGCCTCCCCCACGGGGGGCAGGCTCGCGCAGGCATCACGCCACTCGAAATGATTGGGGCGCATGTAACGAACGGGCAGCCCCAGTTCCGTCGCATGGGCTACCTCTGCACCTACGCCCACGCTCTCGCGCCAGCCGGGCAGGCACAGCACGACCAGTTCGTTGCAGCGTGAAAGCATGAGACGGTCGTGGCTCTGCCAGAACTCCCAGTCGCCGGGCAAACCGTGGGCCTCCAGCGCATATCCGTGCAAAATCGGACTGAACACATGCAGGCCGTCGCGCATCATGGCAGCCGTGCAGCGGCATGCCGCGTGATGACGCGCAGCGCGCACCGAGGGATTTGGATGGCTGTAAGGCGATGCAAGGTACACCAGAGATTCAGTCATTGGACGATTCCTTCATGTCCGCGACAGGCGTCGCCGCCTGCCATTCCGCGCTCTCACCGTTCACGTGAGCCGACCACCGTTTCCTGATCACATCGCAGTAGTGGGGGGCCAGTTCCGTGCCGAAGCACACGCGCCCCGTGCGCTCGCAGGCAATCAGCGTGCTGCCGGATCCGAGGAACGGATCGGCCACCAGCATGCCTTTCTGTGTGCTGTTCAACAGAGCATTCTCGATGAGCATCACGGGTTTCGTCGTGGGATGAGTATCGTTTGATGTAGGCCGCGGATATTCCCAAACCGTGGTCTTCTGCGGCCCCTGCCCGAAGAAGTGATGGCGTTTGGCCCAACCGTACACAATCGGTTCGTGCCGATAGTTGTAGTCGCTCCGGCCCAGAACATGATTGTTCTTAACCCACACGAGTATGTGCCGATACTCCATGTCGGCCTTTTTCATGGTTTCCAACATCAGGGGAAGCAGGCCGTTTGAGCTGGCCGTGAAAACGTAGTAGGCCGAGTGATCACCGAAGTGGGGACCCCATGCCTTGAAGGCTGCCAGCCACAGCCGCGCCGTCTCCTCCAGAGACAGATGGTCGTTCTCGATCTCCGTCTGGATGCGGTTGCCTTTGTCTGATGCATTCAGGAACTTGTTCTTGTCGGCATACGACACTCCATACGGAGGGTCCGTGAACATGAGGTCGATGGGCTGCCCGGCAAGAAGATGCGCCACCGCCTTCGCATCGGTGGCGTCACCACACAGGAGGCGATGATGCCCCAGATGATAAATCTCGCCCAGCACGCTGACAGCCGGTTCCGTCTCGTCCACCTCCGGCACGGCATCGGCTTCGGTTGCACCTTCGGCATGGGCCTCGCCCTCGCCAAGAAGGCGGGCCAGCTCCTCATCCGAGAACCCAAGGTCG
>CAYWFP010000225.1:0-2577 GCA_964457365.1 uncultured Planctomycetaceae bacterium
ATGTCGGAGGGAGCGCATCCGGCCCCGGCAGCCAGGACCGCGCGGTAGAACGCGACCTGCCACGGATAGCCGTAGCGCCTGGCGTCGGACTCGAACCAGTCGAGGTCATCGGTAGTTTTGAGATCAATAAGGGCGTTACGGGAGGGATTGAGCCAGTCCATCCGGATCTGGCAGGGCGTTCCGGCGTAGCTAGCTCGGACAACGCCTTCGGCGACACCGTCCGCGAGAAGTTCCTGTGCTGCCTCATGGCCGCGCACAGCTGAGGCCATCTTCTCCACCAGATCCGACTGATCGTCGGTGAGGATTTCCTTCTCCTGCTCCGATGCCCATTCGGCAAAGGCCTTGGTGCCCGCGCCGTAGGGCTTGCCGGTGCGTTCATTGATGGGGCCACCCACGGCGTAACGGGCGTCGTATTCGTCCCGGCCTTCCAGCGCGAGGGTGTGGAGTGCACGGCCCACCACATACGCGGGGCGATCCTGATCGGGAATGAGCCCGTCGCGTTTGCGCTTCAGCAGCGTCAGGCTCTTGCGGGCGTCGTTCAGGAGATGACTGGAAAGGTACGCGTCCCGCTGCGCGTGATACTGTTCGGCGGGTTCGTGAATGATGCAGGTCGTTTGCATTTCGTTCCTCCCTCGGTCGTTTTTCGGCGGGGGCGATTCTCTTGCCCTCCATTAGGAACTTCGTATCTCGAGCCGTCCCACCGCCGTCCCATCTGAAAGTCGTGTCGTCCCACGTCGTCCCATGTTCGTCCCAGACATGGGACGACACGGGACGAACATGGGACAACGGCGGGACGACACCGGGACGACGCCTGAACATGCCCCGGTACAGAGTTGGGACGGCTTATGGCGGATCATTGAGCGTGTTCGGCCGGCACTGCGTCGGCCTGTTTACGACCGCTCGATGGAGGAAAAGCGCCATGGAAAAACGTGATTTGGATGCATTGGCAGAGAGTTATGGAGAGATGCTGGAACGCTGGAAGATCCGCATCGCCGCCACCCGGGCCGCCCGTTACGGGCTCTCGCTCCAGGATACGGAGGACTTGCTGCAGGACATCGTCCCGGAGTTGGCATCGCTGGAATACGACGCGGAAAAGGCCAACGGCAAGGCAGAGGCGTCGGTGCTCATCATCCTGGTGGACAACCGCATCAAGGACCTGTTGCGCAGGGAATCCCGGCGCCGGGAGGTGATGGACGATCTGAAACGTCAGTTGGGTGTGGGTGAGGAGGCGGAGGACGAGGTGCCTCCGACCTTCAGGCAGGTTGTGGATTTTTCCCGTCTGGCTGCGATCCGCGAGGTCCTCGCCTCCCTGGACGGCGAGGATGCCCATGTGGCCGAATGCCTGCTGCGGGGACTGAACACCACCGACATCGCCACGGAGATGGGCTGGGGTTGGCATCGGGTGCAGCGCGTGATCCGCAACATCCGGCAACGGTTCGAATGCATGGGATTCAGCGAATGGGAGGTGGAGTAATGACCGTCCGAGCGGATGAGGAAAAACCCGTTCAAATCCAGTCAGAATCCACTGGATGTGTGGCGAACGTTGAGGAACATCCTCACTGCGCCGAAGAACGGCCCGTATCGGAGGAATGGATGTCCGGGGAACTGATCGACAGGACTGTGGAGTTGTGGAGCCGGGTTCTCGGCAGGAAGGTGCGGCGCGAGGAGGCGGTGGAGGCCCTGTTCAACATCAGGAACCTGACCGCGTTCTTCGCCGTGAAAGAAGAGGCGAAACAGAAACGAAAGGACAAGGCATGAGCAAAACAAACGTCGTAGTGTGGGCTCGCGTCTCCTCGCGGGAACAGAAGGAAGGCTATAGTCTGGATGCGCAGATCCGGGCCAACCGCCAGAAGGCCGAGCGCGAGAACATGAAAATTGTGAAGGAATTTAGCATCGCCGAATCCGCCAAGCGCGGAGTCGACCGAGAGGAATTCAACCGCATGGTGCGCTGGGTCAAGCAGAACGCCCGCAAGGAGCGGATCGGAGGCATTCTCGCCCATAAGCTCGACCGTATCTGCCGCAACATGCGTGACGCGGTACGGATGCAGGAACTGGAGGATGACACGGGCGTGCGGTTGTTTTTCGTCGAGAATGAGTTCGGCCCCGGAGCGGCGGGGCAGCTCTCTTTCAACGTGATGGCAGCCGTCAGCCAGTACTATTCGGACAATCTGCAGTCCGAGGTGCTCAAAGGCATGAACGAGAAGGTGCGCAGTGGCTGGCTCCCCGGTTGGGCGCCCTACGGCTACCGCAACGTCAAGGAGGACAAGAACGAGCCGATCCAACTCGATCCCGAGCAGGCCCGCGCCGTGGTCCGTATCTTTGAATTGTACGCCCGGGGCGACCAGACCTTCGAGACGCTCAAGAAGCGGCTCAAGGAAGAAGGCTTCACCTACAAACCACGGAATCCCACCTTCAGCCGCACCACCCTGAGCTACATTCTCAACAACCGGTTCTATCTTGGCGAGATCAAATGGCGGGGAAAACAGTATCCCGGCAAGCACCGCCCGCTGGTTTCGCACCACCTCTACAATCGCTGCCACGAACTGCTTCATGGGCGCAACCGGCGCACGGGCGAAC
>CAYWFP010000226.1:0-2573 GCA_964457365.1 uncultured Planctomycetaceae bacterium
CATGCCCTTTGTATTAACGTGATAGATGTTTACCCGAAGACGATTGCGTGTCGTCCGGTAGGTTGATCTAGCAACCAACAACTCTTCCCCCCAATTCTCGGAATCATCCATTGTCTTGATGAACAAGGATTCCTCGTAGCGATATTCTTCATCTTCCTCTTGGATAATAAGAATGCTGGTTTTGCGCCAGATGAGCTTATTTTTCGGCAGGTACGAATTCTTTTTAATTACTGTATTTTTCTCAATCCCTTTAAGATCGAAAAAAGCCGGGCAGACACCGAATGCCGCCACCGAGTCTTCGCCCTCGCCTTTTGCTTGAAGCATTACCGGATATTCGATAATCACCACGCCCGGCTTGGCCTCAATTTCGAGAGGAGCCGTCCCCTCTGCATTTGGGGCGGTCATTACAACAGTCGTCCCTCGCGCATCGATCTCTAAGCCTTCGGACTCGAACGCTTTATACTTGATCTTAGCCGATCGGTATAATTCTTTAGGCAGTCTCCCCTCTAATTTGGATGCCTCATCATTATTTGGAAGACTGAATTTATGCAACGCCCACGGCTTTGAGGACAATATTACACTTTCGCCTGCGTCAAGTGAATTTTCCTCGACAATGTTTTCGGTGATCTGCTTCTTCGATTCAATGGCCTCCAACTTAAACCTTTCTTGCCCGTCCACTTTCGCCAACATTCCGGCCGGAACTTCCAAATAGCGGCCATCCCGATTGCGGCTCAATCGCACTCGCCCCTCCAACATAGATAAACGCGTCTCGGATGCCGTAACCGAAAGCTCAAAGATCGTACCGAGAACCGTTGCCGTCGCATTTGGCGTTAGAATGATGAATGGCGCTGCCTGTGGAGACACATGGCCTACGATATAACCGCTGTCAATTTCGATATTCTTCGAATCATTTTCCCCTGCACGGAAGACAGCGCGACCATCACTCATTTTAATCGTAGTATTTTCACCCGAATATTGCAGCGTCATGCTGGTATCACTTCCGGCCTCGATCCATTCGTTTTCAAAAACCGGAGAGCCGGAAACGAGATTTCGTTTCTCCCCCGATGATGAGGTCGCAAATCCCTCCCCGTCGCCGGTCAGCGCCGCAACGATCAAATAAGGCTGCTGTTCGACCATCCATCGGTTCAGAAAAAAGATCGAGGCTATAATGAGAAAACAGGCGGCGATGGCGACCAAAGACCCCGTCTTTGCGTACCACGCACGCAGCTCGATCGGCGGTCGTGCTGCTTCACGAACACGCCCCCTTGCGGAGGGGCGACGACGAAAGCAATTTTTCACTTTATGCAAATAAGTCGCTTGCCGTTCCGATGCAGGAGAAATTGATGTTTGCGTCGCGGGCACCTGGCCGATTTTTCTCATCACCCGGCTTTCAAAGCGCCGGCCGTCTCGCGTGCCGTCGAACAGACTTGTTAACCGTTGACATTCGGCATCCGGGTGAAACGCAGCCGTTATTGGGCCATGCAGTTGCATGGTCTGGACAAACGCCTGCCGCAACACGGGATTGCTGCGCATGCGCACCCGAAATGCCTGTATCTGATCGACCGTCAAGGTTCCATCTAAATATTGCTCGATGCCGATGATGTCGGCGGCTGTCAAAGTCATCTGGAAGCCTCCATGCACGCCCTCAATTTCTTGCGACCACGAAACAGAAGAGAACTAACCGCCTTGATGGAGCGATGCGACTTTTTCGCAAGCATCCGCACGGACTCTCTTTCGTGGTATCGTTTGTGAATCACATCGCGGAGTTTATCCGGAAGTCTATCGAAACATGACTTTAAATTATTCAATGATTGGTCCATATCCATTTCATCCGACTCAACTTCATCTTGAAATTCCTGGGACACCTCGGCACGAATACATTCAATCGCTTTGGCATGCTTATATACATGCCGAAAATACATATTCATTTTATTCCGTGCGATCCCCCGTATCCAAGAGCCCAGATCTCCCGTCTGGTTATAGTTTGCCAGATTTTCGTATGCCGCCAGAAACGTCTCTTGCGCCAGATCGTCTATCACATCCAGATCTATCAGATGCGATCCAAGCAGCGCGCGCACCGATGGCGCATAGTGCTTGACGATCTCTCTGAACGCCTCTGCTTCGCCGTTTAAAGTTCTATGGATAACTTCTTGCATTCGCGCTCATCTCCCTGCTTTCACTTATCGTTTTTCGCAAACCACCCATGAGTCGGCACCACCGGGGGTCCGCAAAATCCGATAAGCTGAATTTTAGTCCTTTTGCTCCTATCTGTCCACCCTCATCCACCAACAACCCCCACATGAATAGTCGTGGAAGGCACACCTATTCCTCGGCCAGCAATTCGATCTCGGAGAGTTGCATCGAATTGGCGGTCGTGGGATCGAGCACGCTGGTGATGTTCAAACGGTACGCGTTGTACGCGCCGGGAGTCGCGACCGTGAACTCCTTCACTTGCTTGCGGCTCGTGTACTGAACCCCAGCCTGCGTATCCACCACCGTCCAGGTCTGGCCGCCGTCGTTCGAGCCCAGCAGTTGCCAGTCCCGCGGATCGCGAGGCGCCCAATCGTTTGCCG
>CAYWFP010000227.1:0-2569 GCA_964457365.1 uncultured Planctomycetaceae bacterium
CGGCGGCGAACCGCCGAAGATAATCGAAGAAACGGCGGACTACATTGTGCAGACCAACCGCTTCGGGATGCCCGAAAAGCTTTGCAAGGCCGCGGCGACAATTCCACTGCCGTTGGATTACCCGGTCAAGTCCTGGACCGACTGGGAGCGCATCAAACCGCGATATCAATTCGCTCCCGAACGCTTCGGCGAGGACTGGCTCGAGGAAGCGAGGAATGCGCGCGAAAACGGCGCACTGATTATCGTGAGTATCCCCGGAGGCTACGACCAGCCGCGGCAACTCATGGGCGAGGAGATGGCCTGCACGGCCTATTACGAAGAGCCGGAACTGATGCACGACATCCTGCAGACCATCGGCGAGACGGCCGAACGCGTATTGGACGTGGTCGCGCGCGAGGTACAGGTCGACCATTTATTCGTACACGAAGACATGGCGGGAAAGAGCGGCCCTCTCGCCGGACCGCGGCAGGTGCGGGAGTTCATCAAGCCGTATTACCGCCGGATCTGGGACATGTTACAGGAGCGGGGCGCGACGCTATTCTCGCAGGATTCCGACGGCAACATGAACGCGGTACTCGATGCGTTCCAGGACGCTGGCGTCAATGCCATGCACCCGCTGGAGCCCGCGGCGGGGATGGACATCGTCCAGATCCGGAAAAAATATGGACCGGGCCTGGCGCTCAAGGGAGGAATCGACAAACACGTTCTGCGTCAGGGACACGAGGCGATCCGCAAAGAACTGGAATACAAACTGGCGCCCGAGATGCTGCGCGGCGGGGTCGTTTTCGGCCTCGACCACCGCATTCCTAACGGCACCCCGCTCGAAGACTACCGATACTACGTGCGCACCGCGCGCGAGATGCTGGGATTGGATCCGAAGCCGAAGCCGAGTTGGGGCCGCATGGCGTTTTGACGTTGTCACCGCGATGGAGTTCGGGATGGGGTCGTGCCCACGGACGAAGCCGCCGGAAGACGCACGACCACTGTGGTCCCTTGTCCGGGGACGCTCTCGAGGTGAATGCCGCCGTCATGATCGCGCAGGATCGAAGCCGCGATGCTGAGTCCTAGACCGACACCTCGCACGCGCAACTGAAGAGACCCCGGATGGGCGCGCTCGCCTTTGGTGCTGAACATCGGGTCGAAAATGCGAGGCATATCTTCGGGGCGGATGCCGCAACCGTTGTCGCTGACCCGCAGTTCGACCATGCCCTCCGCGAACGCGGTGGCGAAGTTGATCTCCTTATGCGTCTGTCCGATCAGGGCGTGATGGGCATTGCTAAGGAGCGCCAACAACACCTCGCGCAAAGCGCCCGGATCGACCGCGACGGGCGGCACCGCCCCCACATCGTCGAACCGCAGGGTCACGCCTTGCTGTTCGAACGTGTTCTCGTACAAGCTGACCGCTTCGTGCACGAGACGACCAAGCTCGATGGGGACGGTCTCGCCACGCGGCGCCTGAGCGAAGTGGAGTATGTTGCGCGTCACTTCAGTCGCCCGTTTGATTCCCTCGACCGCCCGATCGAGCCGCCGCCTGCAGTTTTCGTTCACCGTATCGTCCGTGCGCACGAGATCGACGTAGCCGAGAATGCCGGCATGAATGTTGTTGAAATGATGGGCAACACCTTCGGCAAGCTCGCCCACCGCCGCCAGGCGCGCCGATTGCAGGAGCGCTTTCTCCGCGCGACGCAATTCGGTCATGTCCAGGCCGGTGCCGACGTAGTAGACGCCCGTCGCCAGTCCCTCGTCGATACGGGCACAGGACCAGTTGACATGCAATCGTTCCTTCTTGCGAGTCAGCCAAATCACCTCGGCGATATCGCTGCAACCGGCGTCACGAGCCCGCTCGACGAGATCGCGACAAGTCCGGGGTTGGTCCGGAGGAACCAACAACTCCCAGAGGAACTCGCCTTCCAACTCCGTCGCCTCGTACCCCGTTACCTCGACCATCGCCCTGTTTACCCGCGTAACGCGACCGGTTTCGTCCAGCACCGTCACCAGGGCCGATTCGTGCTGCAGAACCGCTTCGATAAAGTCGCGCTCGCGCCCCAGCGACTCCTCGTTCAGCTTCAACTCGCGAAAGAGCACGCGGTAGGGCTCTTCCAACCCGATCTGGATCGCAGCGATGTAGATGAATACGAAAGAAAGAAGCTTGCAGTAGTGACCGGCAAAATTCGCCATCTGAAACATTCCGCTGTAGAAAGTGAAGATAACTTCCGCCGCGATGGTGATGCCGAGCGACATCATCAGCAGGATGAGAACGTACCGGTCGAAACGCCGACGCAGCAACCAGAGCACGACCATGGCGCAGAAGGTAATGCCCCCGATAGCGTATTCGCTGTAGATCTTGAACGGCGTCAGCCCTTCGCCCTCGACGAAGCAAGAGGGGAAGGTGCCCCAACGATAAATCGAGAGAAAGAGCAGCGAGGTGATCAGCGCATACCCGGCCAATTGCATCGCTGCCGTGATGCGACGCCTGAAGGCGAAGAATCCGGCTAGCAGCGAAATGCTTTCCATGTATAGCTCAGTGCAATAAATCTGCAACACAGCAGCGAAAAAATATGCCGCGCAA
>CAYWFP010000228.1:0-2567 GCA_964457365.1 uncultured Planctomycetaceae bacterium
GAGGACTTTGGAGGCGTTTTCCGCTAGTGGAGTGATCTCAGTAACTTACGACAAAAACAAGCTCTTACGTAAGAGCTTCGACCTTACCATATATACCATGTTTACCATGTTTTTCAAATTCTAGGGTACAGTTTAGGGGTCAGTTTGAGGCCTCTTTTCGAGTCGGCCTCCGGGCTGAGCGCCCGACGAACTGCCAGCCAAGGGTGGTGTGAGGTGGATTGAGCCCTTGCCGAACCCCGGTCTGGCGGTATACTGCACCCCACCCCGCCTTAGCGGGGTGGAAAAAGGATGTCGCGTCCGCAGCACCCAGCTTTTCAGCCCGTTTTTCACGCAAGGACATTGCCATGTCGGTCGCCTTTCAGGCTCTGCTGCTCCTCCTTTCCCGTCACAGGCATCGTCAATTGATCGCCGAGAACCAGTTCCTCAAAGTCGAGAACGAGATCCTGCGGAAGAAGTGCGGGAAGATCATACTCGATCGGGCCGACCGCGCAAGGCTGAGAAGTTCAGTGGATGCGCCGGGAACCTTGAGTATGCCTGCAACATTATACATAATAGATGCTTACATGGAGTTTGCGTTGTGGGTAACCTCCAACTGCTTTTCGTTAACAAAAATTTTTATTGCTCTTAATTTGTCAACGTTGACAACCGATGGTATATTTGTAATATGGGCAACGCGCTGAAGGGAGGAGCCGCATGAATCCAGAACGCCTCAAGCAGGCGCGTCTTGTTACTGGAATGACCCTAGACCAGGTGGCTGAAAAGCTGGCCTCTGTTGGGCAACGCATCACTAAAGCAGGGCTTTCCAAATACGAGCGTGGCAAGAGTATGCCAAAGCCTTTGTTCCTTAGCCGTCTGGCGGAAGTGCTTGGTGTAAAGACAGACTACTTCCTGTCAGAGCCCGAGATTAGCATTGACTGGTGCGGATTCCGAAAGAAGTCCGGTTTGACCAAATCCGTGGAGGATCGGGTGAAGGCACAGGCTGGCCATCATGTCGAGCGATGGATGTGCCTGCGGGATATGCTCTACCCCGGCGAGAAACCGACCTTTGCCTACTCCACTAAAAAACTGGAACAGGATGCTGAGGCCGCTTCACTTGAGTTGCGGAAGCGTTGGGGGTTGGGTGATACAGCCCCGATAGAAAGCGTTATTCAGTCTGTCGAAGATCATGGGGCCATTGTCTTCCTGACTGGCGAACTGGATGAGAAGTTTGACGGCTTGTCAGGCATGGTCAATGGTCACATCCCTCTTGTCATCGTGGCCCGTAAAGCCCCATGCGACCGGTTCAGGTTCAATGTGGCACATGAGCTTGGCCATGTTGTGCTTGAACTCGGAGACAGCAAGGAAGAGAACCAGACTGCTCATCGTTTCGCGTCATCTTTCTTGGTTCCTCGGGAATCCTTGTTGCGTGACCTTGGCAGGCACAGGGCCAACATCCCATCGGCGGAGTTGGCTATATTGAAGAGGAAATATGGCATTAGCATGTCTGCTCTTCTGCGTCGCGCCTATGACCTAAACATCATCACGATGTCAGTTTATGAGCGATACATGCGCATTTTCGGCAAGAAGGGCTGGCGCAGGCAGGAGCCTGTTGATGTTAGCGATATATTCCCGGAGACTCCAACTCGCCTTCGCTTGATGACCATGCGGGCACTGACCGAGGGCATGATTTCGGAGGATAGAGCCAACGAAATGGTGCCGAACATTTCGGAGCATATTGAAAAGACCGACCAGCAGAAGGTGCGCCGGTATTTGACGCCCGTTGAGCTGATGCGGCTCCCAACTGCGGAACGTGAACGAATCCTCGCGCAGGCCGCTGAGGAAGCAGAGAAGGAGTACCAAAAGGACTCCAGCTTGACTGACTTCGAGGCGTTTGCAGAGGAAGAAATTCTCGATGACTACTGAACGCACAGCCATTGAGCCGCAACGGGGTGAAATTTGGCGCGTATGCTTCGACCCAAAGGAGGGGGAGGAGATTAACAAGACGCGACCGGCTGTGGTCGTGAGCACAAACAGCGTTGGCCGATTACGCCTTCGTATTGTCGTGCCTATAACCGAGGAGAAGACAACCTACAGAGCCCACCCGTGGCACGTCAGTCTCAAGCCGACCAAGTGCACTGGCCTGACCAAGCCTTCACGGGCAGATGCATTCCAAGTCAAGTCGGTATCATTGAATCGGTTCAAAGAGCACCTTGGCAATGTGTCCCATGATGACATGGAGAACATTGCGGCGGCAGTGGCGATGTGCGTGGGCTACCAGTAAGCCTGAAAACGTCAGATGCCAGTGCAACTTGACTTCCTGATACCTAAGAAAAAGGGCTGGACCGCGCCCTTTTTCCGACGCCCGGGTGGGCGTCACTTCGGTCAGCGCCGGATATTCCCGGCGACAACGCTGCTGGCGAGCATGACGGCGAAGAGGCCGATTCCGACAAGGAACGAGCCGGTGGCGATCCCGCCGATGACGCCGATGATCAGCGCGCCGTTCATGTAGGCCGAGTTCAGTTTTCCCTTGGCGCCCATGTTCCACCTTCCTTTCCTGCTGTTGAAGCCGCGCCGGTCGTTTCTGTTGC
>CAYWFP010000229.1:0-2543 GCA_964457365.1 uncultured Planctomycetaceae bacterium
CTTCGGAATCGTTCGAGGATGTGGCGTTTCTTCCAGCCAATGATGACAGTGGTACGAAGTACACTTTCCTTGCTGCGCTGTCTGATGTCCGGTTGCCCGCGGAACGGGTTTTCGACAATAAAACCGGATTAATGTCCGGACCTGAAAAACGATGTCTCAACATCGATGACAACCAGCAAGTCGCCCGCAAGACCGATGATACCGGTGAAGAACACGTAATCCTTATCAACTACCTGCAATGGGCCGAACAACTCCGGGCGAATTTTGACAGCGTTCGCGAGGAATTGGAAGCACTGCGGCTGCCAAGCTCCGCCGAAACGAGCGAGGAACGCAAAAAACAAAAGCTGCTCATGGAGTTCGGGGCACTTATAAACACTGTGCTCGAAGCCTTTCCCAAGTACAAGAAACAGCTTTCCGACGAAGGATACCAGAGGCTCCAGAGCGACTTGCAGCAATACGAAACCGAGAAAGCGAAGAAGACCGGCGAGGTCGGCGGCAAGGTCCTTCTGCTTTGCGACTGGATAGATACCGGAAAGTTCGCCGAAACCTGCCGGGACTATCTCGCATTCATAACCGAAGGCGAAGAGCAGCCGCAGGAATTGTACGACTTTGAAGAACGTATCGGCAATCTGCTTGATGGCCTCACCCGTTTTCCACGAGGGCAGGACACCCTCGGCAAGCTGCTGAAGAAAACCGGCAGCGTGGAAGAAAACAGTTGGCTGCAGAACCTTCTGCTTCTGAAAAACGACGCATGGAACGCCGACGGCGAGCAGTTGTTCGATGAAGACGCTATGGAGATACCCGCAGCCAAGACCTACGACCGGGTAAGAAAAATATCGACCCGTTTTATCAACATTCTTACCGAGGCTGCGCGCAGGGGCGTGAATGAGTTCAAGCCGGAGGAGATGGCCAAAATACTCCAGAAGGTACTGCGAACATCTGGCGCTTATTTCGGCATGGAGCTTGTCGAAACAACTATCCGCAATCGTCCATCGGTAAAACCATTTGCCGAGGTGTTTGGCGACCTTTCAGAAAAAAGTTTCTGGCGCTTTGGTTTTGATAAAAGCATCAGCTACGATAATGCCGCAGCCAAGTTCCTTGCCAGCGATGGGTTGGATAACCTTTTGAAGGCGCTTGAAGGGGTGTCGGTGGTGTTTGCGCTGAAGGAACTTTCGGAAAAACCTTCGGCAACATTAATGGATAAGATGGATATCGCGAACGGGTATGCGGGAGTCGCTTCCTATTTTGCAGAGAACCTTGTTAAGGTGAAGTATCGTGGCCAGTGGGTGAAACTGGGAACGGGACCGTTTCAGGTTGTGAACACAATATCATCAGGTGTAGATACCTGGTTGGCAATTCAGGAAGGAAGGAAAGAGCTGAAAAGCAGCGATGTGGATTGTGCGGTTTGGAATTTTATTGCGAGTGGTGGATTTGCAATATCCGCAGTGGGTTCTGGCGCGCTGGCGGCGACCTTCTTTGCAGGCGCGGCTGGCTTGTCTGCAACTGGCATCGGCATTGCACCGGGTCTTGTGCTGGCAGTTATTGGCACGGTAATAGCCATCGGCAGTAAAACCATGGCTGACATTTCCAATAATAGCGAGATGGAAGATTTGTTGCTCATAACGCCATGGGGTGCACATGCTGAATTTCCATCCAAGCAAACACCGTTCGCAAAGGTCAACAGTCAGTATGTAAGAGCCGTACAGATACTTAATACTTTTTCGATTGACCTTGATATCGACAAGCAGTCGGTAGAAATCCAGTTGCGCAGACTTGAGCCGGAAACGAAAATCATACTGCAAGAAGTAGTTTTTGCCGCCGGCACTTCCGATAGATTAGCTGTCAGTGGTTCTGGAAACTATAAGGAAATGACTTTAGGCAAAGACATCCTGCTGAATGCTTCTAATGCAACCGTCAAGAAATCATCTCAGGTAACCAGTGTTAGCGTTGATTTAACGAAAATATGCGGCATTGAAACCGACCCCTTTTGGATAGGAAACAGGCCTAATTTTATCAAAGTTCGGGCACAAGTTGATTTGTTTGGAGATGCGGAAGTATTACTGCCAGATAGAGGAAAAGCTGTGACAGCCAGCTGTTACGAAGGAACATCAACGAACCTTAGAATTGAATGAGTAACAGTACTTTGTTAATTGGTTTTAAAAAAAAGACTGAAAACTGTTTTTCTATTGTGAAGCAACAGAGAGCATTCGCTATTATTGGGGGGGCAGGCTTTCTTCTTTTTTTATTTTTAAGTATTAAAATGCTTATAGATGATTTTGATATAGTAGCATTAATAAGTTCTATTGTTTTTGCTGCCTTTAGCCTAACCCTAACTGGCTTTTTCACAGCCCTCGGCCTTTTCCGCGTCGAAACGGAAATCAACCTCAACACGCGCAAAGCCAGCATCACCAGAAAGAACTTTCGCGGTCAGAAATCCACCCGAGAATTTAACCTCGATGATATCGGCATTACCGCCATCCATTTCGGCCGGGCGGGAGGTGCCGGCGGGGTTGGTGTTTCCTCCGGTCCGCACTGGGTAGTAA
>CAYWFP010000230.1:0-2535 GCA_964457365.1 uncultured Planctomycetaceae bacterium
ACGGCATCAAGGGATCCATGGCCGGAACGGCGCTCGCGCGGGCCTACAAGAATCTGGCTACCGAGGCGGCGCAGAAGAAGCTCCGCTCCCTCGGCGTCGAAGCTGTCGATCAGGCGGGTAATCTCCGCAAGGTGGCATCCATCCTGTCCGAACTCGGAAAACGTGTACAGGGAATGGGGTCGGCGGAGCGTCTGGCCATCTTCGAGGAACTCTTCGGACGCGGTCAGGCAGCGGCACTGAAACTCGCGGCTCCCGGCGCTGACTTCTCGGATCTGCAGAAGATCTTGCAGGAAGCAAGCGGCACTGCTGAACGCACCGCCAAGACCATGGACGACACCCTGGGCGGGTCCTTTCGCATGCTCATGTCGGCGGTCGAGGGCGTGCAGATTGCAATCGGCGAGGCACTGGAGGGGACGCTCCGCGCGTGGATGGACCGGGCGGCCGAACTCGCGGGCCGTATCACGGCGCTTGTGAATGCCAACCGGGGCTTCGTCGTATCGGCCCTGAAAATCGCCCTCGTGGCAGGCGCCATCGGCGCGGCTCTTCTTGCCGCCGGGACTGCCGGTTCGGTGTTGGCCTTCGCCATCGGCGGGCTCGGCTCGATCCTGTCCGCCGTCTCCACCGTTGCCGGGATTCTGGCCGGAGCGATTGCCGCGCTGGCCACGCCGGTCGGAATCGTGTCCATCGCAGTGGCGGCTCTTGGAGGCTACCTCCTGGCCACGACCGAGACGGGATCGCGGGCGCTTTCCTGGCTGGGAGACCGCTTCGACGAACTCCGCGACTGGGTACGGCAGGTCATGAAAGGAATCGGGGACGCGCTGGCGGCAGGCGACGTGACTCTCGCCGCCAGAATTCTCTGGCTCAGCATCAAGGTCGAATGGGCCAAGGGAATCGCCTACCTCAACCTGATGTGGGAGACGCTCTACGTCTCGGCCGCAGATGCCATGGACCGGATAGCCACCACCGCCGCCGAGGTATGGGACACGGTCTACGCCGCCGCGCTCGATGCACTCGGAAAGGTGGAGACGCTGGTTCTGCAGGTTGGCAATGCCATCGCAAGCGCCTTCTGGACCGCGATCCAGAAGGTAATGGACGGGTTCGCCACCCTCGCTGACAAGGTGCTCACCGCCGGATACGCGCTTCATCTCATCGACGACAAGGAACTCGTCCAGATGGACCGGGCGCTTCGGGCCATGCGCGAGGGCGTCAAGGCCACGTCGGAAAGGTCCTCCACCTTCTACGAGAAGAGAATCGTGGAGGTGGAGGAGCGGCGCAAAACACGCGGGCAGGAACTCAACCAGCGCACCGTCCAGCGCGAACAGGATCTCGCGGCCCGTCGGCAGACACGGGATCAGGCATACACCCGGGATGTTCTGGCCGCCGAAGAGGCGGTTCGGCAGGCACGTCGGGAGTGGGACGCCGCGGTCTCCGAAGCGGCTCGCAAACGATCCGAATCCGAAGCATCCGAGGATGCTCCGCAGGCATCGGCGGTCGACACGCTCGTGGAAAAACTGAAAAGCACGGGCGTCGCGGCAGCCGAAGCCGTCGCGAAGGTAACGGAGGTGCGCGGCACCTTCAATGCCGAGGCGCTCTTGGGACTGCAGGGAAGTGGCCCCGAGGAGCGCACCGCCAAGGCGGCTGAGGAAACGGCCAAGAACACCAAACGTCTTGTGGAAGAGGCCGCCCTCGGCGGTCTCACTTTTGGATAGAATCCTATGGCCATTGATGTAATCGAACGCTTCGACTCCCGCGAATCCACCACCGGCAAGAACGCCACGGTGGACCTGCGTTACATTATTATGGGCACGGCCAGTGACATCGACGCCAAGGCGGCGCTCGCGTCCACGGCCCCCGACTACTACGACGGGCTGGTGCGCCAGAGCAGGCACATCGCCCCCATCGGTGACCCGACCAAGACCCTCCTGTGGGAAGGCACCGCCCGGTACGGCAAGAACGACCCCACGCCCCCGGATACGGGCGAGTCCACCTTCGCTTTCGACACCGGTGGCGGCACTCAGCACATTACCCAGTCCCTGCAGACGGTGAGCAAGTATGCCGCGCCCGGCATGACCGCTCCCGATTTCGGCGGCGCAATCGGTGCGACCCAGGAAGCGGTCGAGGGCGTGGACATCACCGTCCCCGTCTACAACTTCAGCGAGACGCACTATCTCTCGCCTTCCACGGTGAGCACCGCCTACAAGCTCGGCCTCTTCGGTGCCACGGGCAAAGTCAACAATGCACCCTTCCGGGGATTCCAGGCCGGCGAGGTGTTGTTCGCCGGCGCGTCCGGCACCCGGCGCGGCACCAACTCCAATGACGACTGGGAGATCTCCTTCCGCTTCGCCGCCTCCAGCAACCGCACCGGCATCGTGGTCGGCAACATCACCGGAATCAGCAAGGCGGGCTGGGAATACATGTGGGTGCGGTATGCCGATACCGAGGACGCCACGGCCAAGGCGCTCGTGAAGCGTCCGGTCGCAGTCTACATCGAGCAGGTCTATGAATACGCAAACTTCTCCGCCCTCGGCATCGGGA
>CAYWFP010000231.1:0-2504 GCA_964457365.1 uncultured Planctomycetaceae bacterium
TCGAATGGCTGGCCAACCGGCGCAGTCGCTGGTTTTCGCTGCCCTATGGGGATCAGGGTTTTTTCCTGGCACGGTCACACTTCGAGGCGTTGGGAGGATTCCCGCCGCAGCCGTTTCTGGAAGACCTGGACTTTGTCAGGGGAGCGCGGCAAACGGGCAGGATTGTCATGGCTCCATTACCGGTGCGAACCTCCGCCAGACGCTGGCAACGGAAGGGCGTATTTCTGACCACCTTGATCAATCAGATGATTCTGATCGCCCACCGCCTCGGTGTCAGTCCACAGCGGCTGAAGCAATTGTATTGAGGGGATTTTCGATAAGGAGTGTGCTATGCGAAGACAATGGAAACCGGGTGGAATGTTTATGGTGGTTGTTGGCGCATTACTGACCGGCTGCGCAGAACATCAGGCCAAAACAACGCCCCCCGTCAGTGAGCGTGCAGCGGAAACAGCCGATGCGGTCTGCCCCATCCTGATCGGGCAGAAGGTGCCGCCGGTTGTACTGAAGAATGTGAAGGGTGATGCGTTCAATCTCAACAATGCACTGGCCAAAAAGCCGACCGTCATGATCTTCTATCGTGGCGGATGGTGCCCGTACTGCAACCTGCACCTGGCCGAGCTACGCAACATCGAAAAGGATCTCCATGAACTTGGATTCCAGATCATTGCCGTCAGTCCCGACCGACCGGCATTGTTGAAGCCTGCCATCGAAAAGAACAGTCTCGGCTACACCCTCCTTTCCGACAGCGATATGCAGGCGGCCAGGGCGTTCGGCATTGCCTTCCGCGTCGCCGACGAGACGGTCAACCTTTACAAGAATAGGCATGGGATCGACCTGGAAGCCGACTCCGGCCAGTCGCATCATCTCCTCCCCGTTCCTTCGGCTTTCGTTATCGATCGTGAAGGCATGATCACCTTCAGCTATGTCAATCCGAATTACAAGGTGCGCGTCGACGCCCCGCTTCTCCTGGAGGCTGCCAGGAGCCTGAAGCGAAGCAAGGGGACAGATTCACCGTGAGTAAACGCCGCGTCATCCTTGTCGGTGCCGGGCATGCGCACCTGCACGTTGCCAGGCATGCCGGTGCCTTCGCCGCCCGCGATACCGAACTCGTCCTCGTCGATCCGGGCGACTTCTGGTATTCCGGGCTGGCAACCGGCCTGCTCGGCGGTGCGTACGAGGCAGCCGATGACCGCATCGATGCCGAAGCGTTGATCAACCGTTATGGCGGGCGCTTCATCCGTAACCGCGCTGTTGGCCTGACGCCTTCGGAACGGCGGGTGCAATTCGCCTCGGGACAGTCCATGCCCTATGACGCGATTTCCTGGAACATTGGCAGCCGGGTTGCTACAGACATTCCAGGATCAGATTCCCCGCATGTCTGGACCGTCAAGCCTATTGCGAATCTGTGGCGACTGAGAAAACATGTGGAGAGCATAGAACCCGAGAAGCCACTCTCCATTACCGTAATCGGCGGAGGCGCAAGCGCCTGCGAAGTCGCGGCCAACATGAACGCTTTGTTCCGTCGGTGCGAAAAACAAGCGCAGATCCGCCTGCTTTCGCGCAGCCGATCATTGCTGCCCAACTTTTCGACCGGAGCCGGAAAGCGGCTGTGCCGGGTGCTGCGTTCACGCGGCGTGGATGTGCGGTTCGATTCGGAAGTGGCGCGCATTGAATCTACTCACCTTCTTTTGACTGAAGGCTCGCGGTTTTCCAGCGACCTTGTCATCGTCGCGACCGGACTGGTTCCGCCGCCGGAGATAAGCAACCTGCCGCTGCCCGTGAAGGAGCGGGAGGGGTTGCAGGTGACGCCGGAGTTACATTCGCCGGCGGATCCGCTTGTCTTCGGCGCTGGAGACTGCATCGCCTTCGCAAACCGCTCCCTGCCGAAACTCGGCGTCTTCGGTGTGCGGCAGGCCCCCGTTCTGCTGTACAATCTGCTGGCCACACTGGACGGCAAGCCATTGCACGAATACCGCCCGCAGAAGCACGCCCTCTCCATCTTGAACCTCGGCGATGGCACCGGACTCGCAACCTGGTGGCACCTGTGGCTGCATGGAAAATGTATGTTGCGGCTGAAGAATCATCTGGATCAACGGTTTCTCAGCCGCTATCGCTTGATTTCAGAATGCGGAGAGGATTGTCAAACAGGGGTATAGCGAATACATGAAACCCAGCACGGAATGATAAAGATACACTGCCTCACGCCGCCTCCCGATAGTAATGCCGCAACATCCCGCCGAGTGATGACCGGCACATGATCTCACCGTGCGCCGACGGCTTGAAGTTAGGCGCGAGCACCTCGTTGCCGATGTCCCGGCCTTGATGGGGGCGTTCGGTCAGGTAATGTCGGAGATAGGAATTGATGATGTGGTCGAGCTGGTCCAGCGAGATGCAGAAGAAGTTCCCCAGGCACTCCCGCCGCATGGTCGCCACAAAGGCTTCCACGAAGGCGTTTGGCTGGTACGCCGGATGCACCCGATCTGAAGAATCACGCTGGAACCTGC